>DASSLP010000056.1:0-38147 GCA_035689365.1 Methyloceanibacter sp.
CGCTGAAGGACGCCGCGGCGGAAGCCAACGAGACGCTGGTCAAGCCTCTCCTCCAGTTTCGCAATTTCGGTATTTCGCTGCCCGACAATTGGACCACGGTGATCAACAGCGCCGAGTTCGGCACCGACTATTACACGCGCACAGCGGTTGCGAAGTCGAATACCTTCATCAACCGCGTACGCGAGACGCGCTATTTCTATCTGGACCTCGACAGACGCGGCGTGCGGCTCACCGGAGCCCAGCGCTATACGATCACCTTCAAGCAAGTTCCGCCGGTCAAAGGCTTCTGGTCGATTACACTCTATAACCGTCAGCACTTCTTCGCGCCGAACGCGCTTAACCGCTTCTCACTCGGCACCAAGAGCAAGGGCTTACGCTTCGAGGCCGACGGCTCGCTCGTCATCTACGTGCAGAACGAGCGGCCCGGCGACGACAGGCTGTCGAACTGGCTGCCCGCCCCGGCGGACGAATTCTCGCTCTATATCCGCGCCTACTGGCCGCTCGAGGAGATTGCCGAAGGGCACTGGACCCCGCCTCCGGTCGTGCCCGTGTAGCGCTGGACCTGCCTATCCCTCCAGAGCAAGATTGCCGCAAAATCGCGCCGGGGCGAGCCTCTACCAACCTGTCGGTGAAGGATGTCGGTTCCATCAAGGTCGGACCCATCTCTATTGCCGCCTTCGGCTCCGGCGCAGGGCTGCTCGGTCTGCCCGGCGACTTCACGCCGCCTTCGCGTTTCGTGCGCGCCGTCGTATTCAGCCAGTCAGCCGCCCCGAACAAGACGGCCGATGAGGCCGTGCTCGCGGCCTTCCACATCCTCAATCAGTTCGACATCCCCGAGGGCCTGTTGTGAACGCTGCGGTCGGCCAGCCGGTCAACGAGATCACCGAATGGACCAGCGTCGCCGATCTTAAGAATCTCCGTTGGTATTTCCGCACGTACGAAGACCAGTCGATCCACATGGTCGATCTCAAGCAGGCGGTGGAATCGGCCAAAGGCGAAGTGTCGACTATCGAGATGGAAGGAACCAAGCAGCCGATGACCGACGTCTCGGCCAACACCACTATCCTCAAGGCTGCGTTGAGATAGAGGGCCTCACAAAGGAACCTTAGTTCTGCCAATCGGTTAAGGCGTCACTCAGTCAGGAGCCAAGCGCCGACCGCAGCGTCAACGGAGTTCTTGGCGTCTTGGCGTGCCGGGAGACCCCGACGTGCCGCCCCGTTCGCCGCTGCCCTTACTCTCGACCCCATCCGAGGCGCGAACGGCGACCCTGCAAGGGCTGCTGATCGCCACCATCGTCATCGGCGCTCTCTATTTCGGGCGCGAGATCCTTGTCCCGCTCGCGCTGGCCATTCTGTTGAGCTTCGTGCTCACGCCGCCGCTCCTCCTGCTCAGGCGGATCAAGGTGCCGCGCATTCTCGCGGTCGGCCTCGTTGTCGGCGCGGCGTTCCTGGTCATCTTCGTCATCGGCTGGCTGTTGTCAGCGCAGGTGACGCAGCTTGCCGGCGAGCTACCGAAATTCCAGACCGTCCTCACCAAGAAGGTTGGCGACCTCAGCAACGCGATAGCCGGAGCGCCGCTCATCAAAAGAGCTGCCACTGCGCTCGGACAGCTGGAGCAGACATTTTCCAATCCGCCGCCAGACACCTCGGTCGGAGTCGAGCCAGCGCCGCCACAACAGGTCGACCAGGGGAAGCAGCCGGTTCCTGTCGAAGTCCGCAACCCTCCACCCACGCCCTTCGAAATCTATCAAGGAATCGCCGGCACGCTGTTGCCGCCACTCGCCACCGCCGGCATCGTGCTTCTGTTCGTGGTGTTCATCCTGCTTCAGCGCGAGGATCTGCGCGATCGGCTGATCCGATTGCTCGGCGCCTCAGACTTGCAGCGCGCCACCTCGACCATCACCGACGCCGCCGACCGCCTTAGCCACTATTTCCTCCGGCAAGTTCTGATCAATTCGGCTTATGGCGTCTTCATCACCGTTGCGCTGTGGCTGATCGGCATCCCGACGCCGATCGTGTGGGGCGTGCTCGCAGGGCTCATGCGTTTCGTGCCCTTCATCGGCTCCTATATCGCCGCGCTTCCGCCGTTGCTCGTTGCCGCAGTCGTCTATCCCGACTGGTCGGTTTTTCTGATGACGCTAGCGCTCTACGTCGTCTCAGAGCTGGTCATGGGGCAAGTGGTGGAACCACTGGTGTTTGGCCACGGCACGGGAGTGACACCAATTGCCGTGGTTGCTTCTACCATCTTCTGGACCTGGCTGTGGGGGCCCCTCGGGCTGCTTCTTGCCATGCCCATCACGGTTTGCCTCGCCGTGCTCGGGCGTCATGTCGAGGGACTTGAGTTCTTCGAAGTGCTGCTCGGCGATCAGCCTGCGCTGACGCCTGAGCAGAGCTTTTATCAGCGCGCACTCACCGGTGACGCCGCCGAGGCCACCTACCAGGCCGAGCTTGCGCTCAAGGAGCAGAGCCTTGTGTCCTATCTCGATAGCGTGGTGCTCAGCGGACTGAAGCTTGCCGAATACGACGCCCGCCGTCACAGTCTCGACAGCGATAAGGCCAAGAAGGTGTGCGTTACAGTAAAAGAGATGCTCGACAATCTCGCTGATTTCGAGCCGCGAAGCTGGTTCGCCAAGCTGCGCAAGAAACACGAGAAAGCGGAAAAAGAAGGCGTGGCCGGATTTGCCTCGCTTCACCCCGCCAGTAATGAAGAGGACGAAGAAGCCGACGAGAACGGAAACTTGCCCGTCATCGACCGCTCGGAGCTCGCGCCAGGATGGGTTGTCGATGAGCCTGTCCTGTGCATCGGCGGACGCAACGTTCTCGACGAAGCAGCCGCCGATGTGCTGGCGGAGGTGCTGAAGAAGAGAGGAATAGGCGCGAGCTCGCTCGGACCCAAAGCGATCTCGGCGGGACACATCACCTCGCTCGCCAATACGAAGGCTAAGCTGATCGCGCTCTCCTATCTCGGCCTCGGCACTGGCCCCGCGCATATTCGCTATCTCGTGCGGCGCTTGAGGCGCATCTTGCCTGAGGGCACGCCGATCCTTGTCTGCTTTTGGGCAGAGGCGCCGGAATCGCCTTCGGTCAAGGCGCTGCTTGCGACCACCGATGCCGACGCTTACGCGACCTCTCTGTCGGAGGCCGTCGAGATCTGCCTCTCTGCAGCTAGGGGCGAGCTTCAGTGGGGAGCAACGGGCGGCGCGCACGAAAGCAAGGGCAAGCCAGCCGCCAAAAGCGAAGCAAAGCGCAAACGAACTCCCGCCCGCGTCGCCTGATCCCAGTGAACCGTAGTTACTCGCCTGCGCGGGGAATTGCGGGCGAAGGACTCGCTCCAGCACGCGCGGTCCGGCCGAACAGTAGGGCGATCGCGCCGCCGAGCGCCATCGCGCCAGCGAGAAAGAGCAAGGCCGCGGTGAAGCTGCCGGTCGCCTATTTGATCACGCCGATGATCGACGGCCCGGCGAGCCCCCGAGATTTCCCACTGAGTTGACCAGCGCGAGCCCCGCCGCGGCACCCGTTCCGGTCAGGATCGCTGTTGGCAGCGACCAGAAGGTGCTGACGGCGGCATAGATGCCGATTGCCGCGAGCGTTAACGCCGCCATCGTCACCGCGAGCGGGGCACCTGTTGCCGACCAGGCGAAGGCGGCGCCGGCGAGAAAGAGAGGCAGCGCCACATGCCAAATGCGTTCCCCGATCAGGTCGGAGTGCCAGCCCCAGATCACCATGGCGATGCTGGCGAAGAGATAGGGGACGGCGGTGAGGAAGCCGATCTCAAGTGGGGCGAGGCCGAAGGTCTGAATCACCTGCGGCACCCAGAAGCCGATGCCGTACAGCCCGACCACGACGCAGAAATAGAGCAGCGCGAGCACGAGCACGCGCGGCCTGGTCAGAGCATCGCCAAGCGCGTGATAGCCGACGTCGCGCGTGATCTTGGCTTCGGCGGCGAGCTTCGTCTCAAGTGCGTGCTTTTCATCATCGCTGAGCCAGGGCGCGTCGGCCGGCCGGTCCGGAAGCAACTTAAGCGCGGCAAGACCGAGCAACACCGCCGGCAAGCCGTCGACGATGAACAGCCAATGCCAGCCTTTGAGACCCCCAAGCCCATGCAACTCAAGTAGAGCGCCCGACGCAGGGCCACCAACAAGAGTGGCGAGCGGCAACGCCCAGCCGCAGCATCTCGTCGAAGACGCACGCGTCGCCGTCTATGTCGGGCCACGCCGTCGGCGACGCCGCCGCCACTGGCGGTGCCACTGGCGCAGAGGACGCCGGGTTTGCGGCTGGTACTGGTGGTAGTGCCAGGCCCCTGGCCGGGGACCACGCGTGCCCCATGAGAAGTAGACAGAAACCAAGACGTGCGCGTTCCGCCTGTCCTTGGAGTATTGTGCGACTTCCAAGCAATTTGATTCGAATTGCTCTTTGGGAGGAATGCAAATGGCGATGACAATGGCACAGGCATCGGCCGCCTTGCGCGAAGCCATGCGCGAGACGGTCAAACGTTATTCGACCTGGTATCTGCTCGAGGGCATTTTCTTGGTGATCGCCGGCGTGATCGCGCTGGTCTATCCCTATTTGGCTTCTGTGACGCTGATCTTCCTCATCGGCTGGCTCCTCATCATCAGCGGCGTGTTTCGCGGCATCAGCCTGATCGGGGCCAAGGACGTTCCGCATTTCTGGTGGGAGCTGATCGCGGTGGTGCTCGCCATCGTCATTGGCGTGCTGCTACTGCGCCATCCGGATGCCGGACTGCTGATCATGACCATGCTCCTGATCGTCTATTTCATCATCGAGGGCATTTCCAAGGTCGTGTTCGCCCTCAACATCAGGCCGTTCCCGGGTTGGGGCTGGCTGCTCGCAAGCGGCGTCATCGCTATCCTGCTCGGCGCCTATCTTTGGTCGAACATGCCGCTGAGCTCGGAGGTGATCCTCGGCATCCTGCTCGGCATTCAGCTGATCCTGGAAGGCGCGGCCTTGGCCTATCTCGCCTGGCAGGTGCGGACGAGCTGAGAACGGAGGACGGCACGGCCCCCGCTACTGAGCGGGGGTCTGCGCCGTCTCGATGAAGCGCGAATAGACCCACCCCGTCTCATTGGTCGCGGGGTCGGTCACCTGCACCCAATTGCCTTTGCGATCGTCGACGCGGAGCTTCTCGCCCTTTTGCGCAATCCTGAGCGTCTCTGCGGTCTGCGCCGGTGACTTCCGCACGTTGACGTAGCCGGAGAGCTCGACCCACTCCTCCTTGCCGGAGGAGGTTGGATCGGCAGGGACGACCGGGACCGGCTGGCCACTCGGCGCCGCGGGCTCGGTTGAAGCCTCCGCTCCGCCGGTTGCGCCTGCCTCCTCGGCGACCGGCGGAGCGGCACCCTCTTGGGCCTCCTGCAGGGGGTTCCGGTGATCGGGCCATTGATCGGCGAGCTGGGCGAGCTTGGCGTCGGCGTCGGCGACGCCGAGTTGCTTCGCCCGTTCATACCAGGTGCGGGCTTCCTTGAGGTCTGGCTTGATCCCTTGCGCGCCGATCTTCTCGATGAAGGCGGGATCGTAACACGCACCGAGAAGCAGTGCGGCATCGCCGCTGCCGGCCTCGACCGCGCGCTTGAAATAGGCGCGCGCGCCGGCGAGATAGCCGACCTCGACCATTTTCTGGCCGTGCTTGATGAGATCGTCGATGCGGTCGCTTTCGTCGGAACGGAGAACCATGCCCGCGCGCGGATCCTGGGCGATGTCGAGCCTGGTCGTGGCGCTGGCGAGGATCGTGCCGTCGGCGCCCATCAGCTCGATACGCATATTGGCGCCTGCGGTCACACCCTTCGGCAGATGGAGCCGCAGATCGCCGATCTCGTCGGGAGTGAGGCTCCATTCCGAAGATCCATAAGGCCGCCCTTGCGAGAAGGTGGCGCCAGGCGGGATCTCGCGGATGGCGATGATGCTCCGTGCCGGAAGCATATCGACCGAATCGATGGCGATGCTGAAGGGAACGTCCTCTCCAGCCTTAGCCTCGATCCTGGGTTCGCTGGTCAGCGCAATCTCTGGCCGTGCCTCGGTTTCGGCTTGAGGAGCGCTGTTTGCAAGCGAGGCTTGCTCAGTCGCGACCAGCAGCGGGGCCTTGTCCTCCTTCAGGATAGCACTCTCATCTCCCGGCAGCCTGATAGCGCCCTGCCAAAGCAGGCCGACAATGATGGCGGTCGGTACCAGCGAGACGATCGTGGACGCCGCGAGAAGTACGCGATTGTTGCTGCGCGCCGGCTCGGGAACTAAACCCCGCAGCCTCTGCGGCTGGATGATGGTTCGGCCAGAGAGCCCATTGAGGCCTCTCGGCGCGCCCGGTGCGAAGCGCTCGGCCATGGCCTCCGGCGGCGCCGGCGTTTCGGCCGCCAGCCGCTCGGCGGCTAGTCGCTCGCTTAGGCTTTTCGGGCGGATAACGGTGTCAGACTGGCTCAAGGCTGACGGTCCCATTTAACCCTCCTACGCATTCACGAGAAAACGAGAGCTAGAGACGGTTGATCTCCGTCAATTGTCGTTGTGAGTCTTGCTCCACTCAAGAAATGCACGAAACAGATTGGCGCGCTCGGCGTCAGAGATCGGCGCTCCGCTGGTGCGCGATGCCTGGGCGAGGAACGCGTCGAAATGATCTCGCGACGCCGTGGAGGCCGTTTTGGTCACCTGCTTGGCGTTATCGATCCAGGCTTGCGACAGCGGGGAGCGGTGCCACCCCTCCAAGGTCGCGGCGAAATTGACTTCACGCCATTTCGGGTGGCGCGGCGCCTTCTGGAAAGAGTCGAAATTGGTGAAGAAGCGGTCGACGAACTTCGCGAGCCTCGCGTAGCGCGGCGAGTCGTGGTCCCAGTTGAACGAGATGAGTACGGCGCAGACCGCGACCGTATCGACACGCTGCCCTTCGGGAACGAGCTCTGGATAGTCGTCGTGGGTGAGCGTTGCGGGGTAGTAGCTGTCCTCGAGCTCCTTGGCGTAAGGCACGGTTAGGAACTTGAGCCCGTGCGCATCCTTGATATTGGCGAGCGCAGGGGCTGGCTTGCCCGTCACCGTGATCATCGCCGCGATCTCTCCCGATTTTAGCTTCTGCACCGCGTCGGCGTCGCTGAGATGCATCTCCTTGGCGTCGATGCCGAGGGCCTCGAACACGAGCTTGCCGGTGATCTCGGTGCCGCTTCCTTCCGCGCCGAAATTCACGGGCTTGCCCTTCAGCTCCTGAATGTCGTTTACGTCGGAGCGCACCAGGATGTGCATCTCCTCGTTGAACAGCTTGGCGATATAGGCGACCTGATCGATGAAGTTCGAGCCGAGTTCGCCGGTCTTGGCGTAATGCTTGAGGATGTTGGCCTGGGTAATGCCCATGTCGACGCCGCGCAGGAACAACACGTCCTTGATGTTCTGCTCGGGTCCTTTGCCGACGATTGGCAGCACGCGGAGCTGATCGCCGTCATCGAGCACGTCGGCGATATCCTGGACGATGGCGAGGTCCGTGCCGCTTGCGCTCCCCGCCATGATTGTGACCACGTTCTCGTTGAGGCGTGCGCGATAGTTTTCGCGCGCGGAAGCCGAGGAGGCCTGACTCTTGGCTTCGGCCTTCTCTTTGGCTTCCGCCTTCGGTTCGTCCTTGCCGCGAGAGGCAGCAGAAGCGGTCAGAGCGAGCAGGCATAGCCCACAAACGAGGGCAAGACGCATCACGAGACGCATTTACGAGTTCCCTCTTCAGCGCTCTCGACGCGACCCCAAGCCGAACCCGCGAGCGCGATAGCGGGGCGGCTCAGATGCAGCAGGCTTGTTCGGTGCTTACGGGAAGGGCGGCGAGAGCGTTTTTAAGCCCAGCGCAACATCGTCCCCCGTCCTGCTGGATCCCCGTTGCCGGCATGCAAGGTGATTTTAAGGTATCAGTCAAGTAGTAGCGTGCATTAGGCGCAACAAAATCACCGTCCTGCCGCATTGAAATATCTGAGTTTGGCAAGAATACTGCGGATATTATCCTTAATATAGACAAAAATACTCACTCGTTACAGCAGAAACGCCGCACCGACTGGAGTTTTTGCTTTGACACTCAAAGTCCGCCGCGAATGGGCTCCGGTTGCCTAACGTCGCTCGCGGGCAGCGGTTCCCGCGCCAGGTGCCCACAGAATTTCGGGAAGGAGACCGTCCCGGCCGTCGAACTCAGCCGCGCAACTAACGTCTCGCCAAGGTCAGTCTGGCCGATCCCTGTCGGCTCGTGACGGTGACCGCAAGGCGGTTGCCGTGCTGGACCAGTTCAACCCTGCCGCTTTGGTTCGACTCGTGCTCTGCACCCAGCCGGTGTAGCGATTGCCGCCCACGTTTATCACGCGCCCGGTCAACTCGTAGTGGCCGCTCTCGGTGGCACATAGGGAGGAGACTGCGAAGGACTTTGCCGTCGCTCGGGTGTATCGCACGCGGCACTGCACGTTATCGGCGCCGTTGCCATAGGTGACGATGCCCGAGCCGCGCCACGATCCTTCGATCGTGGCCGGTGCTGCTAGCGCAGCCGCCACACTGGCGACAAGGGAAATAACTGCGAGGATCATTGTGTAGCGCATGGGAAGGCCTTCCTACACGACTGAGAAGGTAACGGAGCAGCGACAACGCCTGGGGCGGGACTCGGGTTCATCGCGTGCGCTTTGCCGCACTTATCCCGGCGGATTGGAGCCTAATCGGCGTCCATCTTGAGCGCGGCGATGAAGGCCTCTTGCGGGATCTCGACGCGACCGAAGCTCCTCATCTTCTTCTTTCCCGCCTTCTGCTTGTCGAGCAGCTTGCGCTTGCGCGTGATGTCGCCCCCATAGCATTTCGCGGTTACATCCTTGCGCAGCGCGCTAATGGTCTCGCGCGCGATCACCTTCGATCCGATCGCGGCCTGGATCGGGATCTTGAACAGATGGCGTGGGATCAGGTCCTTCAGCTTCTCGACCATGGCGCGGCCGCGTGCCTCTGCGCGTGAGCGGTTGACGATCACCGACAACGCGTCGATCGCCTCGTTGTTGACGAGGAGCGCCATCTTGACGAGGTCGCCCTCCGCATAGCCGGTGATGTGATAATCGAAAGAGGCGTAACCGCGGCTCACCGACTTGAGCCGATCGTAGAAATCGAACACCACTTCATTGAGCGGCAGCTCGTAGACCAGCATGGCGCGCGAGCCGGCATAGGTGAGCGTTTTCTGCCGGCCGCGCCGGTCCTCGCAGAGCTTGAGCACTGAGCCGAGATGCTCGTCGGGCACGAGGATGGTCGCCTCGATCCAGGGCTCCTCGATCTTGGCGATTTTCTGCGGCTCAGGCATGTCGGCCGGGTTGTGCAGCTCCTTCATCGTGCCGTCGGTGAGGTGAACGCGATAGATCACAGACGGCGCAGAGGCGATCAGGTCGAGATTGAACTCGCGCTCGAGCCGCTCGCGGATGATTTCGAGATGAAGCAGCCCCAGGAAGCCGCAACGGAAGCCGAAGCCGAGCGCGGCCGAAGTCTCCATCTCGTAGGTGAAGCTCGCATCGTTCAGCCTTAGCTTACCGACCGCCTCGCGCAGATTTTCGAAGTCGCTCGCGTCGACCGGGAACAGGCCGCAGAACACGACGGGCTGGGCCGGCTTGAAGCCTGCGAGCGGAGCCGAGGCTGGCTTCTTCTCGTCGGTGACGGTATCGCCCACGCGGGTATCGGCCACCTGTCGGATCGAGGCGGTGAAGAAGCCGATCTCCCCGGGACCCAGCCGGTCGCGCATCTCCTGCTTGGGGCGAAAGATGCCGACGCGATCGATCTGGTAGGCGGCGCCGGTCGACATCAGCCTGATGCGCTGACCCTTGTGAAGAGTGCCGTCGAAGATGCGCACCAGCACCACCACGCCGAGATAGGGGTCGTACCAGCTGTCGATCAGCAACGCTTTTAGCGGCGCGTGCGCGTCGCCCTTGGGTGCGGGCAAACGATGCACGATGGCCTCGAGCACGTCTTCCACGCCCTTTCCGGTCTTGGCGGAAATCTCCAGCGCATCGTGGGCGTCGAGACCGATCACGTCCTCGATCTGCTCGCGGACGCGATCGGGCTCAGCCGCAGGCAAGTCGATCTTGTTCAGAACCGAAACGACTTCGTGGTCGTTGTCGAGCGCTTGATAGACATTGGCGAGCGTCTGCGCCTCGACCCCTTGGGTCGCATCGACGACGAGCAAAGATCCTTCGACGGCGGCGAGCGACCGGTTCACCTCGTAGGCGAAATCGACATGTCCTGGCGTGTCGATCAGGTTGAGCTCGTAGAGCTGGCCGTCGCGCGCGCGATAGTCGAGCCGCACGGTCTGTGCCTTGATGGTGATGCCACGCTCGCGCTCGATATCCATCGAGTCGAGCACCTGCTCCTTCATCTCCCGCGCCGAGAGGCCGCCGCAGAGCTGGATCAACCGGTCCGCAAGCGTCGATTTGCCGTGGTCGATGTGGGCGATGATGGAGAAGTTGCGGATGCGGGAAAGGGGCTGAGCCTCTGGTGAATTCATGGCGGGCTTGGTAAGGGGGGAGACCTGCAAGGGTCAAGCTGGCGAGACCGCGAATTATGGCGAAAAACTGGGGAACTGCCCTAATGTCGCGTCCGTTAGGCCTTACGGGCTGCTACCATTGCCAATCGTCAAACCAAACGGAGTGATCTTATGCTGAAGAAAGTGCTCTTAGCCGCCACCGTGTCCGGTCTCGTCGCGGGCATTGCGCTCCCTGTCCCGTCGCAGGCGGCAGCGCCAGCGCCACTCACCTGCAAAGAGGCGGCCAAGCTCAAGTTCCCGACGGATGCCAAGGCCCGCCACGCCTACAGGCATGAGTGCAAGCTAGCCTGGAAGGCCCAGAAGAAGGCGGCCAAAGCATAATCAACAGAACAAGATCGAGAGTTCCAAAGAAAGGGACCCGCTTCGGGTCCTTTTCTCATTTATCGCAATCCATTCGTGTTTTATTCAAATTCAAGAAAACTCACACGATATTTCGGCGTGCTCGCGAATATCAACTGAATAGCAACAACATTCGGTCGAATTCGCCGCAGGAGGAAAATCTTTGTTGACTGGAATACTCAGGCTGGGGCCTTATCGCGCCGCGTAACGTCGAGTCCTCACGTACGGGAGTAACCTTATGCTTAACAAAGTATTTCTGGGCGCGGCCGCGTCGCTCTTCTTGGCCGGTGCCACGCTCGCCATCACGCCGGCCCCGGCGATGGCTTGCCACAGCGGCTGCCATAAGGTCGCCAAGGCTGCCTATCCCCATGATCGGAAGGCACGCCACGCCTACTTCAAGCACTGCAAGGCAGCGTACAAGGCCTGGAAGAAGGCGCATAAGCACCACCACCATCACCACCTGTTCCACTAGGTGTGCTTCACGCCGCTTAAAGTATGACGAATTGAGGAGGGACCCGCGAGAGCTCGGCGGGTCCCTTCATTTTGTACGCCGCAGAATTTTGACTGCGTCAGATGCCGGCGTACCACTCATAGCCGAGATCTTCCCAGAAGCCGCCGCGCCCGCCGCCGATCTTGGCGAGGTCGTCGACCGCTTCGACGCGCATCACGTACTTCGCCATCTTGTAGCCGAGCTGTCGTTCGACGCGGAGCCTTAAGGGGGCGCCGTGCGCGATAGGAAGCGTTTGATCGTTCATCTCGTAGGCGAGGATGGTCTGCGGATGGTAGGCATCCTGCAGCCCGATCGACTCGTAATATTTGTCTTTGTCGTCGCCGGTAGCGAACAGGTTGTCGGCGCAATAGAACACGATGTAGCGCGTATTTGGCTTCAGCCGCGCACGGTCGAGCAGCGCGGCAAGCTGCACGCCCTTCCATTTGCCGATGCAGCTCCATCCCTCGACGCAGTCGTGCCGCGTGATCTGCGTGCGCGACGGCATGGCACGCAGCTCGGCGACCGACAAGTCTAACGGCTGCTCGACGAGGCCAGCGACGGACAGCTTCCAATCGGCGAAGCCGTTGGCTGCGTGCGCCTTGTAGTCGGCATCGTCTGGATCGGTCGAGCCGTTGGCCCTGAATTCCTTCGAAAGATCGGCCTCGCTATATTCGCGAGCGAGAGCGGTGGGGGAGAGCAGCGCTCGTTGCGAGACGCGCGTCAGCGTCTCGGCCGAATCGAGCACGCGCTTGACCCAGGGCTGGTTGGAGAGATCGTCGCAGCCGGCAAAAAGTACCGTGCTCGCCGCCGCAAGGCCGCGCGTAAGGAAGCCGCGACGATGAAGCTCGCGCTCGCCGCTCATGGCTTTTCCTCCGCGGGCTTGATCACGTAGCGGCCGGTGATCATCGAGCGGATATTGTTCCAGAGGCCTGAGACCAGCACCATGAAGAGATGGATAGCGACGAAGATCACAATCCCGCTTGCGGTGATGAAGTGGATGGTGCGCGCCGACTGCCTGCCGCCAAGCACATCGAGAAGGACCGGGAAGGCGGCGTCCATCCCTGGCGACATGGCAAGCCCGGTGAGGAGCATGAGCGGCAGAAGAACGAGCGCGACGATGAGATAGGCGAGCTTTTGCAGGACGTTATAGCGTTTGGCCTCCTCGCCTTTGGGGAAGTTGAATCGGGCATGTTCGCGAATCGAGGTGCCGATATGCTTGAGGTCGCTGCCGGTCGGGGCGAGATCGCGCCGAAGATGCCCGCTGCCAAGGCTCCATATGAGATAAGCGAGGCCGTTGAACAGGAAGAGCCAGGCAAAGAAGAAATGCCAGCGCCGTCCTGTTGAGAGGTCGCGGTGACCGGGTAGCGTGACCGACCAGGGAAAGCCTCTCTCATCGACGTTGCCCTCGGAATCCGTAGCGGCGCCGAACACGCCGTCGGTGTCGAAAACGTGGCCAAACACGCTGGTGACGCCCTTCACGTTGTCGCCATCCTGCATGGCACCCATGGCAAGGATGGGATCGTCGAAGGTCGATTTCGAACCGAGATAAAGCGCAGGATGGGCGTTGAAGATCTGAAGGCCACTCATTAGGAGCACGAGGAGGACGAGCGCATTGATCCAGTGCGTGATCCGCACCGTGCCCGAATGGCGATAGATGACCTCGCGTTCGCTCACGGATTCCTCCTACCGCCTCACTGCCAGACCGGCGATCCAGGGCCGCGTTGCGACCCTGGATGCCCGGGCCTCCGCCCGGGCATTCCGCGAGTACTAGATAAGCACCGAGCGGGCCGGACCTTTACAGCCAGCTACGGTGGGGGCATCGAAATAGATGCGCTCATGACGGTTTGCCCCAGATCTCCTCCAGCCGCTGCGCCCGGCCGCATTGCCATTTGTAGTACTTGTAGCTGACGGGGTTCTGAATGTGAAAATTCTGATGGTAGGCCTCGGCCGGCGTGAAGGTCGTGGTCGGCCTGATCTCGGTCACGACCTTCTGCTTGAAGCGGTCCGTGATCTGCTGCTTGGTCTCCTCGGCGAGCTTCTTTTCTTCGTCGTCGCCGACGAAGATGACGCTCTGATAGGCGCTGCCCTTGTCGCAGAACTGCCCATCAGGATCGAACGGGTCGATATTATGCCAATAATGATCGAGCAGGGTGACGTAACTGACCTTGGCGGGGTCGTAAGTCACCTTGACCGCCTCCTTGTAGCCTTCGTGCGAGCCATAGGTCGGGTTTGGCGTGGTGCCGCCGGCATAGCCTGAGATTGTCTCGGTGACGCCGTTGACCTCGTCGAAAGCCGCCTCGACGCACCAGAAGCAGCCGCCAGCGAAGATTGCGGTCTTCGACTCTGCCGCGTGCGTGTCGCCTGCGCCGGCAACAAGGATCGCGGCAAGGAAGATTGCGGTCAGCGCCGCGCAGATCCATCGCGCCATCATGGAACTCTCCAGAATCTCCGCTCGCGAATTCATAGGAAAGTGCGGGAAACGCGCCTAGTGGCTCTCGCGCGACCGTGAAATGAATTGAAGCTAGCCATGCGCGGATAGACCATTGGGAAGGCTTGCCCGATTGGGCTATTGAGAGGCCATGCAACAGCGGCTCTCTTCTCCGCGAGGCCAGATCAAGCCCTCCTATGACGTGGTGGTGGTGGGCTCAGGCTATGGTGGCGGCGTCGCAGCCTCGCGGCTTTCGCGCGCGGGCCAGAGCGTGTGCGTGATCGAGAAGGGCAAGGAGTTCCTGACCGGCGAATTCCCGAGCCGGCTGCCCGAGCTTCGCCGCGAGCTTCAGTTGAATGGCGGCAAGATGCGCTCCGGCTCGCGCACCGGGCTGTTCGATTTCAGGCTCGGCGCCGACATTCATGTGCTGGTCGGCTGCGGGCTCGGAGGAGGCTCTCTGATCAATGCGGGCGTTGGGCTGAAGCCGGATGCACGCGTGTTCGCCGATCCTGTGTGGCCGGATGAAATCACCGGCGACGGCTTGCTCGAGCTTGGCTTCGGCAGAGCTTCCGCGATGCTTCGCCCGTCGCGCTATGCCAAAGCCGCCGAGTTGACCAAATATCGCGCGCTTGACGCAGCGAGCGCAGCCTTCGGCGAGGCGCCGATTGCAGCCCCTGTGGTGGTGAGCTTCGAAGACAACATCAATCCCGCCGGAGTGTCACAGCCAGCCTGCACGCTGTGCGGCGATTGCTGCTCCGGCTGCAATGTCGGCGCCAAGAATACGGTCGCCATGACCTATCTTCCCGACGCACGCGCGCACGGCGCCGAGATGTTCACCGAGCTCGCCGTGAGCCATGTTGCCAAGCACGAGGGCGGCTGGCGCGTCTATTTCGCGCCGTCAGATGCGAAGGACGCGACGCCAAGTTTCGTCGATGCCAGGACCGTAGTGCTCGCCGCCGGCACGCTCGGCTCGACCGAGATTCTGCTCAGATCGCGCGAACATGGGCTCAAGGTCTCCGACCGGCTGGGTGAAGGCTTCTCGGCCAATGGCGACATCATCGCCTTCGCGCTCGGCGGCACCGAGAAAGTGAACGGCATCGGCGTCGGGTATCCACCTAAATATGTCGGAGACGCGATCGGCGCCTGCGTCGCGGGGCAGATCGAGCTTCCAGACCGCAAGCATCTCGACCGCAGCATGATCATCCAGGAGGGCGTGCTGCCGTCGGCTCTCGCGCCACTTCTGCCCGTGTTTTTCATCTCAGGCGGCAGGCTGCTTGGCGCCGCGCACAGCCTGATCAAAGGCGTCTATCAGGGGCCGCTGTCGCACCTTCACACCTTCTTCGTCGTCTCCCATGACGAGGCCAAGGGCAAGATCAGGCTCGACAACGGCAGCGCGACCGTCGATTGGCCCGGCGTCGCCGGCGAGCCGGTCTATGCGCGCGTCGACCAAGCATTGACCAAGGCGGCTGAGGCGGTCGGTGCACGCTATATCAAGAGCCCACTTGCCGTGACCAGCGTGGGGAGCAAGCCGGCGACCGCGCATCCGCTCGGCGGCTGCGGCATCGGCGCGGACGCGAGCACCGGCGTGGTCAACCACAAATGCCAGGTGTTCGACGGGAAGGGCGGGAGCGTGCATGGCAGGCTCTATGTCTGCGACGGGTCGATCATCCCGCGCTCGATCGGCGTCAATCCGCTGCTGACCATCAGCGCGCTCGCCGAGCGAGCCATGGTCCACCTCGCCCGCGACCACAATCTCGGCTTCGATGCCTTGCCGCATGCGCAAGCCGAGGCGGGTGGCTAGCCGCGGAGCTCGCCCCGAGTGGCCTTGGTGACGGCGGCGACGATCTTCGCCGCCACCGCCTCGATTTCTGCGTCGGTCAACGTCTTCTCGCGCGGCTGGAGCGTGACCTCGATGGCGAGCGACTTCTTGCCCTCGGGCACGCCTTGACCTGTGAACACGTCGAACACGCGCGTCTCGCTGATCAGCGCGCGGTCTGCGCTCGCCGCGGCGCGCACCACGTCGCCGGCGGCGACCTCGCGGTCGAGCAGGAAGGCGAAATCGCGCCTGACCGGCTGAAGATCAGAAGTCTCAAGTGCAGGCCTAGCTGTGCCTTTCTGCCGGTCGGCGGGAAGCGCGTCGAGATAAAGCTCGAAGCCGGCGAGCGGCGGATCGATGCGAAGCTCTGCGAGCAAGTCCGGATGGAACTCGCCGAACACCGCGAGCACGGTCTTAGGCCCGAGCTTGAGCGTGCCGGAACGGCCGGGATGGAACCAGGACGGCGCCTCGCGAGTGACGGTAAGGCTAGCCTCATCGAGGCCGAGCGCAGCAAGCGCAGCCACCGCATCTTCCTTGGCGCCGAACACATCAGCCGCAGGGGCTTCTCCGGACCAATGGCGGCCAGAGCCGGAAGGAGCCGAGTGCCCGAACCTGACGCCGGAGGCCGCGATGAACTGGTCCTCAGGCCGCGCGCCTCTATAGGCCTGGCCGAGCTCGAACAACGCGCCGTAGCTGAAGCCCCGGTCCCTGTTGCGTTGTGCCGCGGTGATAAGGCCGGGCAGGAGCGAGGGACGCATGGCGGCAAGCTCGGTCGAGATTGGATTGCTCAAGAGAAGGTCTGCTGCGCCGCCGCCGAAGGGCTTGGCATGCTCCGGCGCGATGAACGACCAGGTCACAGCCTCGACAAAGCCGCGCGCGGCAAGCACGCGGCGGGCGAGCCTTTGGCGCCGCTGCGACTCGGTCAGCACCGGCCTCGCCACGCCGGCAGAGCGCGCCATCGCCGTGGCCGGCACTTTGTCCACGCCGGTGAGCCGCACCACCTCCTCGACGAGATCGGCAGGACCGGTGATATCGGGGCGCCATGAGGATGGTGCCGCCTTCAGGTGCTTGCCCTTGCCGTCGAGCTCGATGCCGAGCGCTCCAAGGAGTTGCTTGATCTCGCGTGGCTCGAGCGCAAGCCCGCTCAGGCGCTCGATAAGGTCGAGGTCGAACTTGAAGGGGCGGTTCGCCTTTGGTGGCTTGCCGGCGATCGTGATCTTGCTCGCCTCGCCGCCGCAAAGCTGAAGCATCAGCTCAGTGGCAAACTCTAGGCCCGGCACCACAAACTCTGGATCGACGCCGCGCTCGAAGCGGTAGCGTGCGTCCGACTGGATGTTGAGCCGGCGCCCCGTGCGCGCCGTACGCTTCGGATCGAAATAGGCAGACTCGATGAACACGTCGGTCGTGCTCTCGGTGACGCCGGTCTCCTCGCCGCCGATCACCCCGCCAAGCCCGAGCACGGCGCGGTCGTCGGCAATGACGCACATGTCGCCGCCGACCTCGTAGATCTTGCCGTCGAGGGCGAGGAACGACTCGCCTTTCCGCCCGAGCCGCGCGCGGATCGCGCCATGCAGCTTGTCGGCATCATAGACGTGCAGCGGGCGGCCGCGGTCATAGGAGATGTAGTTGGTGATATCGACCAGCGCATTGATCGGCCTGAGCCCGATTGCCTTCAGTCGCCGTTGTAGCCACTCGGGGGAGGGGCCGTTCCTGACGTTGCGTAGCAGACGCCCGGCAAAGACAGGACAGGCGTCAGCCGTCTCTCTGTCGAACTCAAGCTCGATGGGGGTGGGGTTCGGGAAGCTGCCTTTGACCGGCTTCACCGCGTCCTTCTTCAGCTTGCCGAGGCCAGCGGCAGCGAGGTCACGCGCGATGCCGCGCACGCCGAGGCAGTCGGGGCGGTTCGGCGTGATGGCCACCTCGATCACTGCGTCGTCGAGACCAAGCGCCGCCGCAGCGGGACTTCCCACCCTCGCGTCAGGCGCAAGCTCGATGATGCCGGTATGCTCGTCGGAAATCTCAAGCTCACGTTCGGAGAGCAGCATGCCGTTCGACTCGACGCCCCTGATCTTGGCCTTGGTGAGGGTGAGGTCGATGCCCGGTACGTAAGAGCCGACCGGCGCGAACACACCCTTCAGTCCAGCGCGGGCGTTCGGCGCGCCGCACACGACCTGCAGGCGTTCGGTGCCGGTATCGACCTCGCAGACGCTGAGCTTGTCGGCGTTGGGATGCTTCTCGCAGGTCATCACTTCCGCCACGCGGAAGGGGGCAAGCGCTGTGCGCGGGTCGAACAGCTTCTCGACCTCAAGCCCGATGCGGGTCAGCGTGTCGGCGATCTTCTCGACGCCAGCCTTGGTATCGAGATGCTCCTTGAGCCATGCATAAGTGAACTTCATGGCTTTAGGACAGGCCAGCGGCGAGCGTGGGGATGGCGAGCGGCGGGAAGCCGTAATGCTTGAGCCAACGCAGGTCGCCGGAGAAGAACGCCCGCAAATCCGGCATGCCGTATTTCAGCATGGCGATGCGGTCGATGCCGAGGCCGAAGGCGAAGCCCTGATAGCAGTCGGGATCGAGCCCGACATTTTTGAGCACGTTCGGGTGCACCATGCCGCAGCCCAAGATCTCGAGCCAATCGTCGCCTTCGCCGATCCGGAACTCGTCACCCACTTTGGCGTAGCCGATATCGACCTCCATCGACGGCTCGGTGAACGGGAAGTAGCTCGCGCGGAACCGCATCTTCACCTGCGGCACCTCGAAGAATGCCTTGCAGAACTCCTCGAGCACCCATTTGAGATGCCCAAGATGCGTCTCCTCGTCGATCGCGAGCCCCTCGACCTGATGGAACATCGGCGTGTGGGTCTGATCTGAATCGGAGCGATACACCCGTCCCGGCGCGATGATGCGGAGCGGCGGCTTCTCTCTGAGCATGGTCCTGATCTGCACCGGGCTCGTATGGGTGCGGAGCACTGGGCGCGTGCCGCCGGGCGCCTCCGGGAGATAGAACGTGTCATGGTCCTGCCGGGCCGGATGCTCTGGCGGGATATTGAGCGCGGTGAAATTATTGAAGTCGGTCTCGATGTCCGGCCCTTCGGCAATCGAGAAGCCCATGTCGGCGAAGATCTCGGTGATCTCGTCGATGACCTGGCTCACGGGATGGATGCGGCCCTCGGCGAGCGGACCTTCGCGGACGGGAAGGGTGACGTCCGCGCGCTCGACAGCGAGCTTCTGGCCGAGCACGGACTTGGTCAGCTCGCGGCGCTTGGCCTCTAGCGCCTCGCCAACGCTATCTTTCAGACTGTTGACGACCTGGCCGTAAGCCTTGCGCTCCTCCGGCGGCAAGGAGCCAAGCGCCTGCATCAGCTCGGAGACCCGGCCCTTCCGCCCGAGCGCGGCAACGCGCACCTCTTCAAGCTTGTCGAGGTCGTTAGCTTCGGCGATGGCGTGAAGCAGCTCGGTCTTGAGACTGTAGAGCTCTAGCGTGCTCATGGCTCAGGCTCCCATGGCCTGCGGCCTCAGGGCCTAAGCCCGCACGGCAGCTGAGGCAGCCTCGACGAGACCCTTGAAGGTTTGCGGCTCGTGCACGGCGATGTCGGCAAGCACCTTGCGGTCAAGCTCGATACCCGCCTTCTTCAGCCCGTCGATCAGCCGCCCATAGGTGAGGCCGTTCTCGCGCGCCGCGGCGTTGATGCGCTGGATCCACAAGGCGCGGAAGGTGCGCTTCCTCACCTTGCGGTCGCGATAAGCGTATTGCCCAGCCTTCTCGACGGCCTGACGAGCGACGCGGATAGTGTTCTTGCGGCGGCCGTAATAGCCCTTGGCCTGCTTGATCACCTTGCGGTGGCGGGCATGGCTGGTAACGCCGCGTTTTACCCGGGACATGACGGTGCTCCTTCGAAGTCTCGCCTTAGCCTAGCGGCTATAAGGCAGGAAATTTCTCTTCACGATCTTGGCGTCCTCGTCAGACAGCACCATGGTTCCGCGCGCCGTCCTGATGAACTTGGTCGGGCGCTGAATCATGCCGTGTCGCTTGCGCGAGGCTTGGCACTTCACCTTGCCTGAGGCCGTGACCTTGAAGCGCTTCTTGGCACCGCTCTTGGTCTTCAACTTGGGCATTTGGCTTCCTTTTCTTGATCCCGGCGAGGCTCGCCAAACGGCAGCGGGCAGGGAGAGTTCAGTGACAGTTGGAAAGCATGCGAGCCGCCGCGGCATGCCCCGCCGGGCGGCTCCTCTGGACGGGCCTTATAGTGTGGATTTGAGCCGGATTGCAAGCCCGCGCGGCCGGCTCCCCGTCTAACGCGGAGCGAGCACCATAACCATCTGCCGGCCCTCGAGCCTCGGCTCGGATTCGACCTTGGCGATGGTCGAGGTGTCCTGCTTGACGCGGTCGAGCAGCTGCGCGCCGAGCTCCTGGTGCGCCATCTCACGGCCTCTGAAGCGTAAGGTGACCTTGACCTTGTCGCCCTCCTCGAAGAAGCGGCGGATCGAGCGCATCTTCACGTCATAGTCGTGGACGTCGATATTCGGCCGCATCTTGATCTCTTTGATCTCGACGGTGCGCTGCTTCTTGCGCGCTTCGGCGGCCTTCTTCTGCGCCTGATATTTGTATTTTCCGTAGTCGAGAATCTTGCACACCGGCGGCTCAGAGTTCGGCGCGATCTCGACGAGATCGAGCCCGGCTTCCACCGCGCGCGCGAGCCCCTCCGACGTGGGGACCACGCCGACATTATGGCCGGTGGCGTCGATGAGTTGGATTTTGGGGATGTCGATGCCCTCGTTGATGCGGGGGCCACCCTTCTCGGGGGTAAGCTTAATAGGCCGTCTTACGATGTTTCGTTCTCCTCTGTTCGAGCAGTCGCGACCCTCGCCTTCGAAAAGCGATGTATTCCCTGCTCCGCGATGGCGCTAAGCCCTACAAGCCCTACAGGATGGGAACCCCGCCTGAAAAGTCAAGCCGCGCCTTGTGTTTCGTGTTCTTCACGCGCCGTTTCCCATCGTAGAGGCCTCCAAAGACGGTGGGTTGGCATAAAGTTCGGCGAGACGCGTGCCGAGAAGCTCGTCATACACGGCGAGTGTCTTCGCCTGCATCTGCGCTAGCGCGAACTCGGCGCTGGCGCGCGCACTCGCCCGCGCGCCGATCTTGGCCCGCTCGGCCAGGGTGAGCGAGAGCGCGAGCCTGAGTCGGTCGGCGAGCGCGCCGACGTGATTGGCTGGGACGAGCCAGCCAGTGAAATTCACCGCATCTTGTTCAGGCGAGACGATGGTCTCGGGCAGCGCGCCGAGATTTGAAACGATGACGGGGCAACCCATGGCTTGCGCTTCGACGCTGGTTCGACCGAAGGTCTCGGCAACCAGCGAGGGCACCAGCGCGACGTAAGAGGCGAGAAACGCCGCCGGCATGTCGTGACAGTGACCGACCAGGCGAATCTTGTGGCTGAGCCCATACTGCGCAATCAGCTCACGCAACTCTTGCCGGTATCCGGCTTTTCCCGGCGCATCGCCGGCAAAGATGATCACAGCGCCGTCAAGCGCGCCCTCGCGGTTGAGCCGCGAGGCGGCCTCTATGGTTTGGCGATGACCTTTAAGCCCGGTGAGCCGCGCCGCCTGAAGTACGACCTTGGTCTCGGGCGAAACGCCCCAACTTTCCCTGAGCTTCGTGACCGGGCCGGGCGGAACCACCAGCGGATCGAACGTTGCCGCATCGATGCCGCGATAGATCACTCTGATGCGGTCGCGCGCAGCGCGATGACGCTTGGCGACCAGCGCGGCGGTATAGCGCGAGTTGGCGATGATCCTGTCGCCGCGGCCCATGACGCTGTTATAGGCGGCCTTCAGCGGGCCGAGGCTGCCATAGGCGCCGTGATAGGTGGTGACGAATGGCCGTCCGGTCGCCCGCGCGGCGAGGAATGCGCTCCATGCCGGCGCCCGACTCCGCGCATGCACGAGGTTGACCTTGCGCTCTTCGATCAGGCGCCTGAGGCGACGCGCGTTGACGAGAATGGTGAGGGGATTTTTGCTTGCCACGGGAAGCGCGATGACCTCGCCGCCAGCTTGCGTGACGGCAGTTGCCATACGGCCACCTTCGGAGGCAACGAGAGCCGAGGCGCCGGCGCGGGTGAGCGCATCGGCGATCTCCACAGTCGCCTGCTCGCTGCCGCCGGCGTCCAGGCGCGGCACGACCTGCAATATGGTCACCTCAGCCATGAATGAGGATTTCTAGCCATCAATGGCGCGAGCCTGGTAAAGGCGTTCGCGAACGATTGCGGCAATTTTCTCCGTTTCGTTGGGCGGATCGTAGGACCAGCGTTCGATCCTACCGGCGAACGGCCGCGTAACGCCGTCATCCATCAGCATCTTGTGAAACTGGCGCATCTTCCTGTGCCCCTCTCCGAGATCGAAGACGTGCACAGGTTTGCCGGTGGCGCAAGCCTCTGAGACCATCGACACGGAGTCGCTCGTCACCACAATGGCATCGGCAAGCGCGAGAAGACCAAGATAAGGGTTTTCACCCCGGCCATCCCAGAAAAACAAGGGCACAGCCTGCAAGCGCTCGCGCAGGATCCTCTCGTTCTCCTCTCCGGTGCGGCGCGAAGTAGTGACGGCAAGCGCGCCGCCGCACTCTCGCGCCGCGGCAATAAGCTGGTCGGCCATGCGATGCATGGTTTCCGGAAAGCAGTCTTGATGTTTGTTCGACCCACCGACGAGGATGGCAATCAAGGGTCGGGGCAAGTGCGACAAGCGGGCCTTGAAATGCCGCGTCGCTTCGGCGAGCCGTTCTTTGGTCACACCGTGCAGGGCCGTCCGCGTGACCAAGACGTTATCGCCGCGCAGCGAATCATGCTGCGGAATGACGACCAGATCGAAACGCGATGAATTTACATAGGGAGTCTGTATGTGCACACTGAAGGTTTTTCCGGCACTGGCGCGGCGCACAGCGAGGGCCGCCGCAACGCTGCCGCGGCCGCTTGAGATCAAGACGTCTGGCCAAGGAGGAGCAAGGACTTCCTCCTCAACGGCGCGAGAGAGCGGGTTTGGCCACAGACTGGGCGGCAAATATTTCAACGGCATGCGAGGGCGGCGCACCCGCTTCAGCGCACAGCGGAGGCCTAGCGCCTCCGCAAGTCCGACGCACTGGCTTTCCATGCCGGCGAAGCCCTCGGTCAGGGCCCAGCAAGTTAGATCGGGCATCACGCGGCGTGAGAGATCAAGAAGAGCGTAGTCCTTTCATCAAGGCCGACCATCTGTGGCGCTTGGCTTCCCGATCCACAAACCTCTGCTCAGTTACCCAGTTCATCTGAATGACCTTGCGCTCGCCCTCAAAGGGCAAGTGCCCGTGGAAGGAATGATCGCACCGCCTGAAGATTAAGAGCGTGCCGACCGCGGGCGGAACCTCTTCGGCCACGTCGTTGATGTCAGTCGCGCTATTGAGCAACCGCAACCGGCCGCCCCGATCGTCCCATCTTGGATTCATGTAGAGCAGCACGGTAAGGATTTTGCTTTCGGTATCCGTGTGGATCTTTCCATCTCCGCGCCGGCAGCGGCCTCTCACGGTGAACATGGTGGGGCGGCCTTCCAAGCTGAGCGAGAACTTCTCCTCCACCGCACGCCGGAACTCGGGGCCGTCCATCGTGTCGATAAGCTTAGAAAAGTCGGCGCCGAATTTTACCGTCGACAATGGGAAGCTGCCGCCCTTCTCTATGTGGGGATAGTCGGCGATCAGCCTGTTCTCCCATTCGGGCCGGATGAAATTGGAAACGATTACGTAATCGAAAGGGTGAGTTTTGAGACTCGCAGAGCGGAATCTTTCGAGATCCAGTATCGGCCCGGAGATTCCAGATTTCACGGTTTCTTGCGGCTGCAACATCGTCGCGTCCCCTTTCGCGTATCTTGAATTCAAACCTCTGGCCCCCCTAAGACCTTATTCGCCTATACGACATTTTTGGGGGCGGATCACCCCTTAAGGCTGGCAGGATGCAGCACCAAGAACCGCAATTCCTGGAGGTGGGCGAGAGTCGAAGGCGCCGCATCGCGTTTCGCTTTACCGATGTGGGTGGATCGGACCGGCCTGCGCTGCTCTGGGTTCCGGGCTTTCTCGCCGACATGGCGGGCTTGAAGGCGCTCGCTCTCGCCGACTGGGCGCACACCCATGGCGTGCCGATGCTCCGCTTCGACTATTCGGGACACGGGCTTTCCGAGGGAAATCTGCTCAAGGCCTCGATCGGTGATTGGCTGGAAGAGACCGCCACCGTGCTTCAGTTGCTTGAAGGCCGGCGCACCATCGTGGTGGGATCGTCGATGGGCGGGTGGATCACGCTGCTGCTTGCCCGGCAACTTGCGCAAGCCGGTAGTCTTGAGCGGCTTGCCGGGCTCGTGCTTATCGCCCCTGCGTGGGACATGACCGAGCGGCTGATGTGGCATCGCATGACGCCTGAGGTGAAGGAGATCCTCGAGCGCGACGGCGTCTATTACGAGCCTTCGGCCTACGGCGAACGCTATCCCATCTCCAAACATCTGATCGAGGAAGGGCGCTCACATCTCATCGGCGAGGGATTGCTTCACCTCGATCGTCCGGTGCGCATCCTGCAAGGCATGTGCGATCCGGACGTGCCGTGGGGCCACGCGCTCGACCTTGTCGATCTTCTCTGCTGTAGCGACGTCGAGCTCACGCTGATCAAGGACGGCGATCACCGCCAATCGCGGCCGCAAGATTTGCGCCGCCTGGAAGCCACTGTTGCAGCGCTGGTCGAGGCAGCTCAGGCCTCGACGTAATCGGCAATGCTCGTCGGGGCTGGAACCTCAAGGCCTTCGGCTTTCGTTCGCGCACCTTCACGATGTTTGCTCCGCCAAGAGTGAGGCGAGGCCTTCGCGGTAAGTTGGATAGCGAAGTTTGACGCCAAGTTCCGACTTGATGCGCGCATTGGAGATGCGCCGGCTTCCCTCATAGAAGCTCCGAGCCATAGGTGAGAGGTCTGCGTCTTCGAAGGCAATCTCAGGCGGCGGCTGGACACCGATCAGCTTCGCAGCGTAGGCCACCACCTCGTCCGGCGCTGCCGGCTCGTCATCGGCGACATTGTAGATGGCCCCGCCATTGGGATGCGCGATCGAGGCTTCGAGCACGTTTGCGATGTCCTCGACATGGATACGGCTGAATACCTGGCCATCCTTCTTGATACGCCGTGCCGTGCCGGCGCTGAGCTTGTCGAACACACTCCGTCCTGGGCCGTAGAT
Organism: Methyloceanibacter sp.; assembly: GCA_035689365.1. Lineage (GTDB taxonomy): Bacteria > Pseudomonadota > Alphaproteobacteria > Rhizobiales > Methyloligellaceae > Methyloceanibacter. Next base: position 24,820 of record DASSLP010000056.1, read on the forward strand.
GCCTGCGAGCCGGAAGACGTGCACTGGAACCCCGGTCTCCTCGCCGAATCTCAGCCAGGCTCGCTCAGCCTCGACCCGAGCCTCTGTGCGCTCGCTGTTAGGCTTGGGATTCGTCCTCTCGTCGACCCAGAGTCCCTTCTGGTCGCCATAGACGCCGACCGTCGAAAGATAGCCGACCCATTCGAGCGAGCTGAGCCCAGCGATCTCATTGCGGTAATGCGCAAGCACGGCGTCGCCGTCAGGGCCCGGAGGGATCGAGTGAACGAGATGGGTGGTGCCGAGAAGCAGCGTGGCAACATCGCGATTGCCGGGCTCCCCGGCGAAGCGCGCGACTTGGTATCCTTGTGTGCTGAGCCGCGCGATATTGGCCTCATCACGCGCGGTCCCTGCAATCTGGCATCCTTTGGCTGCGAGACGGCGAGCGAGCACCTGCGCCGAGTAGCCGAGGCCGAACGCAAATAGCCGGCTCACGCCGCCTCCCTGATCCACTCCGCTCTGACGGCAGAGTCCGGGTCGTTGGCGTGCGTTGCCCGAAGCGCTGAGAAGCGGGAAGGTGCCAGCCGCGATAGCGCCCACACCGCCATGGCGCGCACGAGCGGAGAGTCGTCGCTCAGCCGCGCCTCGACCAGAGCCGCGAGCGCGGTGTCGCCCGAATTGCCGGCAGCGATCAAAACATTGCGCAGGAAGCGGTCGCGGCCGGTGCGCTTGATCGGCGTGCCGCGAAAGCGCGCCCTGAACGCAGCATCATCGAGGAGAAGAAGCTCCGCGAGGGGCGGACTGTCGCTCTCGCCCCTGACGCTGAGCTTAGATTCATGCGCGGCGTGGGCGAATTTGTTCCACGGGCATATAGCGAGGCAGTCGTCACAGCCGAAGATGCGGTTGTCCATGGCTTCGCGGAAGCGTGGTGCGATGTGTCCCTTATGCTCGATGGTGAGATAGGAGATGCAGGCGCGCGCGTCTATCTGATACGGCGCGGTAAAGGCTCCCGTCGGGCAAATGTCGAGGCAACGGCGGCAAGCCCCGCAGTGATCCTCTTCCGGTGCGTCCGGCTCAATCGCTGCGCTGGTGAAGATCGAGCCGATGAACAGCCATGAGCCGAACTCGCGTGACACGAGATTGGTGTGCTTGCCCTGCCAGCCAAGGCCGGCACGGGCGGCGAGCGGCTTCTCCATTACCGGCGCGGTATCGACGAAGATCTTGACCTCGCTGCCAGTGAGCTCCTGCACGCGAGAGGCCAGCGGCTTGAGCTTCGCCTTGAGGACGTCGTGATAGTCGGCGCCTTGGGCATAGATCGAGATGGCGCCGCGCGACTTTTCCTCAAGAATCGCAAGAGGATCGGCCTGTCGGCCGTAGTTCAGGCCGAGCAGGATGACGCTCCGCGCGTCAGGCCAGAGGGCGCCAGGGCTTTTGCGGCGCTCTGCCGTCGTCGCGAGCCATCCCATGTCGCCTTGGCGGTGCTCGGCGAGAAATGCATCGAGGGCTTCGCCCGCGCCGGCAACTGCATCAGCAGAGGTAAAGCGCACCGCGTCGAAGCCAAGCGACTTGGCTTCGTCAACGATTCTCGCTTTCAGCGCTACTCCCATACGACTCTATGTCGGGGCGCTTCGCTCAGAAATCGAGGTCGGCATAGCTCCCGGCAGGGGTGAAGCCAGCGACGCGGTCTTGCAGCAGCGGCCTGAACGAGGGCCTCGATTTCAACAGCGCGTACCAGTTCTTGGCCGGTTCATACTCCTCCCAGGGAACCTCGCCGAGGAAATCGAGGGTGGAGAGATGGGCTGCAGCCGCGAGATCGGCAAAGCTCAGCGCATCGCCGGCAAGCCAGCTCCGCGTCTCGGCGAGATGGCCGATATAGGTGAGATGATAGCGCAGATTGTTGCGCCCTGCGCGCATCGCCTCCATGTCGGGAGAGGCACTCTGCGGGCCGAAGCGCCGGTACACCTTCTCCTCGACGAGGTAAGACGTGACCTCGTCGAAGAACTTGCGGTGGAACCAGTCGGTGAGCCTGCGCGCCTCGGCCCGCGCTGCGGCGTCGCCGGGGAAGGGCTGGAACGAGACGCCGCTCCGCTCGTCGGCTGTGTCGCTGAGATATTCCGAGATCGCGTAGGCGCCGGCGATCGTGCCGTGCGCGTCGGTCAGGAGCACGGGCAGTGTGCCGGCAGGGTTCAGCTTGAGGAATTCAGCCCGCCACTCCCAAGGCTTTTCCTCGGCGAGCTCGGCCTCAAGCGCGCACTCGGCGAGCGCGAGCCGGATCGAGCGGGAGAACGCGCAGAGAGGATAGTGCAGCAGAGTCGCCATCGAGCCGTCGGTGGCTAAGTGTTCAGATTGAAATGAATCGCGCGCGTTAAGCGCCCGGTATAGAACCTGCGCGCGAGTCGAACAAGCGGGCCGCGAGGGGCCATGACGATAGAGCAGATTGTCGTCCTTGCGGTGGTGCAGGGCATCACCGAATTCCTGCCCATTTCCTCGTCGGGGCACCTCATTCTCATCCCCCAGCTGATGCACTGGCCTGATCAGGGCATCCTTGTCGATGTGATGACACATTTCGGCACGCTGCTTGCCATCCTCATCTACTTCTGGCGCGACGTGTGGCACCTCATTCTCGGCGGACTTGCCTTGCTCAGGGGCAAGCTCACCGACGACGGCAGGCTCGCGCTTTACATCGTGCTCGCCACCATTCCCGCCGTCGTGTTCGGATTCGTGCTCAAGAAATTCGGCTACACCGATCTCGACCGAAACGTCGCCATCGTGGCTTGGAACACGATCCTCTACGGCATCTTGATGATGATCGCCGACATGGTGGGAAAGCAGGAGCGGACCATCGCCGATGTGACGCTGGGGAGCGCGCTGGTTATTGGCGTGGCTCAGGCCTTGGCGCTGATCCCTGGCACGAGCCGGTCCGGCGTGACAATGACTGCTGCCCGGTTCCTCGGCTTCACCCGGCCAGACTCGGCGCGCTTCTCCTTCCTACTCGGCATACCGGCCACGGCAGGGGCCATCGTGTTCACCGTCGGCGACGCGATGGCAAGCGGCCAGAAGCTCACCATGGACGTGCTGCTGTGCGCGGCGCTGACCTTCGTCGCCGGCATCCTAGCCATCGCCTTTTTGATGAACCTGCTCCGCCGCATCAGCTTCCTGCCCTTCGTGCTCTATCGCATGGTGCTGGGCGGCTTCCTGCTCGTCATGCTCTACGGCTGAGGGCGAGGCTCAAGGCTTGGGCTTGAACACGGAGAACTGGCCGCGCGGGCGATACTGCTCGAGATATTCCGGTACCACGCTTGCGATCGCGACCGGCTCGATACCGAGGCCCTCCAGCGTAGCGCCGGCCTTTTGTGCCGCTTCGCTAACCACGTTGTCAGTCTCAAGCAACCGTACCTGGTCGATGGTGAGCGGCGGCTTCGGCAGCAATTGCAGGAACGCGGCTTGCAGCTTGGCGAGCCAGAACGGCTCCGGCACGAGCAGGCGTCTGCGCATGGTGTAGGTGAGCACGCGCTGCATCACCTCTTTCAGCGTCAGGATCTCGGGGCCGCCAAGCTCGCAGGCGCCGCTCGCGACCGCTTTGCCGGTCAGCGCCGCAATGACGGCTTTGGCCACGTCGCCGGCGAACACGGGCTGGAGCCGCGTCTTGCCGCCCCCGATTAGAGGGAGCGCGGGGGCGATCCGGGCAAGAGCGGCGAAGCGGTTGAAAAAGTCATCCTCAGGTCCGAACACGACTGAAGGCCTGAGGATGACGGCGTCAGGAAATACGTCCCGCACCGCCTGCTCTCCCGCGGCCTTGCTCCGCGCGTAAACGGAAGGCGATTTCGCATCGGCGCCGATGGCGGAGATATGCGCGAATGCGTGCGCCCCGGCCTTGCGCGCAGCCTCCGCGACGTGGCGCGCACCTTCATCCTGCACAGCTTTGAAGGTCTGCTTGCCGGTGGCGGAGAGAATGCCGACGAGATTGACCACGGCGTCGGCGCCGTCTGCGGCCGCAAGGAGTGAGTCGGGATAGCGCACATTGGCCTGAACGGGGTTGATCTGGCCGACGCCGCCAAGGGGCTGGAGGTGGCCGGCGAGCTCAGGGCGCCTGACCGCAACCCGCATGCGCGCGCCGGTCTTGGCAATGGCTTGTACGAGATGGCGCCCGATGAAGCCCGAGCCCCCGTAGATGGTGATCAATGCGCTGTTGTTGAGAGTAACCGCCACTTAAGCCTCTCGGAGTACGCAATAGCCGCGGACTGCCGCAGCAATACACGAGGGCTGCAAAGGCTTGAAGGCAGATGTGGCGACAATTGACTTTGCGGATCGCCGATCGTACCTCCAGGGACCTTAAGCCCAGGTGGCGGAACTGGTAGACGCGCTAGATTCAGGTTCTAGTGCCCGAAAGGGCGTGGAAGTTCGAGTCTTCTCCTGGGCACCATTCGTTCGTTACCAGCGGCCGCTTGAGGATGCGCCAAGTTTGAGCCAGCCCCCGATCGTAGAGCTGCATAAGGGCGACCTGCCGCGGGGGCGGCTTACCGGCCGCTCCGTCGCCATCGATACCGAGACACTGGGGTTAAACCCTTATCGCGACCGGATCTGCCTGGTGCAGCTCTCCGAAGGCGACGGTCGGGCTGTGCTCCTTCAGTTCAGCGGCAACTACGATGCGCCGGAGCTGAAGCGCCTTCTCACCGACGAGAGCGTGCTCAAGATCTTCCATTTCGGCCGCTTCGACCTCGCCGTGCTCAAGCATTATTTCGGGGTGATGGCGAAGCCGGTCTACTGCACCAAGGTCGCCTCGCGGATTGCCCGCACCTTCACCGACCGCCATAGCCTCAAAGATCTCGCCCGCGAGCTTCTCGGCATCGAGCTGTCGAAGCAGCAGCAATCCTCCGATTGGGGCGCGCCAGAGCTTACCCAAGAGCAGCTCAACTATGCCGCGAGCGACGTATTGCATTTGCACGCCATCAAAGAGAAACTTGACACCATGCTAATTCGCGAGGGGCGCGAGCGGCTCGCGCGTGCCTGTTTTGAGTTTTTGCCGACACGGGCCGAGCTCGACCTCAGGGGCTGGTCGGAGATCGATCCCTTCGCGCATTAGCGCGCTAAAAGGGCGCAGAAAGTGCCATTTCTCGCTGTTCTAGCGGTCGTAATGTCATCAAAGTCGTGCGCCTAGTCTATGGCTCGGGCTGGTAAGAAATACCGGCCTTTCTGAGGGTCTTGGCCTGGAAAAATGACAGTTGAGGCCAATCTCGTTCCAGCAGGCCGGCGCTACCGCGTACGCTCGGTCGAAGAACGCACGCGAGCCTTCGCGAGCGCCCAGCGCCATACTCGGCTCGTTCGTATCCTGCGCAGGGCCCTGCCGATTTTGGCCGTGCTTGTGCTTGCCTGCTACTTCATTTCCACCCGCCTCAGCGTCACCGTTGGCGATGTGACCGCGAGCATCAGCGGCATCGAGATCGCCGACGGCAATCTGCGCATGGTCAATCCCAAGCTGAAAGGCGCCGACAAGAAGAACGGCGCCTATATCATCGGCGCCGACTATGCCGACCAGGAGGTCAAGAACCCGAACATCATCAAACTTCATGCCATCAAAGCGGACGTCACGTCGCGTGACGGCGGCTGGTCGCACATGGAAGCCGTGCGCGGCGTGTTCGACAGCAAGATCGAGCGGCTTGTGATGCGAGAGAAGATCACGCTGGCTACGAGCTCGGGCGTGAACGGTCTATTGAAGAACGCGTCCCTCGACACGAAGACGCAAACGTTGCGCACGCATGAGCCGGTGATCTTCGTCTTGAGCAACGGCAGCGTCAAAGCCAATGCCATGACGTTTGAATCCGGCAAACACACGCTGACGTTCCGCGGGAAGGTCTTGGTTCATTTGATCAAGCCCCAGAACGACAACACCAAGGCCAGCGCGCGGAAGCCGGAAGGAGACGCCCAAACGCAGGCCGCTGCACCTGCCGCCGCGGCATCGGTCTCTACACCGGATGCTCAGACGCCTATGCCGGAGCTGCCACAATGAGCCGACTTCGTCGCATATTGAGTTCGCTTGTGCCCCCTTGTGCGGGATTGGTCGCGCTCGCTCTCGGGCTTGTGCTTGCGGCACCGGTCTTTGCGCAGACGCTGACCAACAGCTTCGGCGGCTTGTCCAAGAGCTCCAAGGACCCGATCGATATCGAGTCCGATGTGCTCGTGGTGCACGACTCGCAGAAATACGCGACGTTCAAGGGCAATGTAAAAGCCGTGCAGGGCACCACCACGCTCCGCGCGCGCGAGCTCGATGTCCATTACACAGGCGGCGGCGACAAGCTCCTCACCGGTCAGGACCAAAATCAGGACAAGAAAGAGGGCGTCGAACAGGCCGCGGTCGAAGCCAAGCCTGCCGACGCCAAGGATGGCAAGGATGCGTCGGCCGACAGCGGGACCCAAATCACCCAGATCGAGGCCAAGGGCGACGTCATCATCACGAGTGAGAATGACCAGACCACCTCGAGCGAATGGGCCATCTACGACGTGCCGTCGCAGCAGGTCACGGTGGGCGGCAATGTGGTGTTAACCCAAGGCAAGAATGTGCTAAAGGGAGACCGGCTCGTTATCGATCTCAAGACGGGCGAAAGCCGGTTCGAGAATCCGGGCAATACTGCCATCGCCGGGGGCCGCATCCGTGCGCTTTTCATGCCTAAGGACGAAGGGGCCGACACCGCCAAATCGGGCGAAAAAGCATCTGGCGAGGCGGCTGCAGCCGCGCCGGCCGGAGAGACGTCCGACTCGACGCCCGCCACTGACGACGACAGCACCGCTGCAAGTGCAGGCGCGGCGCCGAAGAGCAATAAACCTGCCGACGACTCGGCGTGGCAAATCGTCCCTAGCCTCCCGCAATAGCTGCCTTCGGACTTCGAGGAATGTTAACCGACCATCGCTTCAACTCTAGGGAGCGGAAGGGGTAGTGGGCAAATTGCTGTCGTTCCCAGGCCGCCAAGCAGTCGCCACGCAAGGGAGCGCGATCCCCGCGCAGGAACCGGCGCCCGCGCCGGGACCCCGTTCAGAACCAGCCGTCGGTCGCCTGACCGTCCGCAACGTGGTCAAAAGCTTCAAGAAGCGCACAGTGGTTCGCGGCGTGAGCCTGGAGCTCAACCGCGGCGAGGCGGTCGGGCTGCTCGGGCCTAACGGCGCCGGCAAGACCACGGTGTTCTACATGATCACCGGACTGATCCCAGCCGACGAAGGGTCGATCAAGATCGACGGCCGCGATGTAACCAAGCTGCCGATGTATCGCCGCGCGCGGCTCGGCATCGGTTACCTGCCGCAAGAGGCCTCGATCTTCAGAGGGCTCACGGTCGAGGAGAACATCCTTGCCGTGCTCGAGACGGTCGAGCCAAATAAGCGTGAACGCCAGATCCAGCTCGACGCCCTGCTGGAAGAGTTCCACATCACGCGGCTCCGGACATCGCCGGCGATGCGGCTCTCCGGCGGCGAGCGCAGGCGCGTCGAGATTGCGCGCTCGCTCGCCACGCGCCCCTCCTTCATGCTGCTCGACGAGCCGTTCGCGGGCATCGATCCAATCGCCGTCAACGACATCCGCGCTCTCGTGCGCCACCTTACCCAGCGCGGCATCGGTGTGCTCATAACCGATCACAATGTGCGCGAGACGCTGGACCTTGTGACCCGCGCCTATATCATTCATGACGGCATGGTGCTGACCCACGGCACCGCCCACGAGATCATCAACAACGAGGACGTGCGGCGCGTCTATCTCGGCGACCAGTTCAGGATCTGACGTCGATTTCAGAGTGCGTTCGATAATGGCGATCACTACCAAGCTCGAGCTCCGCCAGACGCACAATTTGGTGATGACGCCGCAGCTGCAGCAGGCGATCAAGCTGCTTCAGCTGTCCAATATCGAGCTAGCGAGCTTCGTAGAGGCCGAGCTTGAGCGCAATCCTCTGCTCGAACGCGCAGAGCCGGAGGAGACCGCTACGGTGGCCGGTGAACCTTCCGGAGAGTCCACCGCCGAGAGACGAGAGGCGGGCGCAGATGGCGCAACGGCCGAGGGCGAGCCAGAGCCGACCGACGGTGACGACGCCGAATGGGTCAATCTCAATAGCCCGGAAGCCCCGCGCAGCGAGGATCTCGACGCAGAGCCGCAAGACGTCTTTCCCGATGGCGATGCTCTCGCGCCAGGCGCGCTCAAGGACTCAGGCTGGTCTGCCCTCTCCCAACCCGCGCCGCGGGCTGACACTGACGAGGTGTCGAACCTCGAAGCCTATGTGGCCGAGGAGAGGACGCTGCGCGATCATCTTGCCGAGCAGCTTATGCTCGCCTTCGCCGATCCCGCGCGCCGGCTGATCGGACAGCACCTGATCGACATGACGGACGAGGCTGGCTATCTGCGCGGCGAGCTATCGGCCCTTGCCGAGCTTCTCGGCGCGCCGCTCGAGCTCATCGAGGAGACGCTTCACGCGATGCAGGGCTTCGAGCCGTGCGGCGTGTTCGCCCGCGATCTGCGCGAATGCCTGATGCTCCAGCTGAAAGAGCAGGACCGCTGCGATCCGGCGATGGCGGCCTTGATCGAGAATCTCGGTCTCCTTGCCGCCCATGACCTTGTTGCGCTGAAGCGCGCGACCCGCGTGTCGGACGAGGACCTGTGCGACATGATCAAGGAGGTCAAGCGGCTGAACCCGAAGCCAGGCCTGAAATACGGCTCAAGCCCGACGCTGCCGATCGTGCCCGACGTGCTGGTGCGGGCGCTTCCCGACGGTAGCTTCCAGGTCGAGCTCAACAGCGACACGCTGCCGCGTGTTCTTGTGAATCAGTCGTATTACGCGACCGTGTCGAGGTCGGCGACGCGCAAAAAGGACCGCAGCTATCTCGTCGATTGCCTGCAAACCGCAAACTGGCTGGTGAAGAGCCTGGACCAGCGCGCCCGCACCATCCTTAAAGTGGCGCAGGAGATCGTGCGTCAGCAGGATGCCTTCCTGAGCTTTGGCGTGCGCCACTTGCGGCCGCTGAACCTGAAGACGGTGGCCGACGCGATCTCGATGCATGAATCGACGGTGAGCCGGGTCACCGCCAACAAATATATGGCCACCAATCGCGGCCTGTTCGAGCTCAAATATTTCTTCACGTCGGCGATCGCCGCAACCGACGCAGGCGACTCGCATTCGTCGGAAGCGGTGCGCCACCGCATCCGCGAGATGATCGATGCCGAGCCCGCTTGCGATGTGTTGTCGGACGACAAGATCGTTGAGCGGCTCAAGGGCGACGGCATCGACATCGCGCGCCGCACGGTCGCGAAATATCGCGAGGCATTGCGCATTCCCTCCTCGGTGCAGCGCCGGCGGCTCAAGCGCATCGCCTCCCGCGCCAGCGCCTGAACACGTCCAGAGCGCTGATAAACAAGCGGAATACTGTAAAGGGGCAAGCATTAAATTGATGGTTTGACACCCCGGGACACGCGGTCTAGCTTCCGGCCCCGCGGTTGAGGCCGAAGAGAGATTCGAGCCTGAGCCACTTTGGTCGCTCAGGCGAAAAATCGGCCCCACAAGACGCGGCATGCGCTCGGGAATTCGCGGTGGAAAAGGGCCATTAGTTTTTTTTCGCGGGCGATGGCGACACACGTTACCGGAAAGACTCTGGACGTCGGTGAGGCGTTGCGCAGTTACGTCCAGAAGCGCGTTGTGCACACCGGCGAGAAGTTCCTTGCGCGCGCAGGCCGTGTGCGCATCGAGAAGGAGCACGGGGATTTTCGAACCAACTGCACGATTGATTGTGGCAAGGAAGCCGCGTCAACGCACTAAGCACAAGAAGGCGCGCAAGCGGCGCTAGGCGGAACTTTCCGCGGCCATCGCCGTTCGTGTGAGGGTTTAAGCAAAGATGCATCTAGGCGACTTCATTTCCCCTGATTCTGTCCTCCCGTCGCTCAGGGCGAAGACGAAGAAGCAGCTCCTGCAGGAGCTCTCCTCTCGCGCCGCCCGCCGCACAGGTCTTTCCGAACGCGTCATCTTCGACGTGCTGTTCCAGCGCGAGCGGCTCGGCTCGACCGGACTTGGCCAGGGTATTGCTATCCCGCACGGCAAGGTGCCGGGCCTCAAGGGCATCGTCGGAATCTTTGCGAGGCTTGCCGAGCCGATCGATTTCGATGCGGTCGACGGTGAGCCGGTCGACATTGTGTTCCTGCTGCTCGCGCCGGAGGGAGCCGGCGCCGACCACCTCAAGGCACTTGCCCGCATCTCGCGGCTGCTGCGCGAGGGAAGCGCGGTCGAGAAGCTCAGAGCCTCACGTGATGCGGCCGCGCTCTACGCCGTGCTGACCGAGGGAGAGACCTCGTCCTCCCACGCCGCTTGAGCCTTAGCGTGGAGCAAGCTCGGCGATGAGCGCGTTCGCGGCTTTCACCATCGCGTCGAAGCCCCCGACGCTGAACCGGTTGATGGATACGACCACGCCAATGCCGCGTAAGGGTGCAAACGCCACATAGCTGAACTCGCCTTGTAGCCCGCCATCCTTTTGCAAGATGAGCGGCCGGTTGCCCTCGGGCTCCATGACGACCCAGCCGAGCCCCATGGCATCCATTTCGCCTGCGTGATCCAGGCCGAAGACGGGATTGAGCCCGTCGCGGTGAAGATAGCTCGCGTGATCGAGCAGCCGCATTTCCGCGTCCGCCGTCGAGAAGCGATCGAGATGCCACTTGAGCCAGCGCAGCATGTCGTTGGTTGTCGAATAGAGGCCGCCCGCGCCCTGAATGATCGGTGCTGTTTCGATGAAGGAAAGGGGCGAGCCATCGAAATTGTGCCCCTGCATGGCGCGTGCGCGGTCGGCGTCGGGCAGATCGAAACGCGTATCCTTTAACCCGGCAGGATCGAGCACTCGCTCCTTCAAGAGCTCGGCGTAGGGCTTGCCGGCGGACTTGGCCAAAGCTTGGGCGAGCAAATCGAAGCCGAAATTGGAATAGAGGATACCGGTTCCCGGCGCGAACAGCAGGGCGTCATCCTTGAGCGAGGCGATATAGTTTTCCTTGTCTCCCATGAGAGTCGGCTGATTCTCCTTCGGCTTCACGTCGGCCTCGCGCGGCAGACCAGACGCATGAGTGGCGAGGTCGATCAGCCTGATCGACTTACCGTCCCGCTCGGGGATCTTCACGTCCCAGCCAAGCCGATCCTGCAGCAGGTCGGTGAAATTGACCTTGCCATCGGCGACCATGCTTGCGAGCGTCGCGCCGCAAAACACCTTGGTAATCGATCCGATACGCATCGGCGTGTGGCCGTCCGGCGCCTTGCCGGTCCCATCGGCAATCTCGCCGTATCCGCGCACGACCGTCTCGCCATTGCGGATGACGCCGATGACGAGCGCCGGGGTCTTCGCCTGCAGAAAAATGAAGGTTCCAGTGAAGTCGACGGCTTCCGCTAAAAGCTTGTCCTCGGCGCGCGCCGCATTCGCGCTCGCTGCGAGAGCGGCATAAGCAACTGCGGCGAGCGCAGCAGCCATGACCGTGAGAGATTGATTTAGCGCCATCGATGCCTCCCGTGAAGGGCGGCAACTATGCACTGAACGGGAAGCGGCGGCTAGGCAGAGTCCTTTTAGTGCACGCTGACCGGCACCAGGTCGTTCTCGATGGCGTTGGCAATCGCCGCGGTGCGGCTGTCGGTTAGCGCGATCGGCGTGCCGTCCGCGCCCAACACGGCATAGAGGTCGATGCCCTTTGGCGCGGTCTGCAGCGCCGGGAACAGCCGCTCGGCGGCGTCTGGGTCGAGCTGCTTGATATAGGCCACTTCGCCGTCGCCGAGCTGCGCAAATTCGCTCCTGGTCATGAACGAGCGCGGCTGGGGATCTTCTTTTTCGAAATCTTTCATCGACTGTCTACTCCTTCCTGGAGTGGTCATGGCGAAGCTACGTTTGTGAGGCTCATAATGTTTCAATCGGCGGCGACGATTCCAATCTTCATCACGCGCTTTTGTTCAGCTGGGCGCGTAAGCTCGATGGCGAGAAGCCCGTTGTGTAGCTCGGCATTACCAACCTCGACGCCGTTGGCAAGCGCGAAGCTCCGCTTGAATTGACGCGCCGCGATACCGCGGTGGAGGTAATCCTTGGCGAGCTCCTCGCGCTGCTTGCCGCGGATGATAAGCTCTCCGTCTTCGACGCTGACCTCGAGCTCATCGAGCCCGAAGCCTGCCACGGCAAGGGTGATGCGCAACGCCTCTCCGTTCCCCAACAGCTCGATGTTGTAGGGAGGGTAGCCTCCATCACCCGGCTTTGCGCCGCCGCTCGGGGAGCGCTGGGGAGCAAGGGTTAACCAGAGATTGCCTTCGAGAAGCGTCATGCGCGACATCGAGCGAAAGCCCTTTCAGAAAGCGGCCGTGCCGGTGGCGTATTCGAGGCCCTGACGGCGCCTCCATGATCCGCCCGGCCCGCCGCGGCACCGAGCGTGTCACATTCGCGCGGCATATGGGGAATTGAGGAGGGAATTCAAGCAGAGCGAGACGCTGCGCCGCGCGTCTCCTGTTTCGCTCCTACCGCTTGTTGGCACCTCGGATTATCTTCGCCTCGGTTTACCTTGCCGTGTGCAGGCGATGATCTGGTACGTCAATTCCAAGCTGAACAGCGGCACGTCCGAGGGCCGTGGCTTACAGACGGCCTTCGCCTCGCTCCCTCGACCATGCCACGGCTGGGGACACCATCCTGATCGCGCCAGGCGCCTACGACCAGGATCTCGCGGTGCGGGTCAGCGCGGCGCGCGCCGCCAACATCACCGTTGCGGTGGTTGGCGCTTGACGCGTTCTGCGCTCGCGGCCAACTAAAAGAAGAGAGGAAGTGGTGGAGCCAGGCGGGATCGAACCGCCGACCTCGTGAATGCCATTTTCGAAACCAGCTTTTCCGGCAGTGTCCGCTTTATGCAATAATTGGCTATCACCCGGCATTCGTCATTCCGCGTGTTTCCGATAGTTCTTGTCGTTTCGCTCTGCCGTGCTTACTATGTGCTTACTGGGAGCCGCCATAGAAGGCCTTACGTTAGCCCGGGGCAGCAGAGGTGGGAAGGCAAGCATGGCCACCGCCAACATCACAAAACGCGCTGTAGACGCCGCAAAGGCCCGCAAAGCTGACAGCTATCTGTGGGATCGGGAGTTGCATGGCTTCGGCCTCAAGGTGACGCCGTCAGGTCGGAAGGTTTATCTCGTGCAATACCGGCTAGGCGGGCGCAAGGGACGAACGCGCCGCGTCACCATCGGCCAGCACGGCGAGCTGACGCCAACGGCGGCGCGTGCCGAGGCAAAGCGCTTGCTTGGCGAGATTGCCGCGGGCCGAGACCCGGCAGCGGAGCGGGACAAGGCAAAGGCAGACAAATTGCTAGGCGTGGTGCTCGACCAATTCATGGC
>DASSLP010000057.1:0-8954 GCA_035689365.1 Methyloceanibacter sp.
GGAAGACGGCTTCGAATATGCCGGGCTGAATTATCCGTCGCTCACCAAGATCGCCAAAAAGATCACCGGCACCCATTGGTCTGGTCCGCGCTTTTTCGGCCTCGTGCGTGGTAAAGCATCTCGCGAGAACCACGAAGCCGACAATGGCTGAATCGCGACGGTGGGCGAGAAGATTCCGCTGCGCGATCTATACGCGCAAATCCTCAGAGGAAGGCCTGGAGCAGGCGTTCAACTCGCTCGATGCCCAACGCGAAGCTTGTGCCGCCTTCATTCTGTCGCAGAAGCACGAGGGCTGGACGGTTTTCGCCGACGCTCTATGACGACGGCGGGTTCTCCGGTGGGACGATGGACCGCCCTGCCCTGCAACGGCTCCTTGGCGATATTGCCGCAGGCCGGATTGACGTTGTCGTGGTCTACAAAATCGACCGTCTGACCCGTTCGCTGTTCGACTTCGCCAAGATCGTGGAAGCTTTTGACGCGAAGGGCGTTTCCTTCGTCTCCATAACCCAGCAATTCAACACAAGCACGAGCATGGGGCGGCTGACCCTGAACGTGCTTCTATCCTTTGCCCAGTTCGAGCGGGAATTGGCCGGCGAGCGCATCCGCGACAAGATTGCCGCATCCAAGAAGAAAGGCATGTGGATGGGCGGGTTGCCGCCGCTTGGCTACGACGTCAAGGACCGGAAGCTGGTCGTCAACGCGGAGGAAGCTCGCACTGTGCTCCAAACCTTCAGGCGCTATGTCAAGCTCAGATCAGTGCGCGTCCTCAAGACCGAACTGGAGGAAATACCTATCAGGAGCAAGCGGCGGGTCCTGACGGATGGAACTGCTTACGGTGGCCAGAAACTCTCCCGCGGCGCCCTATATCTCATGCTGCAGAACCGCATCTATCGCGGCGATATCACCCACAAAGGCAACGCTTATCCCGGAGAGCACCCAGCGATTGTCGAGCAAGCCCTTTGGGACCAAGTTCAGGCTGTCCTTGCCGATAATCGGGTCGATCGGGAGATCGGGTCGTATGCAAAGCAGCCGAGCCTTCTCGCTGGGCTCGCTTTTGACGAGACCGGCGAACGGCTGACGCCGAGCCATGCCGTCAAGAAGGGAATTCGCTATCGGTACTATGTATCGAAATCTCTCATCATTGAGGCAGCTAAAGACGATTCAAAGGGTCGCCGCATTCCGGCCGGCAATCTCGAAAGCTTAGTGATCAACAGGCTTTGCGCCTTTCTGACGGATCAAGGGGCTATCCTCGATGCCGTTCGCAACCAACATCCTGATGGCACTAACCAGAAGCACCTGATCTCGCGTGGTCGCCAGATTGCCGAAGATCTTCCAAACATGGCGCCTGATCAGATCCGCGCGATGCTAATGGCGCTCGTTAGTCGGGTCGACCTCAAGTCTGATCGTGTCGAGATCAAATTGCGTCGGCAGAGCCTAGTTGAACTGCTTCATGGGCAATCGACTGCATCCATCATGCAAGGACGCAAGTCTGACAAGGAGTCAGAGGACACTCTGACTCTGAAGGTGAAAGCACGCCTGCAGCGCGTCGGCCGTGAGATGCGAATGCTGGTGGAGAACGCCAACGACCAGACGTTAGCTGATCCTGGCCTGCTAAGAATTATCGCTCGCGCACACGATATCCATGCGCGCCTGATGCAGAGCACGGACCTCACCCTGCACGTCATCGCCAGCCAGGAGCGCGTTACGGCCGGATACATCTCCCGGCTTTTGCGTCTACCCTTGATGGCGCCCGACATTGTCACCGCCATCGTCAACGGCAAGAATCCGCCGCAACTCACCGCAAAGAAACTGATGCGCCTCGCGCTCCAGATCCCAATCGACTGGACCGAACAGCGCAAGCTGCTGGGATTTCATCACCAATGAGCGGCGCTAATCTGGAGCGCCCGCCTGCTCTCGCGCGTGATACCGGCGCTCACCCGGGAGCTGAACGTTGACCCCCAAATGCCGCCCGAGAGACTTTCGCGTCCGGACGAGCCAAATTCGCCGAAGAAGTGTCTCTGCCGCTTGAAACCGAATCGGAGGGACTGAAATTAGGCGGGAATTCGCGGGGAATTTCGACGGTCTCGCCAGAGATAAAAATAACTCAATATCAATAACTTATGGTGGCTGGGGGCTAAGGATTCGAACCTTGGATCACGGCACCCGAACCAGTTGACTTGCCGCTCAACCAGTTCGCGGTCGCTTTCTCATTTCATCCTCAGCCTCACTCCTGGTCGCTTACCGTCGGTGAACTCAACGCCGTTACTTTCTAGCGCCCTACGCAGGGCGGATATTGCGTCCTCGGACACACGACGTCGCTCTCGCTCAAAATCTACTACGGTGGACAGTCCCAAACCCGAGGCTTTCGCCAAGTCTGGCTGCGTCCAATCTATGAGTGCACGACCTGCTCGACATTGCGCAGGAGTTATCAACATTTTTTGTTGACAGCCAAAAGCGATGAGGCGTATTCAATACCAACATTAACTGTTGATCGCAAGGCGGGATACGAGCGCATCCAGAAACGGTTGCCAATGAGCGAGCCTGGTATTCCGGCCTATATTTCGCGGAAGCGAGCTGCACGCCAGCTCGATATGAGCCCAGACACATTCGACGATTATGTGCGCAAGGGAGTCCTGCCGCCGCCTAAGCGACGAGGCAAGCTAACCCGATGGAAATGGGCAGAAATTGCGGAGGTCCTTGATGGCGGCAATATTTCCGTAGTTCAATCGTCGGGGGATCCATACGACCGGGGGGTTGAGCGTGCGAAAGCGGCCCATGGTTGAACTGCCGCCGCATGTGCGTAGGGTTGTCTCCAAGGGGCGCGACTACTACTATTTCCAGCGTGCCCGCGGGACGAAGTTCGAGGGCCCGCGCATTTCCCTCCCCCGCGATCTCCACAGCATCGCGTTCTGGCAGGCCTACGCCGCCGCGTCTGGATTAGAGGAGCCGGCTGGCCGCACCTTCGACGACCTAATCGCGGCTTACCGGCTGTCGCCCGAGTTCCGGGCCAAGGCAATCGCCACGCAGCGCGATTACGACCGATATCTCAAGATCATTAAGGAAGCCTGGGGACCGCTCTTGGTCAGTGGCGTGCGGCCTAAGCATGTGCTGAAGCTCCGCGATGCCTGGGCCAACGCCCCAGCCGCGAGCAACATGCTCGTCTCGATCGCCAAGCTCCTCATCAATTGGGGGCTGCTGCGCGAGTTCTCTGATAGCAATCCTTGCCTCGTCATTCCGAAGCTCGAAATGGGAGACGGCGGAGCCCGCCCCTGGCCAGCTTGGGCCTTCGACCTGATCCAGAGCCATGCACCCGAGGGCCTCCGCCGCGCCGTGTGGCTCGCCCGCTACACCGGCCAGCGACAAGCCGACGTGTTGCGCATGAGCAAGACCGACCTCGAGGACGGCGGGATCAAGGTCAAGCAGCAAAAGACGGGCAAGGAGCTCTGGATTCCGGTGCACGTAGACCTGAAAGAGGAGATGCGGGGCTGGGAAGTCACGCCCCCATGGATTTTCGTGCAGAACGCCCGGGGCGAGGCCTACAGCACCGATCGCTTCCGGGCGGCATGGTCGCAGATGATGATGTCGACACCAGCAGGCCGCATCAGGATCGAAGGCTTCATTTTCCACGGTCTCAGGGCATCGAGCGTGGAGAAGCTGCGGGAAGCCGGATGCGGAGACCGCGAGATCGAGTCCGTCACTGGCATGTCCCACGACATGATCACCCGCTACAGCCGCTTTGCGGATCAGCGCCGCCTTGCCAAGGCGGCAATCTACCGTTTAGAACGAAACAAGACGTGAACGGGGTTTGGAAAACTCGTGGGATCTTGGAAAACTGATCTTGTTGAACTGAAATGCAAATCGTCCATTCTTCGCTGATCCTGTATTAGCGAAGGGGCCATCCTCCAGCAATCGCAGCGCTCGGGCCTTGTCGGACATCGTCGAAACAACGAACCATACCAATGGTAAAGGCGTGCAGGCGGAGACGCCGCGCGAGCCAAAGCCAGAGCCGGAAATCCGCCATGACTGGCGATGCGCGGAGGTGCTTACCCTCCTCCAACTACCCCTTCTCGACCTAGTCGACTTGGCGCGCGAGGTGCATCGCCGCTTCCACACCGACGGCGAGGTGCAGCTTGCGAGCCTCCTCTCGATCAAGACCGGCGCCTGCCCCGAGGACTGCAAATATTGCCCGCAATCGGCACATTACGCGAAATCGACTGGGCTTGGGCGCGAGACGCTGCTCGATGTCGACGAGGTGCTTACGAAAGCTCGCCTCGCCAAGGAAGCCGGCGCCACCCGCTTCTGCATGGGAGCAGCCTGGCGGGAGGTGAAGGACGGCGCGGCTTTCGATAGCGTGATCGAGATGGTGCGCGGCGTGCGCGCCCTCGACATGGAGGCCTGTGTCACCCTCGGCATGTTGAGCGCGGCACAAGCCCGCCGTCTCGCCGAAGCGGGGCTCACCGCCTACAACCACAATCTCGATACGTCGCCCGAGTTCTACGGCGAAATCATCACCACCCGGACTTACCAGGACCGGCTCGACACCCTTTCCCATGTGCGCGACGCCGGCATCGAGGTCTGCTGCGGCGGCATCATCGGCATGGGCGAAAGCATCGAGGACCGGGCGCGGCTGCTCGAAACGCTCGCCAATCTTGACCCGCACCCTGAGAGCGTGCCGATCAATGCCCTGGTCGCCGTGCCGGGCACGCCGCTCGAAGATCGGCCGCCGGTCGATCCACTTGACCTCGTGCGCATGGTCGCAGCCGCACGCATCCTTATGCCTGCCTCGCACGTGCGGCTTTCGGCAGGACGGCGCGCGCTGTCGCGCGAGGCGCAGATCCTTTGCTTCCTCGCCGGGGCGAATTCAATCTTCTACGGCGACAAGCTGCTCACCACTGCCAATAACGACGCTGCCGACGATCTCGCGCTGATCGACGAGGCTGGCCTGCGCGTTCAGGCATTACCGCCGTCATCCTAAGGGCCTGCCCTCGGCCGCGATCAAAATGTCCCGCGTCGTCTATCTGAATGGCGTCTATGTGCCCGAAGAGGAGGCGAAAGTATCAGTCTTCGACCGGGCCTTTCTGTTCGGCGACGGCGTCTACGAGGTGACGGCGGTACTCGACCGTAAGCTTGTCGATTTTCAGCCGCACCTCGCCCGCCTCGACCGCTCGCTTAAAGAGATTGCCCTCACTGCGCCCCTAAGCCATGCGGAATTGCGCAGGCTGCATAAGGAGCTCGTGGCGCGAAACAATGTGATCGAGGGCATCGTCTATCTCGAGATCTCCCGGGGCGCTGCGGAGCGCGACTTCGCCTACCCTGAGGATGCCAGGCCTACGGTCGTCGCCTTCACTCAGAGCCGGCCTCTCATCGAAAATCCCTACGCCACTACCGGCGTCAAGGTCATCACTATCCCCGACTTGCGCTGGAAGCGGCGTGACATCAAATCGACGGCCATGCTCGCGCAAGCCATGGGCAAGCAGGAGGCTAAGCTCAAGGGGGCCTATGAGGCATGGATGGTCGAGGATGGATTCGTGACGGAAGGGACCTCATCGTCGGCCTTCATCCTCGACGCGCAAGGCGTGGTCCGTACCCAGCCGCTCGGCCATCACATCCTGCCTGGAGTGACGCGCAGGGCAGTACTCAGGCTCGCAGCCCTGGAGGGGATCAGCCTCGAGGAGCGGCCCTTCACCGTCGCCGAAGCTCTTGCTGCGCGAGAGGCGTTCATGACCGCAGCCTCCGCCTTCGTCTTGCCTATCGTCAAGATCGACGGCGTTCCGATCGGGGACGGCAAGCCCGGCGGCATCGCGCGCACCTTTCGCAGTCTCTATGTCGAGGAAGCGCGCAAGTCCTGACCGCCCGCGCCCCGCAGAACCTTCCCAACAAAATTGCAGGGCCGTGCAACCCGATGGCATGATTCGTTGTTATTGGCGCATGGCTGCGCTTCTCTATTGGATCGTTTTACAATTTTGATCTCGGCCCGCTCGGACCGACCACGCTGGATGCCGCCGTCCAAAGTTGGCTCAAGCGCGCGAAAGGTAGGGCTCAAGCCTCAAACGTCCGCCGCCGGATTTCGCCCTTTCTAACCACTTTTAATCCGCAGCTAAGCCTCAGGACCGATGAGAGGGTGTGAAGGGGCTTGACCGCTCTTCCACGGCACCCGAGGACACTGCTAGGCTCGCTAACGGCGAGTAGACGCCGCAGTAGTGCGCCGATGGTCCAAGCCCCTGCCCTCGACATTGCCCATGAACCGTCAACCGCTAACGTCGCGGTGCGGCGGGTCGTGGCGTTGATGAATGCGGGCGCCGGGGCCTTCAGCCACATGCTGGCCGAGGACGTACGCCGCGCGCTTGCGACATCCTTCACCCATCACGGCATTTCAGCGGCAATCGTTTTCACCGACGGCGACAATTTGCACGCAGCCGCCGAGGCGGCTCTTGCCCAAGCCAAGCGTGGAGACATCGATGCCGTGATCGTCGGCGGCGGCGACGGTAGCGTTCGCACCGTAGCCGGCGTGCTCGCCGACACAGGCGTGCCTTCCGGCGTACTGCCCCTTGGGACGCTCAATCATTTTGCCAAGGACCTCGGCATCCCATTGAAGGTCGAGGACGCGGCGGCCACGGTGGTTGCGGGCCACACTCGCCTCGTCGATATCGCCGAGGTCAATGGCAAGATCTTCATCAACAACTCCTCGATCGGGATCTATCCCTACATGGTCATCGACCGCGAACGGCGAAGGGCAACGCGCAAGCTCGCCAAATGGATGGCCATGATCCCCGCCTTCTTCCGCGTGCTTCACCACTTTCCCCGCCCGCGCTTGCGGATCTCGGCCAAGGGCTTCGAGCGGCCCTATCGCACGCCCTGCCTGTTCGTTGGAAACAACGAATACGGCATGGAGCTATTCACCTTCGGCCGCCGCCATCGGCTCGACGCGCGCGAACTGTGGTTCTATGTGGTCAAGCCGCGCAGTCCCTTCGAGTTCTTTCTCATGGTCTGCCGCATGTGCTTTGGCCGTCTCGACCAAGAGCGCGACCTCGACACATTTCATGTCAGCGAGGCCGAAGTCAGCGCTAAGACGAGCCGGCTGTTCGTCGCACTGGACGGCGAAATCAGGCTGATGCACACGCCGCTTCACTATCGCTCGCGGCCCCAAGCGCTTCGTGTCATCGTGCCAGAGCATCCACGGCATCAGTGGCTCCATGCCCGACACTCTGCCTGAAACCCGCCGAATCGGGTATGCTTGAAGGCGATTCGAATTGGGTTAGGGTGCGATATGTTTCGCCCGGCACGCAGCAGCGACACCAAACGCAAGCTGGTCGAATTCAGGCCCGAGATTTGGCAGGCTCTGTTTCTGCTGGCCCGCGACAGCGGGAAGAACCTCGAGGCTCTTGCCGATGAGGCTTTCACCGACCTCCTGCGCAAGTACCGCAGGCCCTTATCCTTGAAGGAGGCGCTTCGGGAGAGCGCCCGCCGCCTCCCCGCCAACGACGACACGCCTCCGAAGCGCCACGGTACGTGAGCGCTTCGCCGTGTTTCGCGCATGGTTGACGCAGGAGCGGCTCACCTCGAAGGCGCGGGCTTAAGCCTTTTCTGGTCGCTGCCCTTCGCGGGTCTTTTGCTTTCCATCGCTCTCCTCCCGCTGCTCACCCCACATTTCTGGGAGCATCATTTCGGCAAAGTCGCCGCGCTGTGGACGTTGACTCTGCTCTTGCCCTGCGCGGTCGTGTTCGGATTGCGGATTACCGCAGCGCAGGTGTTGCATACTTTCCTCCTCGACTATCTGCCCTTCATCATCCTCCTGTTCACCCTGTTCGTGGTGGCCAGCGGCATCAGGGTGAGCGGCGATCTGATGGGGACGCCCAGAACCAACACGGCGATCCTCGCCTTCGGAACTTTGGCGGCAAATCTCTTCGGCACGACCGGAGCATCGATGGTCCTGATCCGGCCACTCATCAGAGCGAATCAGGACCGCAGCGCCAACGGACATGTCTTTATCTTTTTCATCTTTCTCGTCGCCAACATTGGGGGGTCGCTAACCCCTTTTCCGCCGCTCTATCTCGGCTTTCTCAATGGCGTGGACTTCTTCTGGACGTTGGCGGCGATGCTCGGACCTATGTTGTTCGTCAGCGGCGTCCTGCTCGTGCTGTTCTATCTGGTCGACTGGCGAGCCTGGAATCGCGAAGCGCCGCAGATCAGGGCCAAAAGCCGCGTCACGCGCCAAATCAGCATCGAAGGCCTGCACAATGTGCTCTACCTCTTCGCCGCAGCGTTCGCCGTGCTCGCGAGCGGCATATGGCAGAGAGGCGCGACGGTTCCTATCGGGCTCGGCGTTGAACTGCCGGTGAACGGCCTCGTGCGCGACGCCATCTTGATTGCGGTGAGCCTCCTCTCTTGGCGAACCACAAAGCGCTCGATCCGCGTGGAGAACGCCTTCACCTGGGCGCCGATGCAAGAGGTGGCGGTGCTGTTTGCCGCCATCTTCATCACCATGATCCCGATGATCGCTGCGCTTCATGCGGGGCACGAGGGGGCGTTTGCCCCACTGCTCAGCCTGGTTTCTACGCCCGATGGCAAACCCGTCAACGCGGCCTATTTTTGGCTCACGGGCACCCTCTCGAGCTTTCTAGACAATGCGCCGACCTACCTTGCCTTCTTCAACCTTGCCGGCGGCGACGCGCGGGAGCTGATGGGCCCGCTCGCCACCACACTGCTCGCCATCTCGGCAGGTGCCGTGTTCATGGGCGCCAACACCTATATCGGCAACGCCCCCAATTTCATGGTGCGGTCGATCTGCGAGGAGCGCGGCATCAAGATGCCGAGCTTCATCGGCTACATGCTGTGGTCTGGAGTGATCCTGTTGCCGCTGTTTGCCGTCTTCACTTGGCTATGGTTTCTGTGAGCCCTGACCCAGGCTTCCTCCTTAAGCCCGGAAGACGTTGACCCATGGAATTTGTGATCTT
>DASSLP010000058.1:0-3327 GCA_035689365.1 Methyloceanibacter sp.
CGAAATAGGTTGAGGTCACGTCGTAAAGCACCAGCGTTCCCTGGTTGAGATGTTTGCGCGCAAGCCGTTGCTCGATGTGCGGTTGTCGCCTGAGCAGCCAGTCGAGTGCGCCGTAGAGGTCCTGCTCGCTGACGGTTGTAATACCAGCCGCCGCGATCGTTGACTCGTATGTGAATCGGCTCGGCTCGATGTGACGTGATTCGCAGTCTCTGATAAATGGAGGGGACAGCGATGGCGGTTGCGATTACACGGTTGGACCTATCGGCGACTGATTTGCGCCAGGCAGCGGCACGGGCGCAAGACGCGAAAGCAGCGCGGCGGATGCTGGCCATTGCCTTGGTGCTGGAAGGCTGGTCGCGAGAAGCGGCGGCAGAAGCCTGCGCGATGGACCGTCAGACGCTGCGCGACTGGGTGCATCGGTATAACGAGCTGGGGCTGGATGGGCTGCATGATCGGCCGCGCCGCAATGGCCCACGACCGCGCCTGTCGGTCGAGCAACTGGGCGAGATCGAAGAATGGGTGGAGCAAGGGCCGGATTTTGAGCGGGATGGCGTGGTGCGTTGGCGCTGCGTCGATCTGCAGCAGCGGATCGAGCAGGAGTTTGGTGTGCAATTGCACGAACGCACAGTAGGCAAGCTGTTGCGTAAGCTGGCATTCCGACGGCTATCGGTGCGTCCGCAGCATCCGCAAAGCAAGCCTGAGGAACAAGCGGTTTTCAGAGCGGCTTTCCGGATCTCATGACCGCTGCGTTGCCCCCGGAAGCGGCGGGCATGCCGGTGGAAGTGTGGTTCACCGATGAAGCCCGGATCGGTCAGCAGGGCACGATCACTCGGGTGTGGGCGAAACGGGGCTCACGGCCGCGTGCTTGGCGCGATCGGCGCTATGAATGGGCATACCTGTTCGGCGCGATCTGCCCGGAGCGCAGCACCGGCGCTGCGATCATCATGCCGGAAGTCAACGTCGAGGCCATGAACGAGCACTTGGCGGTGATCAGCCAATGCATATCGGCGGGAGCGATTGCTGTGCTAGTTTTGGATGGCGCCGGCTGGCATAGCTCACCACGGCTCAAAGTGCCCGATAACATTGTGTTGCTACCGCTGCCGCCTTATGCGCCTGAGCTCAATCCGGTGGAGAATGTCTGGGAGTTTCTACGCGGCAATTTTGTTAGCAATCGCGTCTGGGACAACTACGAGGCCATTCTCGACGCCTGCCAAGACGCTTGGAACAAGCTCATGCGATTACCCGAATGTATCGCTTCCATGACGAGGCGAGCTTGGGCCAAGCCGGTCACTGGATAGGGCGGCTGGTAGTGCGCCGGGAGACCGGCAAGGAGTAGGAGGTGCGAGTCCTCTACGATGAAGACATAGCGAGTCACATCGGCCCCGAGCCGTGCGTCGTGCCCCGCGAGGGGCAGGGCGAAGCGTCGGCAGGGGAGCGTGCAGGCTGGCCATTGAGCCGCGAAAGCGCCTATCCCGGGTGCCGACGGTGTTACCACGCCGGAAGGCAACACGGTTCGTTGCGTCATCGCGAGCAACGGAACGACTCGGCGTGGTCAGAGACCCCAGCATGTACGGACGCTCCTTGAGCGGGAACCGGGAGATCTCCTATCCGGCCAGCCGCACACATCGGCTGGTCCGCGCCAGGAAGGTGAGGAACCGAAG
Source organism: Methyloceanibacter sp. (assembly GCA_035689365.1). Lineage (GTDB taxonomy): Bacteria > Pseudomonadota > Alphaproteobacteria > Rhizobiales > Methyloligellaceae > Methyloceanibacter. The sequence goes on from DASSLP010000058.1 coordinate 1,662, forward strand.
CTGGTGATGCACGGAGGGGAGAAGTCAGACTCCGCCATAGTAGCGATGAAGTCTGCGAACAAAGTCGGATTGCCGATGGCGGAACAGGCGGAGCGAAGGGCGGGGGCCGAGGGGAATGCGGATCAGCAAAGCACGCGCCGGGCGCAGGACCGGGAAAGCGTGTCACAGGCGCTGGACCGCATACGACAAGCTGCAAAGCACAGGAGAAAGGAACGGTTCACCGCGCTGCTTCACCATGTCAGTGTGCCCATGCTGCGCACGGCATTCTATGCGCTGAAGCGAGATGCTGCGCCTGGCGTTGATGGATTGACATGGCAGGACTACGAGGCAGACCTCGACTGTCGAATAGAGGAACTGCACGACCGGGTCCAACGAGGAGCGTATCGGGCGCAACCGTCGCGGCGACGGTATATACCGAAGCCGGATGGCCGGCAGCGGCCGTTAGCGGTTGCGGCACTCGAGGACAAGATTGTCCAGCGAGCGGTCGTGGCGATACTGAACGCGGTCTATGAGGAAGAATTCCTCGGGTTCAGTAACGGGTTCCGGCCCGGACGCAGCCAGCATGATGCGCTGGATGCGTTGGTAGTCGGGATCAACCGCACCAAAGTGAACTGGATAGTAGATGCCGATATCCGGTCGTTCTTCGACACGGTTAGCCAGGAATGGCTGATTCGCTTCCTGGAACATCGGATCGGTGATGGGCGCATCATCCGCCTGATCCGCAAATGGCTCAAGGCGGGCATTCTTGAAGACGAGGTCGTGACCGTTAGTGAGAGGGGGACGGGGCAGGGGTCGGTAATCTCACCGCTACTTGCCAATATCTACCTGCATTACGTGTTCGACCTGTGGGCCAACCGCTGGCGACGGCGGGAAGCCACCGGCGACATGATCATCCTGCGCTATGCGGATGACACGGTTGTCGGCTTCGAGCATGAGGCCGATGCTCATCGGTTCCTCAAAGAGATGCGCGCACGTCTGGAGGAGTTCGCGCTCGCATTGCATCCGGAGAAGACCCGCCTGATCGAGTTCGGCCGATACGCTGCGGCCCGACGCGCGCAACGCGGGTTGGGTAAGCCGGAGACCTTCAACTTCCTGGGCTTCACGTTCATCTGCGGCAAGGCGCGGCGGGGCGGCTTTCTGCTTCGGCGGAAATCCCGACGCGACCGCCTGCAGGCGAGGCTCGCGGCGGTTAAGGAAGAAATGCGACGGCGACGTCACCAACCAATTCCCCGCCAAGGGGAATGGTTACGCCAGGTCATTACCGGGTGGAACGTCTACCACGCGGTGCCGACCAACATCCGGGCGCTACGCACGTTCCGCGACCGCGTCATGGAACTCTGGCGGCAATCGCTACGGCGACGCGGCCAGCGCGACAAGACAACATGGCAGCGGATCAAGCGGCTGGCGGACGACTATCTGCCGAAGCCGCGCATCCTTCACCCCTGGCCGGAGCAACGCTTTGCCGTCAGATACCCAAGGTGGGAGCCGTATGCGGGAATGCCGCACGTACGGTTCTGTGCGGGGGGCGCGCAGTAATGCGCGTCCCTACCGCGATTGAGAGGTCACGACTCGGTTTGATTCCGATCGCGCATGTATGTCGCACGGGTGCCGAACCGAGATTCGCCTCCAGCCTACCTGTTGCGGGAGGGCTACCGGGACAACGGCA
>DASSLP010000059.1:0-2586 GCA_035689365.1 Methyloceanibacter sp.
TGCTGGGCCCCGCCGAAGCGCCGCTCGCTGTGATCCGCGGGCGCCACCGCTACCGGTTATTGGTCAAGGCCGCGCGCGAAGCCGACCTCCAGGCCTATCTGCGGCTCTGGCTTGCTTCGGTGCCCAAACCCAAAGGCGATGTTCGCCTCGTGGTCGATGTCGACCCCTACAGCTTCTTGTGATCGCACGTGACGAGACTCAAGGATCTATTGACTGATCCCGCGTTTTTCGCGCTCCTGACCGGAAGCTATGCGCGGCTCGTGGGCACGCAGCTGGTGCCGCAAGGCAAGGACGCGAGCTGGCTCTACAACCAGGCGCCATTTGCCGTGGTCGCGCACGACACCGCCGCCGATCCGAAATTCATCTATGCCAACATGTGCGCGCAGGCCTGCTTCGAATATTCTTGGGAAGAGTTCATCGGCTTGCCGTCGCGGCTCTCAGCCGAAGCGCCCGAGCGCGCCGAGCGGCAGGCTCTGCTCGACGCCGTCGCCAAGAATGGCTTCATGTCTGGCTATCGCGGCATTCGCGTCGCGAAATCAGGCCGCCGCTTCCTCATCGAGGATGGCGTGGTGTGGGAGCTCATCGACGAGGAGGGGTTTAGGCATGGGGCAGCCGCGACCTTTCCCTCCTGGCGGGACGTCTAAACTTACGAGCCGCTGCGAATGTCCTGGGCGGCGCGCGCCAGGATCTCGACGATGCGCGCCTCTGCCTCTTCGCCTGACTCGAGCCGCTTCGCAGCGACCGCGCGCAGATTGTCGAGCGCGGCCTGCACGAGAGGCGGCACAGCGTTCTGCTCGCCGTAACGCTCCTCCCAGGCGCGGCGCCTGCGCGCGAGCTTCTTGCCGATCGCTTCGAGCCGTTCGAGCACCATGTCGGCGATGTCGCGGTTTTCCTCGAGATAGGCGCGCCCCTCTTCGGTAATGGTGTAGCGCTTCTTCGCGCCCTCGGCCTCGGCGGTGACGTAGCCAGCCTCTTCGAGGAAGGTCAGCGTCGGATAAACGACGCCTGGGCTTGGGCTGTACCAGCCGCTTGTCTTCTCCTCCACCAGCTTGATCAGCTCGTAGCCGTGGCGCGGTTGCTCGGCGATCAGGGCGAGCGCGAGCAGCTTCAAGTCGCCTTGGGCGAGCATGCGGCCGAAGCGGGACCAGCCGCCCCCGCCGCCCTCCGGTCCGGGACCCCATCCGGGTCCTCCGCCGAAACGGCCAAAGCGCCGCTGCCCGGCCCATAGGCCGCCGCATCGCCCTTCATGTTGGCTCATGCCATGCATTTTTAGGTGTCTCCCTTTATGAAAGATATATCGTACGATAATACGAAATAATACCTATCGCAAGATATATCTATCAGCCGCTGGGGTGTTGGTTTTTGAGCCAATTCGAGGCTTCCCAATGTTGCACCCGCCCGCGGCCATATGTTACAGGCCTACCCGGGCCTCTGGGGGGACGTCCGGCAGGGCTTTGCCTGTTGACGCGGAGGCACCAATCCAGAATTTCCGACGCTCGGGGATGAGGCCGCTCGAAAAGGCGCCCGTCGGGAGGAAAGGCATTTCACGTGGCAGGCGAGACGGATACCAGTTCAGGCGTTGCCGGCCGCTATGCCACCGCACTGTTCGAGCTGGCGCTGGAGGAAGGGGCGCTCGACACGGTGGCGAACAACCTCAACCGCTTCAATCAGGCGCTCGATGCTTTCGAGGACCTGACCCGGCTGGTCAAGAGCCCGGTGTTCACTGCCGAGGAACAGGGTCGGGCACTAGCCGCGATCCTCGACAAGATCGAGATCGAGGGCCTGACCAAGAATTTCCTCCTGCTCGTCGCCAAGAACCGCCGCTTGTTCGCCACGCCGGACATGATCAGCGCCTTCCGCGCCATGCTCGCCCGTTACAGAGGCGAGACAAGCGCATCGGTCGTTGCCGCCTCCAAGCTCACAGAGGCGCAAGTGACGGCCCTGAAGCAGGCCTTGAAGGCCGCGCTCGGCAAAGAGGTCATGCTTGAGGAGCGGGTCGATCCCGCGCTGCTCGGCGGACTCGTTGTGAGAGTCGGCAGCCGCATGGTTGATAGCTCGCTGCGCACCAGATTGAACACGTTGAAAGTCGCCATGAAAGAGGTTGGCTAATGGATATCAGGGCCGCTGAGATCTCCGCGATCCTCAAGGAGCAGATCAAGAATTTCGGACAAGAAGCCGAGGTCGCCGAGATCGGCCAGGTGCTGTCGGTCGGCGACGGCATTGCCCGCGTCTATGGCCTCGACAAGGTGCAGGCTGGCGAGATGGTCGAGTTCGCCGACGGCACGCGCGGCATGGCGCTCAACCTCGAAGTCGACAATGTCGGCATCGTGATTTTCGGCGACGACCGCCACATCAAGGAAGGCGACACCGTCAAGCGCACCGGCGCCATCGTCGAAGTACCGGTCGGCAAGGGCCTGCTCGGCCGCGTGGTCGATGCGCTCGGCTATCCGATCGACGGCAAAGGTCCGATCGAGTTCAGCGAGAAGCGCCGCGTCGACGTGAAGGCGCCGGGCATCATCCCGCGCCAATCGGTGCACGAGCCGATGCAGACCGGCCTCAAGGCCATCGATGCGCTGATCCCCATCG
>DASSLP010000060.1:0-11191 GCA_035689365.1 Methyloceanibacter sp.
GAGGCGAATCACTACATCACCGGCGGCGATCCCAACGTGAGCGGAAACGCGCTTGCCGAAACTGCCCTCGATGTCTCGCTTCTCCTTGCCGTGGTTATCGGGCTGGAGCGCGTGCGGCTGGTAAGCGGAAGCATCGTGCACAATTGGGGCGCACGCCTGCTCGCCGCGCTCGTCCTTGCCATCATCGTGTTCAGTCTCGGCATCGCCGAAAATCCTTTGCTCACCGGCGAGGATGTCGGCGGCCCGTTCATCAATTGGATTCTGCTCGGCTATGGGCTCCCCGCGGTGCTCGCTGGAGTGCTCGCGCGCATCACGCGAGCGACGAGGCCGCGCTGGTACAGCCTGACGGCGCTGTTCGTAGCGCTCGGCCTTGCGCTTGCCTATGTCACGCTCGAAGTGTCAAGGCTCTATCATGGGCCCAATCTGACCTCGGGGTCGATCTCCGACGCCGAGCAATATACCTATTCCGCCGTGTGGCTCGCTTTCGGCGTGATCCTGCTCGCGGCCGGCATATTCCTCCGCTCGCTTCCCTTGCGTGCCGCATCGGCGGCGGTGATCGTGCTCACCGTGCTCAAGGTCTTTCTCATCGACATGTCCGACCTGACCGGCATCTACCGCGCACTCTCCTTCCTAGGGCTTGGCGCAGTGCTTATCGGCATCGGCTGGTTCTATCAGCGGCTCCTCTTCCCGCGCGGGACCACCCCGGACCGGTCGCCGACCCCCCCAAGCTGACCACTGCTTGTCTCTGCAGAGGGCGCCAACTATGGTCGCCCCTTGGAACCAGCGAAACCCCCGATGAAGGACACGCAGAGCCAGCACATCGACAGGACCGTCACCGGCAACTATTTCGAGGACTTCAAGCTCGGACAGGAGATCGTACACGCCACGCCGCGCACCGTGACCGTAGGCGATGTGAGCCTGTTCACCGCGCTTTACGGCCCGCGCTTCGCCGTGCAGTCGTCCGACGCCTTTGCGCATGATATCGGCTATCCGCGCTCGCCGATCGACGACCTCCTCGTATTCCACTTCGTCATCGGCAAAACCGTGCCGGACATCTCGCGCAACGCCATCGCCAATCTGGGCTACGCCGAGTTCCGCTTTCTTGCACCTGTCTTTCCCGGCGACACGCTCGCCTCGACCTCGAAGATCATTGGGATAAAGGAGAACTCCAACAAGAAAAGCGGCACCGTCTATGTGCGCTCGACGGGAAAGAACCAGCGCGGGCAGCCCGCGCTTTCCTTCGCGCGTTGGGTGATGGTGAACAAGCGGGACGCGAATGCGCCGGCGCCCTCGCCCGTCGTGCCCGAGCTAGCCGCAAGCGTAGATCCATCGACACTGGGCGCCTCGCTCCCGCCGCTCGATATCGAGGGCTACGACTACGCGCTCGCCGGCTCGCCCAAGCGCTGGGACGACTACGCGGTTGGCGACAAGATCGACCACGTCGACGGCCAAACAATAGAGGAGGCCGAGCACCAGCTCGCCACCCGCCTGTTCCAGAACACCGCGCGCGTCCACTTCAACCAGCACATCGAGAGCAAAGGCCGGTTTGGGCGGAGGCTGGTCTACGGCGGCCACATCATCTCGATTGCGCGGAGCCTGAGCTTCAATGGGCTCGCTAACGCCTTTCACATTCTCGGGCTGAACGGCGCGCGCCATGTGGCGCCATCCTTTGCCGGCGACACGATCTATGCGTGGAGCGAGGTGCTCGACAAAACCGAGCTGCCCGGCCGCGACGACATGGGCGCGCTTCGCTTGCGTACTTTCGCGGTGAAGGATCGTGCTTGTGCCGCCTTTCCCGGCTTGAGGTCCGACGGCAGCCATGAGGATGGGGTCGTGCTCGACATGGACTACTGGGTCGCCCTCCCGCGTTAGGGATCACGCCGTGACACGCATAGCTATTTGGCTCGCAGCCGCAACCGCCGGAGCTCTCGCGCTCGCTTCGCCCGTTCTCGCGGTAGACACCGCCTCTGCCGTGCTCAGGGATGCGACCGGCAAGGAGGTTGGCAAAGCGACGCTGACCGTCAACCCGAGCGGAGTCCTGGTCAGCCTCGACCTGACAGCCGTGCCGCCAGGTGAGCACGCCTTCCACATCCATGCCGTCGGCAAATGCGAGCCGCCTGACTTCAAGTCTGCCGGTCCCCATTTCAACCCCGACCAGACCAAGCACGGGTATCTCAACGCCGAAGGCCCGCATGCCGGCGATATGCCGAACCTGCACGCGCCAGCCGACGGCAAGCTGCAAGTTGAGGTGCTTGTGCCGAATGTCACCTTGAGCGGCGAGGCGCCGCTGCTTGACGCCGACGGTTCGACGCTGGTCGTCCACGCTGGAGCCGACGATTATAAGACCGACCCTGCCGGGAACTCGGGCGACCGTATCGCCTGCGGCGTCATCACCCCCTAAGTTCCGGCTCGATTGCCCCGGCCCGGTCACTTGCGTTATGACAAGGTCTGTCTGGGCCAATTACAGCACGAAAAACCATGGGCGACGCCAAGCTAGCGGTGAATAGGCCGCTCTCCCCGCATCTGTCGATCTACCGGCCGATGCTTACCATGCTCATGTCGATCGCCCATCGCATCACCGGCTTCGGCAACGCGGTCGGCTTCCTGCTGCTCGCCTGGTGGCTGGTCGCCATCGCGGCAGGGCCCGAGCAATACGCCACGGTCGAGCGCTTCTTCGCAAGCATCCCCGGCCGCGCGCTTCTCTTCCTATTTTCCTGGTCCCTGATCCACCACATGCTCGGGGGCATCCGGCACCTCATCTGGGACACTGGCCGCGCGCTCGACAAGACGAGCATCGAGGTGCTGGCCTGGCTCACGATCATAAGCTCGACCGTCCTCACCATCCTCGTCTGGGTCGCGGGCTACGCTCTGCGAGGAGGAAGCTAGACATGGCTACGCCTCTTAAGCGCGTGCGGGGGCTTGGCTCTGCGAGGAGCGGCACCGAGACCTTCTGGCGGCAAAGGGTGACGGCCGTCGCCAATATCCCGCTCGTCATCTTCCTGATCCTCGCCATCGTCAGTCATATCGGCGCCGACTACGGCACGATCCGCGGCTTCATTGCCCAGCCCCTGGTCGCGCTCGCCTTTCTCGCGCTGATCATTTCAGCGGCGATTCACATGCGCATCGGGCTCAAGGAGATCATCGAGGATTACGTGCATAGCGAAGGCGCGAAAGTGCTCGCCATCCTGGTCGCGACCTTCTTCGCCGCCGGTGTCGGCCTTGCCTCAGTCGTCGCTATTTTGAAGATCAGTTTCGGGAGCTGACCGTCCATGCCCCAAGACGCCACGCCCCAAGACGCAACACCGCATAACGTGCCGACGATCAATGGCCGCGCCTATCCCATTATCGACCACGCCTATGACGTCGTGGTGGTTGGCGCCGGCGGCTCTGGCTTGCGCGCCGTGGTCGGCTGCAGTGAGGCCGGCCTCAGAACCGCCTGTATCACCAAGGTCTTCCCCACCCGCTCGCATACCGTGTCGGCGCAAGGCGGCATCGCCGCCGCGCTTGGCAATATGGGCCCCGACGATTGGCGCTGGCACATGTACGACACGGTGAAGGGCTCGGACTGGCTGGGGGACCAGGACGCCATCGAATATCTCTGCCGCAACGCCCCGCAAGCCGTGTACGAGCTCGAGCATTGGGGCGTGCCCTTTTCGCGCACGGACGATGGCAAGATCCTCCAGCGCGCCTTCGGCGGCATGACCACGAATTTCGGCAAGGGCCAAGCCAAGCGCACCTGCGCCGCGGCAGATCGCACCGGCCACGCCATGCTGCACACCATGTACGGCCAGGCGCTCCGCCATTCGGCAGAGTTCTTCATCGAGTATTTCGCCATCGACCTCATCATGGACGATGAGGGCCGTTGCCGCGGCGTGGTCGCGCTCTCCATGCAGGACGGCACGCTGCACAGATTCCGCGCACATCGAGTGATCCTCGCCACCGGCGGCTATGGACGCGCCTATTTCTCTTGCACCTCGGCCCATATCTGCACCGGCGATGGCAACGCCATGGTGCTGCGCGCGGGGCTGCCGCTTCAGGACATGGAGTTCGTGCAGTTCCATCCGACCGGCGTCTATGGCGCAGGCGTGCTCATCACCGAGGGCGCGCGGGGCGAAGGCGGCTTCCTGCGTAACTCAGAGGGCGAGAAATTCATGGAGCGCTATGCGCCTTCCGCCAAGGACCTGGCCTCGCGCGACGTGGTTTCGCGCGCCATCACCATCGAGATCAGGGAAGGACGCGGGCACGGCTCTGAGAAGGACTATATGCACCTGCATCTCGAGCATCTGCCGCCGGAACTCTTGCAGGAGCGCCTGCCCGGCATCGCAGAGCTCGCGCGCGTCTTCGCCGGCGTCGACATCAGGCAGAAGCCGATTCCGATCATCCCCACCTGCCACTACAATATGGGCGGCATCCCCACCAACATGCATGGCGAGGCGATCTCGCCGCGCGACGGCGATGCCGACGCGATCGTGCCCGGTCTCATGGCGCTCGGCGAGGCCTCGTGCGTGTCGGTGCACGGCGCGAACCGGCTCGGCTCGAATTCGCTGATCGACCTCGTCGTCTTCGGCCGTTCGGCGGCGCTCCGCTGCGCCGAGCTCGTCAGAAAGGAGAGCGCCATCCCGGAGCTGCCGAAAGGCGCCGGCGAGAGCGCCATCGAGCGGCTCGACCGCTTCCGCTACGCGGATGGCGGCACGCCCACCGCTCAGCTCAGGCTACGCATGCAGAAGACCATGCAGCGCGACTGCGCCGTGTTCCGCACCAAGAAGGTGCTGAAGGAAGGCGTCAAGGCGATCCGCGCGGTCTGGGATGACGCCGCCGACATCAAGGTGAGCGACCGCTCGTTGATCTGGAACACCGACCTGATTGAGACCCTCGAATTCGACAATCTCATCTCGCAGTCCGCCGTCACCGTGCAGGGGGCGCTAGCCCGCGAGGAGTCAAGAGGCGCGCACGCCCGCGAGGACTTCCCTAAGCGCGACGACAAGAACTGGATGAAGCATACGCTGAGCTACGCCGACTACGGCACGCACGAAGTGAGGCTCGATTACCGGCCGGTACACTCCTTCACGCTCTCGAACGAGATTGCCTATATCGAGCCGAAAGAGCGAGTGTATTAGCACGCCCTGGGCTCGATCAGCGGCGCCTTCGCATTGATTGCCTTCATTGGCGGCCTGTTCTGCCGCAGGCTTAGGACCGCGCTGATCGTCGGCGCGGTCCTGCCCTGCTCTAGGTCGCACTTGTCATAATCGGATTGTGGAAGGTTCGACGTGGCCTACGTGCTTGGATCGCTGACCGGCGCGGTCCTGGTGATCTTGTTATTCGCCGTTCTCGGCTATTACCTGCGCCGTGGCGTTGCGCGGATCTTTAGACGCCACGCGTAAGCGATCTTTTTCGCGGCTGTTGCGTTAGCAGAACGGAGGGGCGTCAACCGAATTGTACCGAAGTGATTAGGACGCTCTATCGGGGCTCCGCCATAGAGGGAGAACGGAGAGGCCGGATCTGGCGCGTGCGCGTCAGGCCCTTGCGCCCCGACCTGCCTATCCTCGGCCGCCATTCGCTGCTCAAGCCGAGCTGGACGGAAGCCGTGAGCGAGGCGCGGGCCCGCATCGACCACATCCTGGTAGCCTAGCCCACGCTTAAAAGACAATTCGCCCTTGGCGTTGCGCCGGGAACTCCTGTATGCGAGGTCCTGGTCAGGAATAGGCGCAGCCCATGGTCCAGTTCGCGCTTCCCAAGAACTCCAAGGTCAAGAAGGGCAAAGCGTGGAACCCGCCGCCTGAAGGCGCCGAAGAGGGCCGCTGGCGCGAATACCGCATCTACCGTTTCGATCCCGAGAGCGGCGAGAACCCGCGCGTCGATACCTATTGGGTCGACATGAACGAATGCGGCCCGATGGTGCTCGATGCGCTGATCTGGATCAAGAATACCGTCGACCCCACGCTCACCTTCCGGAGATCCTGCCGCGAAGGCGTATGCGGCTCATGCTCGATGAACATCGCCGGCACCAACACGCTGGCCTGCACCATGCATGCCGACGATGCGCCGAGCGCTGTGATCGCGATCTACCCGCTGCCCCACATGCCAATGGTCAAGGATCTCGTACCGGACATGACGAACTTCTACGCCCAGCACCGTTCGATCGAGCCTTGGCTCAAGACCGACTCGCCCACGCCGCAGAAGGAGTGGCGGCAGTCGAAGGAGGACCGCGACAAGCTCGACGGCCTCTATGAGTGCATCCTATGCGCCTGCTGCTCGACCGCCTGCCCGTCTTATTGGTGGAACGGCGACCGCTATCTTGGCCCGGCCATTTTGTTGCAGGCCGACCGCTGGATCGAGGACAGCCGCGACGAGCGCACTGGTGAGCGGCTCGATGAGCTCGAAGACCCGTTCAGGCTCTATCGCTGCCACACCATCCTCAACTGCACCAAGGCCTGCCCCAAGGGGCTGAACCCTGCCGCAGCCATCTCCTCGCTCAAGCGCAAGCTGGTCGAACGCGCCGAATGATCGACCACATCGGTATCCCGGTGAGCGATGTCGCCCGCGCGACCGAGTTCTACTCGAAGGCGCTCGCTCCGCTCGGCATCTCGATCGTCATGGAGGTGTCAGCCGAGAGTCTGGTCATGGCGCCGCAGTCGGCTTCGGCGCGAATCTCAAGCCCTTCTTCTGGATCGGCGAGGCTGAAGGCTTGAGCGGCGGCCATGTTCACGTCGCTTTCGCGGCGCCTTCCCACGCAGCGGTCGTTGCCTTCTACCGCGCGGCGATCGCCGCGGGCGGCAAGGACAATGGCCCTCCCGGCTTGCGTCCCCATTACCACGCCAATTACTACGGCGCCTTCGTGCTCGATCCCGACGCCCACAATATCGAGGCCGTCTGCCACGCGCCCGCGCTCAAGTAGCGAAGCGGTAGCGCATCAAAAAAACGCTCAAGTAGCGGAGCGGTAGCGCATAAAAACGCCCAGCGGCGCCGGGACGAGAAGGCCTTAGGTCTTAGGGCAGCGCGGCAGCGAGAACTGGCAGGTTGGGACCTCCCCCGGACCTTTAGATTCGTTCTTCGCCCGCTCCTCCGCGGTCTTGCCGGTCTGATAGGCGTAGGGGCTGGTCACGTCCCTGTGGGCGAAGACGATCTTCGACACGCGGCCATCCTGGAATGTGAAGCTTGCCGTGCAGGTCCAATTCTTGTTGTCGTCCTTCTTCTTGAGGCCGCCCATCAGCCCGCCCTTCTGGTTCGACTTGTCGTCGTCCTTCTTCTTAACAGGATCGGCGGGCACCGGCCCCGCGCCGGTATAGTGATAGGTGAGCGTCTCGGTGGCCCCGCTCGGATAGGTCGAATAAGGCTGGCCTGCGCAGGAGATAAGCTCCTCCTTGCTCATGCCGAGATAAGGCTTGGTGGGATCGCCATAGGCGATCTCCTTGATCGTCGCCGAGGGATTGGCGCACGAGGCGGTGAGGAGGGCGGCGGCAAGGCTTGCCAACATGGCGGGTGAGGCGCGCATTGCCTCACGCTGTTTGTCCTGAATTCCGGCGGCATCATGGCAGGGCGCAGCCTACGCTAGAGCGAGGCGGCGAAATCCCACAACAGCTTGACGTTGAGCGTGATGACTGTAACGGCAATCGCCGCGGCAAGCAGCGTCATCCAGCGCGGCGCAACGAGAGCGCCCATCTTGCGCCTGTCGGCGGTGAACATGACAAGCGGCACGATGGCGAAGGGAAGCTGAAGCGACAGGATCACCTGCGACAGGATCAGAAGCCTGGCGGTGCCTTCGGAGCCGTACCAGATGGTCACCACCGCAGCGGGGATGATGGCGATGGCGCGGGTGAACAGCCGCCTGAGCCAGGGCGGCAGGCGAATGTCGAGGAAGCCCTCCATCACGATCTGCCCCGACAGTGTTGCCGTCACCGTCGAGTTCAGCCCGCAGCAGAGCAGCGCAATGGCGAACAGGGTTGGCGCGAACGCCGAGCCGAGCAGCGGCGCCAAGAACGAATGCACTTGGTTGAGCTCCGCCACGTTGGTCTGGCCGGTCTTGTGGAAGGTCGCCGCGGCAAGAATCAGAATCGAGGCGTTGATCAGTAGCGCGAACATCAGTGCGATGGTCGAGTCCGCCGTGGCGAGCGTGATCGCCTCGCGCTTCTCCGGCAGCGTGCGTCCGAAGGCGCGCGTCTGCACGATGCCGGAATGCAAATAGAGGTTATGCGGCATCACCGTCGCGCCGAGAATGCCGAGCGCGAGATAAAGCATGTCGGGGTTCTTCACGATCTCGACGGTCGGTGCGAAGCCGCGGATCACTGCGCCCCAGTCTGGATCGGCCATGGCGATCTGAATGCCGAAGCAGATGGCGATGACGCCAAGCATGGTCACGATGAACGCCTCGATCCAGCGGAAGCCGAGCCGCTGCATGCCGAGGATCAGGAACACGTCGAGCGCGGTGAGGATCACGCCGATCTCGAGCGGGATGCCGAACAGGAGATTGAGTCCGATCGCCGTGCCGATCACCTCGGCGAGGTCGGTGGCGCAGATCGCGAGCTCGGCGAGCGCCCACAGCGGATAGGCGAGGGCGCGCGGGAAGGCGTCGCGGCAGGCCTGCGCGAGGTCGCGATGCGTGGCGATGCCGAGCCTCGCGCACAGCGCCTGGAGGATGATCGCCATGATGTTGGAGAGAAGCGCGATTGAGAGCAGCGCGTAGCCGAACTTCGACCCGCCGGCGAGCGAGGTCGCCCAGTTGCCGGGGTCCATATAGCCGACGGCAACGAGATAACCGGGGCCAAGGAACGCGATGAGCTTCTTCCACAGCGGGCCTGTGGGCCGCGTCCTGATGGTGCCGAACACTTCGCCGAGCGAGGGCTCGCGCGAGGCGCGCCGCCAGCCCTCGGCTCGCGCCTGCGCGTGCGCGGCTTTGAGCTCGGCTGCGCCGGCTTCGTTGGCGGCTCTGAACGGACTCAGCATGACCCCGATCCCTCATCCTGAGGCGCTCGGGCGAAAAGGACCTCATCCTGCTCGCCGCGAGGAGCGCGCTTTTGGCGCGCATCTCGAAGGATGCCACGCGCACGCGTGCTGTGGAGGATTGAACTCGAACTGGCCAGCATCGGATTCCCTCTTTCGGGGAGACCCCTCATCTTGGCATATAACTTAGTTGCGAATAATTTGCAAGAGCAACAACATGAGCGGTCCCAATTGAGCTCGCCGCACCGAACCTCCGACTTTCCGCCGCGCCAAACAGGCGGAACTCATGGGCGCGCTCGTCCGTTGCCATCCAGGGCTGAGGCTAAAGCCGCCGAGGTCCTGCCCCTCTCCCCGCGGGGAGAGGGCTTCTGCCGCGATGCTGGAGAGCGAACGTCAGTTTCCGCGGCACGAAGAGCGGAGTGGATGGAGACATTCGCTCGCGCGCATCGAAGCCCGTTCGCTTCGGGTGCGACCTCTCCCCACGGGGCGAGGGGAGATGAGCTGGAATCTCGCGAACGGGAACCCATCTTCGGTTGACCCGTTGGCCCTTCAAGCGACAACTTCAAAAAAGGAGGCTTCTCATGAAGGCCACGGCTCTCAAAACCACGCTTGGCGGCGGCACGTTTGCGCTCGCGCTGCTCGGCGGTGCTGCGCTGCTTTCCGCGCCGGCTTCGGCCGACTCCGTTAGGAACGCGGTGTATCGGGGGGGACAGCTCGGGTCAGGCCCCGTCGAGCTACTTTCAGGAGGTCCGCCGCCGCATCTTTGTGGCGCCGGCCTATGCCTACGATCCCTATTATGACGGGCCTGCCTATTACGGTCCGTCCGTCGCCTATGCGCCGCCCGTAGAATACGCGCCGCCGGTAGAGTATGCGCCACCTGTCGCCTACGAGTATGCGCCGCCCCCCGCCGCTTATTACGGTCCAGGCCCGGGCGTTGCCCTTGCCGCACCCGGCGTCGGCGTTGCAGTCGGCTACTAGCTGACCGCCGCGCGCCGGCCAAAGCGCGCCTCGACTGGAGCTTCTGGACTTCTGCAAGCTTCTGGCGTCTTTTCGCCGGGAGCTTGCGGTGGGTTTGGGCATGACCGTCTGACGCTTCCGCGCGAAGCGAGGACGCTCCGCCCGCGAAAAGGGTCGCCAGCCTCCGTGCAAAGGGGTATGCCTCGAACGCGCGCGGCCTTGCGGCCAAATTTCAACCTCTGAAAGGCACATCCGTTATGAGCGTGGACAAAAAAGCGCAACCTTACCGCGTGCGGAAGGCAGGTAAGCGGGTGTTGATTGGTGAGACGCGGGAAGAGGAAGCGGCCCGACTTGAAAAAGAGATTGCCGCCCACCCCGTGACACGGTGCAAACCTGGCGAGCGCAGTCCTTCCTCATCGCGGCCGGGTTGGAGCAGCAAGCCGCTCATTCCGATTTCAGAGCAGAGAATTGCCGAGGGAATCGCCAAGAAGATGATGCGGAAAGGATGAGCGGGCGCCTTGCGATCGTTGGGCGGGGCGAACGCGATCTGGATGGTCGCCTGAACGCGCCGGAAGCCAATCTTCCCCTCGCCGGCGATCCGCGCGCTTTGGCTCAGAGTCTCGCCGCCTACCGCGAACCGAGCTCCCCGCGCAGCATTTTCGAGATCGCGATTACCGCGCTGCCGCTTGCCCTCCTCTGGCTCCTGATGTGGACCTCCCTCGAAATTGGCTACTGGGCCTGCCTCCTGCTATCCGTGCCCGCGGCCGGCTTTCTCGTGCGCCTATTCATGATCCAGCACGATTGCGGTCATGGCGCGTTTTTCCGCCAACGCGTCGTGAACAACTGGGTTGGCCGGGTGATCGGCGTCGTGACTTTGACACCCTATGACTTTTGGCGACGCACGCACGCTATCCATCACGCACATTCGGGCAATCTCGATCATCGCGGAATTGGTGACATCGACATGCTGACGGTGCGCGAGTATCTGGCGTTGTCCCCATGGCGCCGGCTCCGGTATCGGCTGTACCGGCATCCGCTCATCATGTTCGGCGTCGGTCCGGCGTATCACTTCGTCTTGCGGCAACGTCTCCCGTTTGGATTGATGCGCAGCGGTTGGGAGCCCTGGCTGAGCACCATGGCGACAAATGTCGCGATCGCGGCGCTGTTCGCGACGATGATTTGGCTGGTCGGCGTCGGCCCATTCCTGCTTGTGCAGCTTCCCATCACGTTGCTCGGGGCTTCGATTGGCGTCTGGCTGTTCTATGTCCAGCACCAGTTCGAAGACACCTTCTGGACC
>DASSLP010000061.1:0-2517 GCA_035689365.1 Methyloceanibacter sp.
TCTCGCCGATCCGCAGTCTGAAATCTCAGCGTATCGCAAGGGTCATGGGCTTGGGGCAGTAACTGTGGACCAAACGCTTACGGAGCTGGCCAGGAAACAAGCAAATGCGATGGCAGAACGAGGCTCCTTAGACGGAAGTTGCCGGTATCGAAAGTGGGCAAGTCCCTGATCTGACTCGCAGATCGGCGGATTGGACCGGTGGTCTACTGGCAACAATTCACGGTCACGGCCAGGAGTTCGAACGCGCGGCTCTGGGCTGGCGTCAATTTCGGATAGAGCACGAAGGTAGCGTCCTTCGCCTTGGTTAGGGCCATAGTGTTACGCGTGACCGTGGCAAGGTCGGTGAGCAGCGAACCGAAGCTGTGGACGGGCAAGCCGTCGTCGGTGCGCTTGGTTGCGACCTTGCGTTTCCCGGCATTGGAGCGTTCGGCTTTGGCGACGATGGAGCTACGTGCCGCTTCGGCCGCGGCTCTGTCATGATCGTCGAACAGAATGGGCTTGAGGACCTGCCGCATGTGCCATTCGAGGTAGTATGCGAGCATGCACAGCAGCACGTGAGCCCGAACGCGCTCGGCGAGGCGATGATGGATCGGTCGCACTTCGAGATCGATGGTCTTGAGACTTCGGAAAGCGCGCTCCACCGTTGCGAGATTTTTGTAGGCACGAACGGTTCCATTGGCATCGAGCACTGCGGGCTTGACGTCAGTGCGCAGGACATAGATGCCGTCGAGGAGGGCCTCGGCATTGATCTGTTCAGTTTTGCGCTCGAAGGTTAGATCAGCATCCGTGATTTTGACGTCGAAGTGCTTGCCGACCTTGCGATGGTTGAGTACCGGACCCACCGCGAGCCCAATCTTATCTTTGCCGCGCAACGGCCGCTTGGCACGCCGGACACGGTTCTGGATCTCGACCAGGTCTTGCTCGGTGGCGTCGAGCAACTCGCGCCGTTTGCGGCTGCGCTCGTCGGCGAGCAGCGGATTGCGGCAGACGATGAGGCGTTCATCCGGATAATCGGGTGAACTGACCTCGGCGAGATCGCGTTCGTCGAACAACGACAGCTGAATGGTACCCGCCTCGGCCAAGCTGTGAATCGCGGGCGCGCGCAAAGCGGTGATGAAGTTGAGGCCGGCCGGCTTCACGGTTTCGTTGATGCGTGCCTCGGTGATCATGCCGCGGTCGCCGATCAACACGATGTGCTCAATCCCGAACCGCTGTTTGACCTTGTCGATCTGAGTGGCCAACGTCGAGGGATCGCCGACATTGCCTTCGAACACTTCAACCGCCACTGGACATCCCTGTGCCGTGCACATCAGCCCGAACACGATCTGGAGCTTGTAGCGCTTGCCATCGCGGTTGTAGCCGCGTTTGGCCAGCGGGCAGGTACGGCCCTCGAAATAAGTCGAGGTGACATCGTAGAGAACCAGAGTGCCGCGCTCGAGATGGCGCCGGGCCAGCGCACGTTCGATGCGCTGCTGCTGGCCCACCAGCCAGTCGAGCGCCTCATAGAGCTCCTGCTCGTCAACCGCTCCGAGCCCGAGCACTTGGCCAAGCGAAGACGTGGCGGTGTCGTCAGTGAGCCCGCGTGCCGTCGCCAGCTTGGAGGCCGGATCGATGAGCCGCGCGACCAGCATGGCAATGCACAGCGTCACTTCGCGACGGGGCTGCACGCCACCCTGCGACAGAATCTTATCGAGCCCGATCTTGCGCAGCGTGCCCAGCGCCGCTGCCACATGGCCGTGCGGCAGGCTGCGCAGCAGCGTGAATGCATTTTCGTCGGTCGGCGCTACGGCTTCGTCACGAAGCACGCAGCGCAGCGCTTCGATCTTTGCGGCCGGCCAATCGGAAAGATTGGCAAGCGTGCGCCGCTTGAATTTGTCGCCGTCGCGATAGCTCTCGCGCAACAAAATCGCCGGCGGCGAGTTGCGATTCGGAATGCGCTCGACGTACATGGTCAGCTTGAATCACCGCGATTCAAGCGTGTCAAGCAGAATTTCGAGCAGTTACATGGCAAACCAAAACGACGTCCAGGTCGCTTTCGGATTCACAATCAACGGCTTAGCCGAAAAATCCCCAGCAACTTCCGTTTAAGGCTTCCTTCGCACGGGAGGGACAGATGAGCATTCGACGGCGCGAATTGTTGGCGGCACTCGGCGGCGCGGCGACGTGGCCGTTTGCTGTGCGTGCGCAGCAGCGCGCACGCATGCGGCGCATCGGTCTGCTCCTGCCGGCCGCCGCGGATGATCCAGAATATCAGGCCCGCGTTGGAGCATTCTTGCAGGGGCTACAGCAGTCAGGCTGGTCCCTTGGCCAAAACGTGCGGATTGACACGCGCTGGGCGGGAGCCGATGCCGACGGCACTCGAAGAAACGCAGTCGAACTGGTCGCGGCCGCCCCGGATGTCATTCTGGTCAATGGCGGTTTCCAATTGAGTACGCTGCAGCGAGCAACCCGTACCGTGCCAATCGTGTTCGTGAACGTCTCCGATCCAGTCGGCGCGGGGTTTGTCGAGACCTTGGC
>DASSLP010000062.1:0-5575 GCA_035689365.1 Methyloceanibacter sp.
CGTACACCCTTAAAGACAGAAATTGTCGTCATCTTGCATTTGGCCGACACGGCTAGGTCAGAATCGGGTCATCAACAGAATACCTCACATCGAGCATATCTTGTCCGCTTTTTCCGAAAGCTGACGCGAGGGCCGACATCCCGGCCTGCCAGCTCAGTGCCAGGGCACTAAATCGCTTGCGCGATAGCTTGCTACACCACGACTGAGCCGCGAGAGTTTTCCCCAGGGGGAGATCATAGGTAGCGAACAAAGCGCCCTGTCTTGAGGATCGGGGTCTTACCAACCTCAAGACAGGGAGTTGCCTATGACCACGAATACCGTCAGCCCGCTGCGGCAGCGCATGATCGAGGACATGAATGCACGCAAGCTCTGTGCGGGCACACAGCGGGGGCACATCCGCAGCTGCAAACGGTTCGCTGCATTTCTGAAGCGATCTCCTGAGACCGCCACGTTCGAGGATATCCGCCGATTCCAGCTGCACCTGGCTGAGACCGGCTTGAGCATTTGCAGCCGCAACGTCATCATGACGGGACTGCGGTTCTTGTTCCGCGTGACGCTGCGGCGTCTGGATCTTGCCGCCGAGATTTATCACCTGCGCCAGCCGCAGACGATTCCACTGACAATAAGTGTCGACGAGGCGAAACGACTACTGGCGGTTGCCGATAATCTCAAGGCGCGTGTGCTGCTCAGCCTTGGTTATGGCTGCGGTCTGCGCGCCGGCGAAGTGGTGCGGCTGAAGGTCAAGCATATCGACAGCGCGCAAAGCATTATTCGCGTGGAACAGTCGAAGGGCCGCAAGGATCGCAATGTGATGCTCTCGCCAGAGATGCTCGCTCTCTTGCGGCAATGGTGGAAGGTACGTCCGTCGCGCTACGATACAGGACTGCCGGTGCAGGAGCGGTGGTTGTTTCCGAGCCGGAAGACTCCCGGCAGGCCGATCACCACGCGCCATCTCAATCGCATATTCCACGAGACGGCCGAAGCCGCCGGGATCCGGAAGAGCGTAACGCTGCATGCGCTTCGGCATAGCTTCGCGACTCATCTGCTTGAACGCGGCACCGACATCAGAATAATCCAGGCGCTGCTCGGAAGGGCGACATACTGCCCGCGAACAACAGACTGAAGCACGCATCACCTACCGATTTCATCCTCGCTTCGGCGAGACCGTGCGCGTCAGGCGGCGGCTCGAACGTGGCGGCGCTGCGTTTGTCGTCGTACACCAACTTGACGGCACTTTCGCGTGCCTTCCAGTGTGGATGACTAACGAGGCTGCATCCCGATTCGAGATCAGCGATGAGCCACGTTTTCCCCTCGATGTTCTTCGCTCCCTACGCAATGAGGTCGATGCGCTTCTAGGCTTTCTCGCGTCCGAATCAAAAACGGAGCGACCAGAGGATGACGCATCGATCCGAGAATCTCCAGCCAAACCTGTTCGATGCCGAGCGACCGCGCGTCGAACTGCGTGCAGCCCAAAAGAGCGAACTCGCGACAGTTATCGAGGTGCTGCTGCGCGAGATCGCGGCGAGTCTGGCGAAGGCGGCAAACCGGGGGAGCGGCAATGACGAAGATCACGACTGAGCATCTCGCCCGCAGCGCCTGCGTCTACATCCGGCAATCGACAGCAGACCAGCTTGCTCACAATCATGAGAGCCGGCGGCGCCAATACGGTCTCGTCGATCGCGCCAAACAGCTTGGCTGGAGCAATGTCGATGTGATCGACGACGATCTCGGCCGCTCGGGGGGCGGCATCGCGCGTCCCGGCTTCGAGCGGCTGCTGGCAACGATCTGCGACGGTCGTGTCGGTGCTGTGCTCGCGATCGAGGCGTCGCGCCTTGCCCGTAATGGCCGCGACTGGCACACGCTGATCGAGTTCTGTGGATTGGTCGACACGCTCATCGTCGACGAGGACGGAATCTACGATCCTCGCCATCCCAACGATCGGCTGCTGCTCGGGATGAAGGGCACGATGAGCGAGCTTGAATTGTCGATGTTCCGCCAGCGCTCGCAGGAAGCGCTGAAGCAGAAGGCGCGCCGTGGCGCGCTGATCCTCGGTGTCGCCGCCGGATATGTGAAGATTGGTCGCGATCGCATAGAGAAGAATCCGGATAAACGCGTGCAGGAGGCTTTACAACTCGTCTTCACCAAGTTCGCTGAGCTGCAAAGTGCACGACAGGTGCACATCTGGCTCAGAGAGGAGGGCATCGAGCTGCCCGCCAAGTCACGCCAAGGTGAGGCGCACGGCGTCGTGTGGCGACTGCCGGCCTACAACATTGTGCACAACATCCTGACCAACCCGATCTATGCGGGTGCCTACGCATTCGGGCGCACGAAAAGCCGCGTGAGTGTCGAAGGTGGACGCAAGCAAATCCGGCGTGGTGTACAAAAGCCCATGACCGAATGGGATGTCCTGATCAAGGATCACCACGCGGCCTACATCACCTGGGACGAGTTCGAACGGAACCTCGCGGTGATCGCCAACAACGCGACCGGCATGAGCAGCGCGCTTGCCCGTGGAGCAGCCCGCAAAGGCGAGCTGCTGCTGCCGGGACTATTGCGGTGCGGCCACTGCGGTCGCAAGCTCCATGTGCACTACAGCAAGCTCGGCCGCTACAATTGCTACGGTGCGCGTACCAACCACGGCGCCGCGCGCTGCATCTCGATCAGCGGCTTGAGTATCGATGCGGCGATCAGCAACGAAGTTTTGCGCGTCCTGAAGCCGCTCGGCATCGAGGCGGCCCTCAAAGCGATAGAGGCGCAATCGAGCACGACAACCGCGGCCGAGCGCCAGCTGGAACTGTCGCTGCAGCAGGCGCGCTACGAAGCCGCGCATGCGCGCCGACAGTACGACGCCGTCGACCCGGCGAACCGGCTGGTCGCTGGCGAGTTGGAGCGCCGCTGGAACGAGGGACTGCAGGCTGTCGCAAAGATCGAAGGGGAGATCGCCGCCCTGATTGCGCGTCGTCCGCCGCCGCTCGGCGGGCCGGAGCGCCAGCAGTTGATGGCGCTTGGTGCTGATCTGGAGCGCGCCTGGTTGCATCCTGCTGCAACCGCGGGAACGCGCAAGCGTATCCTTCGTGCGGCACTCACGGAGATTGTCGTGCGCAGGGACGGTGCAATCATCCACGCGGTCCTGCACTGGCAAGGCGGCGACCATACCGAGCTGCAAGTCAAACAGCGACTGAATGCAGCCGGCCGGCACAATCCACGCATCCCCGACGATACGATCGCGCTCGTGTGTGAGCTGGCGCGGCTGATGCCCGATCGCCAGATCGCGCGCCTGCTCAATCGCACCGGTGTCCAGACTGGGCACGGCAATGCCTGGACGCAAGAGCGCGTGCGTGGCTTCCGCAATCACCACGACATCGCCATCTTTCGCGAAGGCGAGTGGGCGGAGCGTGGAGAGATCACGCTCGAAGCGGCAGCGAAACTAATCGGCGTCTGCAATATGACGGCGCTACGCATGCTCCGCCGCGGCGACATCAAAGGTCGACAAGCTTGCGCAGGCGCGCCTTGGGTGATCAAGGCTGAGGACCTGGCAGGCTTCGCCAGCGGAAAGCGTCAGAAGCTTCCGCTAACACCGGATGCCACGCAGCAGGTCTTTGACTTTCAATGAGTTAAGCCGAGGTGCATTATGACTCACGACCGCTGGGACACGACAAATTGGAAACGACGGCTCGCTACACGCGCGTTGCTACCGGCATGATCGCCAATATCAAGAGCCCGCTCGACCTGCTGTCGCAGCCGCGCAAAAGCTCAAAAAAGAGCAGCAAGGCCCCGCCGCTGGCTGCCTAATCGCCGGCGGGGATGTCCCGGCCAACGCTGGAGGTTGCGGATATCTTCCGCGATCACGGGCCAGCATGGCGTTCTGTCAATGCCGGCCACGTGAGCCTCGGTCAATTGAAGGTAATGTCGGCCATCGAGGACTGCCGTACGGCCGCCCTCGGAGGCCATGTTGCGCGCTGTGAGAACGACAAATGCGGCTACACGCAGATCGCTTACAACTCCTGCCGCAACCGGCATTGCCCGAAGTGTCAGGGTGCGGCTGCAAGGGAGTGGCTGGCGGAGCGCGAGAAAGAGCTGTTGCCGGTGCCGTACTTCCATGTCGTGTTCTCGCTGCCGGGCAAAATCGCCGATATCGCCTATCAAAACAAAGCCGTGATCTACGACATCCTGTTCAAGGCATCATCGCAGACCATGCTGACGATCGCGGCCGATCCCAAGCATCTCGGCGCCCGCATCGGCATCCTGTCTGTCCTCCACACCTGGGGGTCGGCACTCAATCACCATCCGCACGTCCACATGATCGTGCCCGGTGGTGGATTCTCACTCGAGGGGATACGCTGGGTCGCCTGTCGGCCTAGTTTCTTCCTTGCTGTGGAGGTGCTCTCGTCCCTGTTTCGCAGGCTCGTTCGCGAGAAGCTCATCGCTGCTCATCAAGCCGGAACCCTGCAGTTCTTCGGCAAGCATGCTCGGCTCGCGGATGCGCGAGCCTTCAAGGCCTATTTGGCGCCGTTGCGCTACAGCAAGTGGGTGGTTTACTGCAAACGGCCTTTCGGCGGCCCCGAGGAAGTCTTGCGCTATCTCGCGCGCTACACCCATCGCGTTGCCATTTCCAACCGCCGCCTCGTCTCCCACGACAAAAACGGCGTCACCTTCAAGTGGAAGGATTATCGCCTCGAAGGGCCCGAGCGATACAAACAAATGACGCTCGACGCCGACGAGTTCATCCGCCGATTCCTGATGCATGTCTTGCCGCAGGGCTTCCACCGCATCCGCTATTACGGCTTTCTCACCTGCCAAACCCGCGCCAAGAATATTGCTCGTCTCCGCGAACTCCTTGCGGCGCCGCTCATTCCCCTTGACGCCATCAAGGCGCTGAGCGGCAAGCCCGAGGAACCAAAAACCCACGAGCATCCGTGCCCCTGCTGCGGCGGCCCAATGCGCATCATCGAGACTTTCTTGCGCGGGCAGCAGCCAAAGAACCGCCCCACGCCGGTTCCGCCCAAAATCAGCATCGACACCTCATAATGGCATCACCACCGATCCCCAACCGCAGTGATACGCGCCAATTCGGCCGCCGCTTGCCCGGCAGCGCTCCCGCTCACGGCAACCGCCTGGCCGGCGCGCCAGTCGCGCCGCGAACCTCCTCGCGCAACCTGCTCTTTGCTCCTTCGCCGCTGCCCCAACGCCCGTGCTTTGCTGCAAAGCGAGCAGACCGCAGACCTCGGTTCAGGTCCCTCGTGGCGCGGCAAAACCCCAAATCCCCATAGTCGTTCGCGGCACCGCCGGGTGCCCAACTCCCGCGATTTCGTGCCTTGGCGCTTTTCGGACGCCGGCTGCCCTACCGTGTGGTTAGACCGTCATGCCGGCGTCCGAAAACCTGCACAACAGCCGACCTAAAAGAGGGAGGAGCCGACCAGAATTCGTCGCGTCCCTAAAAAAGCCCCCGCCGCGGCACCAAGTGGGGGGCCAAAGTCATCCTTAGCGGAGAGCCCCGCAGCAAGAGAATACCTCGCTGAATGTCACAAATGAAGGCGAATTTTGTGAATGGCGGCTCCTGGAGGCGTCCCAGAAA
>DASSLP010000063.1:0-11498 GCA_035689365.1 Methyloceanibacter sp.
CGGGATCCTGCTTATCGCCGGTGGACTGCTCGGCTTCCTGCCCGTGCTCGGCTTCTGGATGATCCCGCTCGGGCTGCTTGTGCTCTCGGTCGATATCCCAATCGTGCGCCGCTGGCGGCGTCAACTCGCAGTGTGGTGGCATCGCGACCGCAAGAGCGATACGGCGGACGTGGCCGCACAAACGCGCAAGTCCAAGGTCGGCTGACTCGAAATTTTTGGCAGGCGGGGGGTTGGGCGAGATTATGGAGGCCACGCCCGGAATCGAACCGGGGTGCGCGGATTTGCAGTCCGCTGCGTCACCACTCCGCCACGTGGCCAGTATCGAAGCGTGTACTAATTGATTGCCCCCCTCCTATGCAATACGCGTGACAACTTCGCGGGGCGCCATGCTATCAGGGCCGCGAGCGCGTCATGAAGAAGCGGCAAGCGTAAGTTACTCTTGGAAACATCGCGCCGCGTAACGGGGAACAGGATGGCCGATTTCGCATTGCAGCGCCTCGCCATGGTCGAGTCCCAGATCCGGCCGAACGAGGTCACCGACCGCCGCGTGATTGCCGCGATGCGCGCGCTGCCGCGTGAACGTTTCGTGCCGCCTCGCCTTCGCGATGTCGCCTATAGCGACGAGGCGCTTGAAGTCTTCCCGTCGGTCGATGGCGCGTCGCCGCGCTTCCTCTTGGCGCCGATGGTGCTCGCCCGGCTGGTCCAGCTCGCAAGCGTGGAGCCGCAAGACACCGTGCTCGATGTCGGCTGCGCCACCGGCTACTCGACGGCGGTGCTTGCCGGTCTTGGCAAGTCGGTGATCGGGCTCGAAGCCGAGCCGGAACTCGCCGAGGCCACAAAGAGCGCCTTGGCCGAGCTTGGCATCGGCAACGCTGACATCGTGACCGGGGCTTTAGCCGAGGGCCATCCCGCCTGCGGCCCTTATGACGTGATCCTCCTCAACGGCAGCGTGCCAGACGTGCCGGCCTCCCTGCTGGCGCAGCTCAAGGAAGATGGCAGACTTGTGACGGTGATCAGCCGGACTGCGAATAATCCAAGTCAGGGCAAGGCTTACCTCTTCGTCAGGGTTGCCGGCGAGGCGAGCGGCGTCCCGCATTTCGATGCCGGAGCCCGCCCGCTGCCAGGATTTGCACCCGAGCCAGCCTTCACCTTCTAGTTTTTCCTTCCGCTCACGGCACTGTTGCTCCGATCCCACAGTGCTTTGAATTTTTTGCCAAATCCCCCGAAAGCAACTTTTCGTGGGTATCGCACACCGACTATGCTGCTCTATGGTTTTGACCGCAGCGGGGGCGGGGGCGTCCACCAACTGCGGGGGAATTGGGGTTTTGCAACGCTTCTTTGGCAGGAACGACATGTCGTCCTGCGCAGGAATGTCGTGGCGGCTGCGTGGCGGGGCTGCACCCGTATGTGCGTTCCTCGTATGTGCGTTCCTCGTCATCGCCGCATGTGGCCGTCCGGCTTGCGCCGAGACGCTTGAGCAGTCATTGACTAACGCCTACCTGATCAATCCTGTCTTGAACGCTGAGCGCGCAAGGCTTAGAGCCACCGACGAGCAGGTGGCTCTCGCCAAGGCAGGCTTGCGCCCTTTTATAAGCGGCGAGGCCGACACGAACTTCGTAAATCAAAATATTGACATAGCCGGCGGCGGGCGCAGCAGTTCCTCTGCCAGTGCCAACCTACTCAACAGTGGCGCGACCGGCTTTAGCTCCGAAGGCGTAACCCACCCGCATGGCTATTCGGTCCAACTCACTCAGCCTCTGTTCGAGGGCTTCCAGAATCTGAACGCGATCAGAGGAGCGAAGTCGACGGTCCAGGCTGCACGGGAGAGCTTGCGCAGCGTCGAGCAGACGGTGCTGCTCGACGCCGTGACCGCCTACGTCAATGTCGTGCGCGACGCGGCTATCGTGCGCCTGCGTGAGAACGACGTGACAGTGCTCACCGAGCAGCTCAAGGCGACCAAAGACCGTTTCGATGTGGGCGAGGTGACGCGCACGGACGTTGCCCAAGCCGAGGCCCGCCGCTCCGAGGCTCTGTCGACCTTGGCCGCAGCCCAAGCCAATCTGAAGACGAGCAACGCCGCGTATGAGCAGATCATCGGTCATCCGCCGGGCAAGCTCGAGACGCCCCCCTCGATCCGAGCACTGCTTCCGAGCAGCCTCGATGATGCCATGACGCTCGGTGACGGCGAGAACCCGCTCATCCTCGCCGCCGTCTATCAGGAGGAGGCTTCGCTTTACGCCGTGCAGCAGATCATGGGCGAGCTCCTTCCCACGGCGACCTTCGAGGCGCAATACCAGAATCGGTTCGACCAGAGCCGGACCTTGAAAGAACTCGAGACGACCACGCTGACGGGGCGGGTCACCGTGCCGTTCTATCAGGGCGGCGGGGTCTCGGCCCGCGTGCGCCAAGCCAAGGAGACCAACAATCAGCTCAAGAAAGAGGTCGAGGACGCGCGGCTCCGCGTGCATGCCGACGTGATCTCGAACTGGGGCATCTTGCAGTCCTCCGGGCCAGCCATCACCTCGGCCCAGGCCGCCGTCGATGCCAACAAAATCGCTCTCACCGGCGTGCGTGAGGAGGAAAAAGTTGGGCAGCGCACCACCCTCGACGTCCTCGACGCCCAGCGCGAGCTGTTGAATTCCCAGATCGGCCTCGTCACGGCGCTCCGCGACCGGATTGTGGCGGAATATTCCCTATACGCCGCCGTGGGCCGGATGGACGCCCAAACCCTTGGTTTATCAGTGCCTTACTATGATCCGCTTGAGCACTATGACATCGTGAAGAACAAGTGGTTCGGCCTGCGCCCGCCGACACCACCCGCTCCCGACGAATGAACCCTTGCGCGACATCGCGCGTTAACCTGCGTTAACAAACGGGAGCGGTCATCCAACCAAATCGAGACTTGGGTCTTAACGTTGTGTTAAGTTACAAACCCAAGTGCAGCCCTGGTGTTTGACCGCCGGGTATTGCGGGGGTTTATATGGCGGCAAGGGATCAAGTCATGAGCAGTACCGAGCGTGCTCCTGAACCGACAATGGAGGAAATCCTAGCCTCTATCCGTCGGATTATCTCGGATGACGAGTCGAATTCGGCAAAGCGTAGCGCCGCACCTCGAAGCCAAGATGACGACGAGGCTCTTGAGCTTTCCGAAGGCGAGGCTGAGGGCGAGGCCGACGACAAGATCATCAATGACATTGCGCGTGTGTTAAGCGGCGGTGCACCTGCGCCGGTTGAGGCGGTCGAAGAGGAGGAGGATATCCTCGATTTGACCGCGGAGCTTGGCGGTCTAGAGCCCGTCGAGGAGGAAGTACAAGCCGTAGAGCTTGTTGCGGAAGCCGAGGCGCCTGCGCCCGAGCCGGAATTTCTACCGGAGCCGCAGGAGCTTGAGGCTGAACCCGAGCCTGTCGAGGAGGAAGCCGCATCGCTAGATGCCGCTTCTCCGGAACCGGAAGTTGCGGCCGAGCCCACGCAAGCTTCTCAGACGATGTCGGCCAGTGAGGAGGCGGCATCTGCCCTCGAGCGGGCAATCGCGGCCTTGAGAGCAGGGCAGCTACCTACGTCTCCGATCTTCTCTTACGAGCCTCCGCCCTTCGCGGCGCCAGCGGAACCGGCGCCTGAGCCAGTGCCCGAGCCTGCGGCCCAAGTTCCAGAGCCCGCCTTCGAGCCGGAGGGCGAACCCGAGCTCACCCTGACCGAGTTCGAGGCCGAGATGGTGGCGCAGGAACCGTCGATCCTTGAGGTTGTGGTCAGCGAGCCCGAGCCGGAACCGGAGCGGGGCTGGGAGCCTGAGGTTCCGTCCTGGGCGGCGCGCGAGCAGCCGAGGACCGAGCCCGAATATTTGGCACCGCGAACCAATGGCAACAACCATCAGACCTATGGTGCTGCGTCAGGCGGCGAGGCCGGGCCGAAGAGCCTCGAGGACAGCGTCAAAGACATGCTCCGTCCGATGCTCCAGCGTTGGCTCGACGAAAACATGACGCGCGTGCTGACCTCGGCTCTCAAGGACGAGCTCAGGGATAATCCGGCGCGGTTCCACGAGGACTAAGCGCCCTTCAGGTTGACAGTGCAGAAGGCGACAGCGTAGGACGCGCGCAGCTTTTTTGCGCTAACGCCACGCGTCCATGCTCGACAAGACCTATCAGCCGCAAAGAATAGAAGGCGACATCTATCGCGCATGGGAGGAGGCAGGAGCCTTCGCCTCAGGCAGGCCCGAGCGGGCGACCGCCAAGCCCTTCGCCATCGTCATTCCGCCGCCGAACGTCACCGGCTCGCTCCATATGGGGCATGCTCTCAACAACACGCTACAGGACGTGCTCGTGCGTTTCGAACGCATGCGCGGCCGCGACGTGCTGTGGCAGCCGGGCACCGATCACGCCGGCATCGCCACGCAGATGGTGGTCGAGCGCCAATTGATGGAGCGCCAGGAGCCGAATCGCCGCGTGCTCGGCCGCGACAAGTTCATTGAGCGCGTGTGGAAGTGGAAGGAGGAGTCGGGCAACACCATCGTCGGCCAGTTGAAGCGGCTCGGCTGCTCCTGCGACTGGTCGCGGCTCAGATTCACCATGGATGAGGGCTTGTCGCGCGCCGTGCGCAAGGTCTTTGTCGAGCTTTACCGCGCCGGCCTCATTTACAAAGACAAGCGCCTGGTCAACTGGGACCCCGAGCTACTCACCGCCATCTCCGATCTCGAAGTCGAGCAGATCGAGACCAAAGGACATCTCTGGCATTTGCGCTATCCGATCGACGGCAGGCGCTTCGACCCGAACGATGCCTCCACCTATATCGTGGTCGTGACCACGCGGCCCGAGACCATGTTCGGCGACACTGCCGTCGCCGTCCATCCCGACGACGAGCGCTACAAGCATCTGGTCGGCAAGAACGTGATCCTGCCGCTGGTCGGCCGGCGTATCCCCATCATCGCCGACGAATACTCAGATCCAGAGAAGGGCTCAGGCGCGGTGAAAATCACGCCGGCGCACGACTTCAACGACTTCGAGGTGGGGAAGCGTCACGGCCTTCCCATGGTCAATATCATGAGCCCCGAAGGCAAGCTCCTGCTCGACCCAAATCCTGACTTCACTCGTGGTGTCGAACCCACGCCCGCGCTGAGGTCGTTGATCCTCGAATTCAACGGCGTGTTCCGCTTTGCCGCGCGCAAGATGATCGTGCATCAGCTCGAGGCGCAAGGCCTCATGGAGAAGATCGAGCCCTACGTCCACACCGTGCCTCACGGCGATCGCTCCAATGCCGTGATCGAGCCGCGCCTCACCGACCAGTGGTACGTCGACGCCGCGACGCTGGCCAAGCCCGCCATCGATGCGGTCAAGCGCGGCCGCACTACCTTCGTGCCGAAGAACTGGGAGACCACGTACTTTCATTGGATGGAGAACATCCAGCCTTGGTGCATCTCGCGCCAGTTATGGTGGGGCCACCAGATCCCTGCTTGGTATGGCCCCGACGGCAAGGTGTTCGTCGCCGAAGACGAGGAAGGAGCCGCAGCGCTCGCCAAGGAGCATTACGGCAAGGCCGTTGAGATTAAGCGCGACGAGGATGTGCTCGACACCTGGTTCTCATCGGCGCTGTGGCCATTCTCCACGCTAGGCTGGCCGGACAAGACGCCGGAGCTTGCCCGCTATTACCCGACCGATGTCCTGATCACCGGTTTCGACATCATCTTCTTTTGGGTCGCGCGCATGATGATGATGGGCCTCCAATTCATGGAGGAGGTGCCGTTCCGCGACGTCTACATCCACGCGCTGGTCCGCGACGAGAAGGGCCAGAAGATGTCGAAGTCCAAGGGGAACGTCATCGATCCGCTTGGCCTGATCGACGGATACGGCGCCGACGCACTGAGATTCACGCTTGCCGCCATGGCTGCGCAGGGGCGCGACATCAAGCTCAGCGAAAGCCGTGTCGAAGGCTATCGCAACTTCGCCACCAAGCTGTGGAACGCCGCGCGCTTCGCGCAGATCAACGATTGCGTGCCACAGAGCGGCTTCGATCCGGCAAGCGCCAAGGTCACGCTCAACCGCTGGATCGCGGGCGAAGCGGGGCGTACGGCGCGCGCTGTCACCGAGGCGATCGAAGCCTTTCGCTTCAACGAGGCCGCCGGCGCCATTTACCATTTCATCTGGCACGTCTATTGCGATTGGTACCTCGAGCTGATCAAGCCGATCCTTGCCGGTGCCGACGCATCCGCGGCGGCTGAGACGCGTGCGATGGCTGCTTTCGTGCTCGACCAGGCGCTTTTGTTGCTGCATCCCTTCATGCCCTTCGTCACCGAGGAGCTGTGGGCGAAGCTTGCGAACGAGACGGAAAACCGCGCTAGTCTGCTCATGCTCGCCCTCTGGCCTAAGGCGCGCGGCCTCGAGAATGCCGAAGCGGACGCCGAGATCGGCTGGCTGATCAAGCTCATCTCCGACGTTCGCTCGGTCCGCTCCGAGATGAACGTGCCGGCCGCAGCCAAGGTGCCCCTTGTCATTGCCGGCGCGAGCGAGACGACACGCTCCCGCGTCGCGGCTCATGGGGAGACGATCAAACGTCTTGCTCGCCTCGATAGCCTCGAGTTTGGCAGGCCGCAGGCCGGCGCCGTTCAGATCGTGCTCGACGAAGCAACGCTCGCGTTGCCGCTCGCCGGCATCATCGACATCGGCGCGGAGTCGCAGCGGCTCAAGCGCGAGATCGATAAAGTCGGCTCCGAGATCAAACAGCTAGACGCCAAGCTCGCCAACGAGAAGTTCGTCAGCCGCGCGCCCGAGCACGTGGTCGAAGAGCAGCGCGAGCGGAAGACCGAGGCCGAGGCCACCGCCGCCAAGCTCGAACAGGCGCTGAAGCGCCTCGAAGCCGCGTTGTAGCCCGGGCGCTAGAGGCAAGTGGCCCCACTTCCCTCGCAATGACACTCTAGGACCGGTGGGCTATGGGGCGCAGATGGGTCTTGAGCGCGATCGCGGTGGGAGTCGTAGCCGGTCTTCTGTTCGCGATCTTTCCGCAATTGGATCTTGCGATCCCGGGGTTGTTCTTTGACCCCGTCCGCGGGACTTTCCCCCTCGCGATCACGTGGTTCCCCAATCTCATACGGACCATTGGCCATTGGACAACGTGGCTCATCGTGTTGGCGGCCGGCGGGTCTCTTCTGGCGAAGATCCTATTTCCCCGCACGAAGGCGCTGTTATCGCCGCGAATTGCGCTTTTCCTCGTTTGCTCCTTTGCCATTGGCCCGGGCCTCATCGTCAACGGCATTCTCAAGCCCACCTGGGCAAGGCCGCGCCCGGTCTTCGTTCACGAGTTCGGCAAGCAAGAAACGTTCGAACCGTGGTGGAAGCCCGGCGGGGACTGTCGAAGCAATTGCTCCTTCGTGTCAGGCGATACGGCCGAAGCCTTCTGGCTTCTCGCGCCTGCCAGCATCACCCCGCCAAGCATAAGGCCCGTAGCAGAACTTGCCGTGGTCGGCTTTGCCACGGCGCTCGGCAGCTTGCGCGTCGTTTTCGGCCGCCACTTCCCAACCGACGTGATCTTTGCCGGCGTCATCATGGTGATTGTGGTCGTCGTCTGCCGACGTGTTTTTCTAAGGATGGACGACAGCAAAATCGAGCGAAGCATCGAGCGCATCGGCGACTCTCTCCGCCGCCTTTTCGCGCGGTGGCTCAATTGGCTTCGGGCCGCCTCACAGCGCAAATCGCGAGACGGCCGCGGCAATCCACACCAAAGCGACGAGAAGAAGCGCAAAGAACACGCCAGCCGAAGCGAGGTCCTTGGTGATACGGATGGCATCGTGTTTTTCGGGCTGGATATGATTGCACAGCCGCTCGACCGCGGTGTTGAGGAACTCGATCGAGAGGACTAGCAACAGGCTTGCGATCAGCGCCACCCATGTCCACAAGTCGCGGGCGATGAAGAAGGACAGCGGGAAGGCGATGCAGGCGATCGCCATCTCCTGCTTGATCGCGGCTTCGGTTCTGAGGCCTTCCTTGATGCCGCCGACGGTGTTCCAGAAGGCGGCCTTGATCCGAACCAGCCCGCCCCGGCCCGGCATGGCCGATTGCTGCCGCCTAAAGCCGATTTCGGCGTCATATGACTGCCTTTCGCCGCTGCGTTTTGCGTCCATCGGAGTCCTGTCTCAATACCCGGTAAGCTTGGCTCGGCGAGCCTTAGATGACGGTTCGGCGAAACTTCCGCTAGCGCCCAAGCGTTCAGGACACAACATTTAGCCAGTCCAGCAAACTTCACCCAACTGTATCTAAATTGCAACAGAGTGAGGCATTTTCGCCCCCTTTGCGCCATAAAACTTTGGGACATCGGCCTTGCAGGAGGAGCGTCGGCCGCTAGCACTTCCAATTGCTCCAAGTTGGGGGACGAGCAAGGGAAGAAAGCGGGCCGAGCCATTGGGGAGCGGTGGCCCACGCCATATAATCTCTCCGTTCGCACCTCATCCGGGCGTTAGCAGATGGACGCGAAGACGTTCGATAAATCGCGCTTGCCGAGCCGGCATGTGACCGAAGGGCCGTCCCGGGCGCCCCACCGCTCCTACTACTATGCCATGGGTCTCTCGCAGGAGCAGATCCATCAGCCCTTTGTTGGCGTCGCCACCTGCTGGAACGAGGCAGCGCCTTGCAACATCGCGCTGATGCGCCAGGCGCAATCCGTGAAGCAGGGGATCGCCGCATCTAACGGCACGCCGCGCGAATTCTGCACCATCACCGTCACCGACGGCATCGCCATGGGGCACGAGGGCATGAAGTCCTCGCTGCCCTCGCGTGAGGTCATCGCCGATTCCGTCGAGCTCACCATGCGCGGCCATTGCTATGACGCGCTGGTCGGCATGGCCGGCTGCGACAAGTCGCTTCCCGGCATGATGATGGCCATGTGCCGCCTCAACGTGCCTTCGATCTTCATCTATGGCGGCTCTATCCTGCCTGGCTCGTTCAAGGGCCGCGCCGTGACTGTGCAGGACCTGTTCGAGGCGGTTGGTCAATATTCGGTCGGCAAGATGTCGGCTGAGGACTTGGACGAGCTCGAGCATGTCGCCTGTCCATCGGCTGGCGCTTGCGGCGCCCAGTTCACCGCCAACACCATGGCCTGCGTCTCGGAAGCGATCGGGCTCGCTTTGCCTTACTCGGCAGGAGCGCCTGCTCCCTATGAGATCAGGGACCGCTTCTGCATGGCTGCCGGCGAGAAGGTCATGGACCTGATCGCGCTCAACATCCGCCCGCGCGACATCGTCACCCGTAAGGCCCTCGAAAATGCGGCGGCCATCGTCTCGGCGACTGGCGGCTCGACCAATGCCGCACTGCATTTGCCCGCCATCGCGCACGAGTGCGGCATCGATTTCGACCTGTTCGATGTCGCCGAGGTCTTGAAACGGACACCTTATATCGCGGATTTGAAACCGTCTGGCCGCTATGTCGCCAAGGACTTGTTCGAAGCTGGCGGCGTGCCGCTTCTGATGAAAACCCTCCTCGATCATGGCTACTTCCACGGCGATGTCATGACGGTCACCGGCCGGACCATGAAGGAGAACCTCGCCAAGGTCAGGTGGAACCCCGATCAGGACGTGGTGCGGTCCGCCGACAATCCTTTGTCGCCGACCGGCGGCGTTGTGGGCTTGAAGGGCTCGCTCGCGCCCGACGGCGCCATCGTCAAGGTCGCCGGCATGAAGGGGCTCAGGTTCCGCGGGCCGGCGCGCTGTTTCGATTGCGAGGAGGACGCCTTCGCCGCCGTGAGCACGAAGCGCTACGCCGAAGGCGACGTGATCGTCATCCGCTATGAGGGCCCTAAGGGCGGCCCAGGCATGCGCGAGATGCTGTCGACCACGGCGGCACTCTATGGCCAGGGCATGGGCGACAAGGTAGCGCTGATCACCGACGGCCGCTTCTCGGGCGCGACGCGCGGATTTTGCGTTGGCCATGTCGGACCAGAGGCTGCCGTCGGCGGGCCGATTGCGCTGCTCCGCGACGGCGACATGATCGTCCTCGATGCCGAAAAAGGCGCGTTGGACGTTGAGCTTAGCGAGGCTGAGTTGAAGTCGCGTGCGAAGACGTGGAAGGCGCGGCCAAACCCGTTCCAAAGCGGCTATCTGTGGAAATACGCAAACGAGGTGGGGCCGGCCAGGACCGGGGCCGTGACCCATCCCGGCGCAAGCGAGGAAGCCCACTGCTATGCGGACGTCTAGCCTCGCGCTCGGGATCGTCGCAGCCCTGATGATGCTGGGCCCGGTGGCGGTTGGCGCCGACGATCCGCCGCCTTATGCCTCGGCGACCGAGGCCTATCGCGAGGGCGTGACCGCACTCAAGGCGGGGCGGATGGTGGTGGCTCTGCCTGCCCTCGAATATGCCGCCAAGCGCGGCGTGCTCGGCGCCCAGCTCAAGCTCGCGCGCCTCTACGCGGCCGGCCACGACGTGCCCAAGGACGACGCCAAGGCCTTCTCCTATTTCCAGGAGATCGCCGACCAATATGCCGATATCAGCCCGTCGAGCCCAATCGCCAAATATGTCGGCGAGTCCCTGGTCGCGCTCGGCCAATACTATGCGGCCGGCGTCCCTGCCATACCGCTTCCGGCCAATCCGAGCTATGCCGCCGACATCTACCGCCACGCGGCGAGTTATTTCGGCGATGCCGAGGCGCAATATCAGCTTGGCCGTCTCTACCTATCTGGCGAGGGCGTGGAGAAGAATCCGAGCCTTGCCGTCAATTGGCTCGCCACCGCCGCCAAGAAGCAGCATGCCGCGGCGCAAGCGACGCTCGGCGAGCTCCTGTGGAAGGGCGACGAAGTAGTGCGCCAGAGGCGGGCGAGGGGCCTTGCCCTTCTCACGCTCGCGCACGAGAATTCCAAAGCCGAGGGCGACGAGCCGAAATGGATCGCCGACCTCTACCAGGACGCCTTCGCCAAATCCGACAACGCGACGCGGAAAGAAGCCGAGCTTCTTCTGCCTGAGCTTGGCCCGACCAAGACGCCAGCCGCGATAAATGGCGGGCCGGACGAGCACATCGTCATCGAAGCTCCGCAGGGCGCGCTTGCGCCTCCCTCGACGGCACAGCCGACGGCAGCTGCCGCAACTCCGGTAACGCCGAGGCCATCGGCTCCGCCAGCGGCCCCGATCGGGCTTTCAGTGGGCTTCGGCGCCCAACCAAACCAGCCCTAAGAGCGCGCGCGAGAGCTTAATCAACGCGTTAGCTGGGGAGCTGGGGCGCTCCCGATGGTCAGCCCACAACATTTGTCCGGAACTGTTGCCCAGATGCACTAGTCCGGGGCCGCCGATTCACTCAAAAATTGCCTCGGCGGCAGCAGGGACGATGGCCGAGGGGGTCGGTCGTTCCTGTTTGGGGGCTGTTCGATGGGACGCATATATCGGGGTCGGATTCGATCCGCGCGCACGCTTAGGCGTGCCCAACTTGCCCGCGCTCCCGAGACTCAACGGCAGAAATTGCTGCCTCGCCTCGCACGCGCCGATCGCAAAGGACTCCTGCTCGGAACGGCGCTCGCCTTGACGCTTCTCATGAGC
>DASSLP010000064.1:0-2807 GCA_035689365.1 Methyloceanibacter sp.
CGATTTGCCGCAGGAGATGCAGCGCGCGATCGCCAAGCAGGCAGAGGCCGAGCGGGAACGGCGGGCCAAGGTGATCAACGCCGAGGGCGAGGCACAGGCTGCGCAGAAGCTCGCCGAGGCCGCCGTCATCCTCAATCGCGAGCCGGCGGCGCTGACGCTGCGCTATCTGCAAACGCTTCGCGAAATCGCCACCGAGAAGAATTCGACGACACTGTTCCCAGTGCCGATCGATCTGCTCCGCGCCTTCCTGCCAAAGGCGGAATGAACGGCTGGTTCCGGTCGAGCAGGCCCGCCTTCGGATTCGCCTTCGGATTGTTGTTGACAAGTGATTTGACCGCTCCCGTTTGACACGTGATTTGACCGCTTTGGACCTGGGCCCAGCGCTTGGTCTTTGGGCTCTTCTTCGTCTTCGTAGTCCTGGCTGTAAGCTGATCGGGTTCAACGGCTGTGGCATGGGGAGCCGCGAGGGGGCACCGCGAAGCGTAGCGGAGCGCCCCCTGGCGCCAAGGCGCATCTTTGGGGCGCCGCGGAGGGGGTGGAATGGGGCCCCCCCGGCGGCGGGAGCGGCGCGGCGCACGGCACGAGACAGCGCCCAACGTTTGCGGTCCGGGGCGCCGCCGGCGCTGCCGTGTAGCGCGGAGCACGCGACCTCGACACCGAGGACTATCCCCCGTCGGTACTGACGCTGGGTGTTCATGGCGCATGTGGAAGCGGCTCGACCGCAGATCGCTGGAGTTGGCCGAGAGAGGATTTCGTCGATTTTCGGTAGGTAGGTAAGGTCGTCCCGAGCTCGCCGCGTGGCTGTGCGGGGCTATAAACGCCAATTTTTTCTCCGCCTCGGCTCTCGATGCTCGATTCTGCACTCCGGGGCTCCAGCGCGGTCCGTGTCCGCGGATCAGAGGTCGCGCGCAGAAGTGTCTTGCCTCGAGAATCGAAGCGCCCGAGCAGCTGCGAGCCTCGCCACACGCTGTGGGTGCCATCGAGATGACGGCGCACGGTAACGTGCAGCCCCGCGCAGGTCCTGCGCCCCGGCTGCTTGGCGATCTGGAGCGGGACCTTCTCGAAGACCACCGTGTTGTCCTGACCGACCGTACGATGGTCTTGCTCGCAAAGGATCTGGTTGAGGTCCGTCGAAACGCCCAGAGATACGAAGGCCGTATCGGGATCCGCGGGTCGCCGAGCAAAGCGCGTGTTGTAATCGGGAAGGAACCGCTCTCGAATGTAACGGTTCGCCGCCTCGCGCTGGCCAATGCCGGCCGCTCGCAACTCGTTCACCAACCGGTCCTGGAACGTACGGTTCAACCGCTCGCTGCGTCCTCGCGCCTGTGGCGAATACGCAACGATGTGCTCGATGCCGAGCCGTTTCAGCGCCCGGCCAACTTGCGTGAGCTTACTCTTGTCGACTTTCTCGCCCGCCTTCGGCGTGAACGCTGCCCAGCTTGCTCGGTCGGTGTAGAGCGACATCGGTAGCCCGTGCGTCTCGAACAGCTCCTTCAACGCCTTCATCACCGTCTCGGTTGATTCGGCAGGCTCCAGCTGCGCATACAGCACCTCGCTGGTCGCATCATCCACCGACGCGATCAGTGTCTGCCTCTCCCCAGGGCACAGCGCGAGCCACTCGTGCGGGCTCCCGTCGAGGTGAAGCATCTCCCCCCGGCACGGCTTCGGCTCCCGCCTCTTGCGATGCCGCCCGCGCGCACGGTGTTTGCGCACTATCCCCGCTTCTTGCAGCGCCTTCTTCACGAAGCTGTACGAGAAGCTCACCGCGTGGTCGCGCACCGCGAAGTCGTGAAAGTGGCGCACGTTGAAGCCCTGGTACTTCTCCCGGTAAAGCCGCAACACCCGCTCCACCTCTTCCACCGGCGCCCGCTTCGGCGACGGCACCCGCCGCCGCCGGTCATACAGAGCGTCGAACCCCCACTTCTTGTAACCCCACTTCAGCCGCCGCACGCTGCGCAGACTCATCTGCAGAATCTCTGCCGCTGCACCCCACGTGATCTTTCCCGCTATCGCTTCCAGGATCACCTGCCGTCTCGTCACCGCTCGCTCCTTCGCGCCCGGCGCCCAGAACATGACCAAGTCCCTCCTCGGCCCTGCCTTGCACCGGCCGCTCTACGAGCGGTCAAATCACTTGCTACAAAATGCGGTCAGATCATGTGCTCCCTACACGAGGTGTTTTTTGATGTTGACAGCCATCGCGCCGCGCGCGCAGGATACCCCGGTTTCCTAGAGACCCGGAACAGCGTGGTCCAGATCGCACTCATTAACCGGCGATCGGCTCATGGTCGGCGAGCCCGCTTCGCGGCCTTCCTGAGCAGCCCAGTCTTCCTCTTTGCGGTGGGGATCGGGGCGGTCCAAGGCTATTCCTA
Source organism: Methyloceanibacter sp. (assembly GCA_035689365.1). Classification (GTDB taxonomy): domain Bacteria; phylum Pseudomonadota; class Alphaproteobacteria; order Rhizobiales; family Methyloligellaceae; genus Methyloceanibacter. The sequence continues at coordinate 2,370 of DASSLP010000064.1, forward strand.
CGAGATCACGCCGATCTTCTGCGATGGAGCCGACGATGGTGTAGGTGCCGCGTTTGTTTGCGCGTTGCCGAACGACGGCATTAAGGATTTCTCGAAGCACGAGAAGGCATTTGGCCCAAGTGTAGGCGAGGTGATCGGGTCAAGATCGATTTCGCGTCTTTCGGCAGCCGCGAGATCCCCTCTGCTGCTACCCTGCGAGGAGCATCACCCGCCTCGGAGGCGCCTCCCCACAGCTGAGCGTCGGCCTTCGGGAAACTCCTCCACCGATCCAGACTGAATTTCGCTGCGTTCCTCGTCGCGCCTACATGCGACGGTCGCCGCTGGCCGTTCGCCTTGAAAGGCGCAGCTCCTTTTCCAACTGGCGAGGTCTGCACGACCTCGACGAACCGGGGAGATTACGATGGACAGCGCGTCTAGACTCTTGAAGGCGATGGTTTG
>DASSLP010000065.1:0-8754 GCA_035689365.1 Methyloceanibacter sp.
GATTCCGCGCCAGCGCCAATGACAGTCCGTAATCTCGACCATGCACTCGCCCCGCGCTCAGTTGCCGTCATCGGCGCGAGCAGCGAGGAAGGATCGGTCGGCGGCACGTTGACCAATAACATGCTCGCCGGTGGCTTCAAAGGCGAGATCTACCTGGTCAATCCACACCATGATGCAATCGGTGGACGGCGGTGCTTCCCGGATATTGCCGCATTGCCCGAGGCGCCTGAGCTTGCGGTGATAGCCACACCGCCCGGCACTGTCCCGGAGTTGGTGGGAGCGCTCGGCAAGAAAGGTACGCGCGCGGTCGTCGTCATCACCGCAGGGCTCGGGTCTGAGCTCAAGCAGGCGATGCTCAACCAGGCCCGGCCTTATCTGCTGCGCATCATCGGCCCGAACTGCCTTGGTATTGCAGTTCCCGGACTTGGTCTGCATGCGAATTTCGGTCTGAACCAGCCGGCCCCGGGGAAGCTCGCCTTCCTTTCTCAATCGGGTGCGCTCGTCACCGGCATCCTCGATTGGGCTGCCGCGCGTAACATCGGCTTCTCCTACGTCGTCTCGATGGGCGACATGGCCGATGTCGACGTCGGCGACCTGCTCGATTTCCTCGCTGCCGACGTTTCGACTGGAGCGATCCTGCTCTATCTCGAGACGATCCCCGCGGCGCGCAAGTTTATGTCTGCGGCGCGCTCGGCTGCCCGGGCGAAGCCCGTGATCGTGATCAAATCTGGTCGCACCAAGGAATCGGCGCGGGCTGCGGCCACTCATACCGGCGCACTTGCAGGGGGAGATGCCGCGGTCGGAGCCGCGTTCCGGCGCGCGGGTCTCGTGCGCGTCGACGAGCTCGAGGAGTTGTTCGACGCAGCGGAGACGCTGACTTCGCTCAGGCCGGTCGCCGGTAACGAGCTCCTGATCGTGAGCAACGGAGGCGGCGCGGGCGTACTCGCGGTCGACGATCTGATCAAATCGGGCGGCAAGCTCGCAGCGCTGGACGACGCGGTGATCGCGGCACTCGACAAGGTGCTTCCCGCCACCTGGTCGCGTGCAAATCCAATCGACATCATCGGCGACGCGCCGCCGAAACGCTATAGCGACGCGCTCGATATCGTGCTGCCCGGCTGCAAGGCCGACGCCGTTCTGGTGATGAACTGCCCGACCGCGCTCGCCTCCTCAAGCGATGCCGCCCAAGCCGTGATCGATGTTATCGCACGCGCAGCGCGGGTCCACCGCATGCCTCCGATCCTGACCAACTGGCTCGGCGAGGAGGCGGTTGTCGAAGCAAGGCGCAAATTCCGGGAGGCTGCCATTCCGACTTACGAATCGCCGACCGATGCGGTCAAAGGTTTCTTCTATCTATGGCAGCACACCAAGGCGCAGGAGACATTGATGCGGACGCCACCGCGCGACACCGAGCGGACTCGTGTCGCCGACGAGGCGGCGCGTTCCATCATGCGCGTTGCTGCAACGGCGGGACGCAAGCTGCTCACCGAGCCCGAGGCCAAGGCCGTGCTCTCCGCTTACGGCATCCCCACCGTTACAACGAGAGTGGCCGCATCACCTCAGGAGGTGGAGAAGATTGCGCGCGATCTTCTGCAACGGGCACCGTCCGTCGCCATCAAGATTCTGTCAGAGGACATTTCGCACAAGTCCGACGTGGGTGGCGTGAAGCTCGGGTTACGCTCAGCTCAAGAGGCCCGGGCGGCCGCAGAGCGGATGCATGACCACGCACACGAGCTCTGTCCTGAGGCACGTTTGCAAGGCTTCACCGTGCAGCCAATGATCGTGCGCCCGGAAGCGCATGAGCTTCTGATGGGCCTCTACCAGGATCGCCTGTTCGGACCCATGATCCTGTTTGGCACTGGCGGTACCGCGACCGAGATCATCCACGACACGGCGGTGGCACTCCCGCCGCTTGATCGCGAGCTTGCCCGCGACCTCATGAGTCAAACGCGCATTTTCAGGCTGCTGGAAGGATATCGCGACAGACGCCCGGCCGATCTTGTGGCGATAGCCGACGCACTCACGCGGCTGTCGCAGCTGGTGGTCGACTGCCCAGCGATCAGAGAGCTCGATATCAATCCTCTGCTTGCGGATGAGACAGGGGTCGTTGCCCTTGACGCGCGTATCAGCATCGAGCCCAGCGAAGTCGAGGTGGAAGGACCCAATCCGCGTCTCGCCATCAGACCTTACCCCAACCAATGGGAACGCTGGGCCGACACCGAGAGCGGCGAGCGCATCTTCATTCGCCCGATCAGGCCCGCCGACGAGCATCTCTGCGGCGAGTTCGTCGCCAAGCTGTCACCCGAGGACATCAGGTTCCGCTTTCTCGCTCCGCGCAAAGAATTCTCACATAAGTTCATCGCGAGATTCACGCAGATTGACTATGCGCGGGCCATGGCTTTCGTGGCGCTGAACAAGGAGCAGAACGAACTACTGGGCGTTGCCCACCTTGTCGCCGATCCCGACTACGTGAAGGGCGAATACGCCATCATGGTGCGTAGCGACCTCAAAGGCACCGGCATTGGCTGGATATTGATGCGCCATCTCATCACCTACGCCGAAAACGAAGGTTTGCGTGAATTGAACGGCGACGTGCTGCAAGCCAACCAACGCATGCTCGAGATGTGCCGCGCTCTTGGCTTCGCCATCTCACCCGATCCCGGGGATTTATCGATCCGCAAGGTGCGACTTACCCTGCCCTCGAATCTGCGAGATGCAGCACAGGCTGCGACCGAGGCCGCCTGCTAGCGGACCGACTCGAGGTGCTCGATCAGATCGTGGTCGGGAACCCTGGTCAAATCTTTCTGTAGGTCGCTCGCCACAAGCTTGGCCATTTGATGGGAGAGATTTTCTTTCAACTCTGTCAGCACACGCGGCGGTGCAACGAGCACCAGTCCATCGAACTGGCCGCGCTTATGCTCTTCCTCGAGCTGGCCGGCCACGAGCTTGACGAAGTCTTCTTTTGCGGCCTGATGCAAATCGCGGCGCGGCTCGATCGCATGGCGCGCCGGCGAGGCGCTTTCCTTTGTTCTCGGCGGACGATCTAGACCGAGGTCATGGGCACGCTTGTGCAGCTCCGATGCCACAAAGCTGCACACAGTTCTAAACTCCCCACCCTCATCCCGCTCCACGAACCTAGCCCTGCCGCCATCGGCGATGACGTACCAAATTTTCGCATGCTTCATGGTGCGACGCTCCTCGCTATTAACCGATCATGCGCATTAGAGTTCGCTGACTGTCAACGTATGCGCTTCAAGCGCTACCTGGGCTCGCGCAGAGTGAGAATATAGGCGGCGAGATCGGCAAGTTCCCCCTGGGTCAGCGGGATGGTGGGCATCGGATGCTTGGGCAGCACGATATGCGCCATGATCGAGCCGGCCGTCTGCCCTTCTTTATTGGCGATCTCGGGGAAGCTTGGGATATCGGCATTCGCCTGTCGCTGCTCGCCGGTGCCGATGAGGTGACAATTCGAGCAGAGGTTTCCCGCCAGCTTTTTGCCATATTCGGGATCGGGCGCGCTCGTGACAGGCTGGGCAAATGCCTGGGCGATCCCAAGTGGCAATGCCAGACCGAGGATGACAAAGATGCGCGCGCCCATGATGAAGCCTCCGCCTGTGACGAGTCTTATATGACGAGTCTTATATATAGATGTCGGATATATAGCACCCGACAGGAGGACGAGATGGCCGGAAAAGACGCCGAAATGCCGAGCCAGCAAGCGCTCAGCGAGGATATTCAAGAGATTGCCAAACATCTCACCACATTGCGCAAGGATCTCGAGGGTTTGACCGGGCAGATCAAACGCACTGGAGACCATCAACTCGAGCGCGCGCAAGACACTGCCGGCGAGGCGCTCAAAGCGGTCGAGGACGCCGTGCGGCAGAATCCCCTGTCCTCGCTTGGTATCGCGCTTGGCCTCGGCTTCCTCGTCGGAATCGTGCTCAGGCGCTGAATTTTCGTTTTAGAACAGCCGCCATCCTTCGGTTTGGCTCGTGCGGGTGCGCGCATGCCGGTAGAGGGGCCGTTTGACCGCTTCCACAAGAACCAAATAGGCGCAAACAGCCCCGATGAGAAACAGGTAAAAGCCTAGCGGCGGTTCCTGAAAGCCGAAGACGCGCCCGAGCGGAGTCAGCGGAATAAGCAGGCCGATGAGAACCACGCCGATTGTAAGCCCGGCTAATAGCGGGTGCGGCCTACTTCGCCACGGCGCGCCGCGCGTTCGGATGATAAATATGACGAGAGATTGAGTGGCCAGGGATTCGATAAACCAGCCGGTTTGAAACATTGCCGCGCCTGCGCCGAATAGGGTTAGCAGAGCGAAGAAGGTGAGAAAATCGAATAGCGAACTTACCGGTCCGAGCACGAGCATGAAGCGCTCGATGAATTTTATGTCCCAATGGGCCGGCTTCTGCAGCGCCTCAGCGTCGACATTGTCGAACGGCACGCCAACTTCCGAGATGTCGTAGAGAAGGTTATTGAGGAGCACTTGGGTCGGCAACATCGGCAAGAAGGGCAGAAACAGCGCCGCACCCGCCATGCTGAACATATTGCCGAAGTTCGAGCTTGAGCCCATCAAGATATACTTGGTCGCGTTCTCCACCGTACGCCGGCCCTCGATGACTCCGTCGCGCACAACGCCGAGATCATGCTCAAGCAGCACGAGATCCGCCGCTTCTTTGGCGACGTCCGCGGCGCTGTCGACGGAGATACCAACGTCGGCCGCGTGCAGTGCGGAAGCATCGTTGATGCCGTCGCCGAGAAAGCCCACGACTCTGCCTGCGTGCTTCAAGGCGAGGAGAATGCGCTCCTTCTGTTGCGGGGTGACGCGGCAGAACAAGTTGACCGAGCCGAGGCGTGCGCGGAGCGTTTCATTGGTCATCTGCACGAGCTCCTGACCTGTCAGGCAGCCTTTAACCTCCACACCGATTTCGTTGCAGATGTGCCGCGCTACGCGCTCGTTATCGCCAGTCAGAATCTTGACCTCGACGCCGATTGCGCCGAGGGCTCGTATGGCATCGGCGGCATCGCATTTTGGTGGATCGACGAAGAGGGCAAAGCCGGCAAATGTCAGCTTGGTCTCGTCGCTGACCCCGGCGTCGCTGTGGCTCCGACTCATCTCTCGGGAGGCCACCCCCAAAACCCGATAGCCCTCCTCGCCAAACCGTTCGAACATTTGCAGCAGATTGTGCCGCTCTCGATCGTCGAGCGACCGGCATCTGCCGTCGGCTTGCTGGTACTCCACCGAGAGCTGGATGAGATCCTCCGGCGCGCCTTTGACCACAAGCAATCTCGTCGTGCCGTCGTCAATGAGCACGGACACGCGGCGCCGCTCGAAATCGAAGGGAACCTCGTCAATCTTGTGCCAAGCTTTTACGTCGAGCTCGCGATGGGCGAGGATGGCATCGTCGAGCGGGCTCTTAATGCCGCTCTCAAAGGCGCTATTGAGATAGGCAAGCCGGAACATCTCCTCGTTGTCGTTCCCACTGGCATCGACGTGACTCTCCAGGCGAATGTTGGCTTCCGTGAGCGTCCCGGTCTTGTCGGTGCAGAGAACGTCCATGGCGCCGAGATCGTGGATGGCGGCGAGCCGTTTCACGATGACGCGATGTTCGGCAAGCCGCCTTGCGCCATTGGCCAGGGTCACGGTGACTACCATGGGCAGAAGCTCGGGCGTCAGGCCCACGGCGAGAGCCAACGCGAACAGCAGGGACTCAAGCCAGGGCCGATGGAACACCACATTGGTGACCATCACGAACAGAACGAGAAAGACAGTCAGCCGCAGCATCAAGAAGCCGAACTGCCGAATGCCTTGCTGAAATGCATCGGCTGGGCGGCGCGCCGCGAGCTCGCCCGCCAGGCGCCCCAGCTCCGTGGCGCGGCCGGTGCGGCATACCACAGCGTGGGCGACACCGCTGATGACGGATGTTCCCATGAAGAGAAAATTTGCAGCGCCTGACGGTTCACCGGCGGGCGTTGCGAGATCCTTCGCTTGCTTTTCCACGGGGAACGGCTCGCCCGTGAGCAAAGCCTGGTTCACGAAACAATCGCGTGCCCTGAGCACCCGAGAATCGCCGGGCACCACGTCGCCGGCCTTAAGCTCGACCACGTCCCCTGGCGCAAGCTGATCGACTGCAATTTCGCGGAGATCTCCGTCCCGCAGCACTTGAGTCCTGAGTCCGACCGAGCGGCGAAGCACATCGATGGTGTTCTCGGCGCGGCGCTGCTGCGCGACATCGAGCAGGACGCTCAAGAGAATGATGACGACAATGATGACGAAGCTCGTCACTTCCCCGGTCCAGGCAGAGAGCCCGCTTGCAAAGAGAAGGATCATGATGAGGGGATTGGACAAACGCTCGACGACTTGCCGCCAGAGCGGACGGCGACGATGCATCAGTGCATCGTTCGGACCGTATTCTGCCAGTCGCCGCTCGGCGTCTCTTTCAGTAAGGCCGCCAGCCTTCGCGTGAAGGCGGCGCAGCAGCTCGTCGATAGGAAGATTCCAGGGGAGCTCACCCCCCATTGTCGTGCTGGATGTGCTCTCCATTTCGCCAATAGCCGTCGACGCTAATGCATCATGAGCGCGGGCACCGGCGTGTTGCGCAGCACGTAGTCCGTTGCACCGCCGAATACAAACTCGCGCCAGCGCCAGTGACCGTAAGCGCCCATGACGAGAAGCACATTTCTCCCGGTCGCGGCCTCAAGCAATATCGGCCCTGCATCGCCCGCGTTGGCAGCCAGTTCCACGACTTCCACCCCTAGGCCCGATTTGGCCAGGTAGTCCGTCACGGCAGCGGCGCTCGGCTCTTTGCTCCGTTCGGCAATGCTCACGAGCTTGACGCGCTTGGCTTCCTGCAAGAAGGGCCTCGCCGCCGCTACGGCCCTGACTGCCTCAACGCTGTTCTTCCAGGCAACGACCACGGTTTCGCCGATTGCGCCGTCCCAAGCCTCGGGCATTGCCAGAAGCGGACGTCCCGAGTGGAACAACGCAGCGTCTCGCGCGCTCGACCAGAATGGGTCGGCCTCCGCACCAATGCTTGGCAGCACGCAGAGGTCAGTCACCCTCGCCCGCGCGGCGATGGTCGGCGCGATGGGACCCTCTATTGCGACAAGCTCAGGACGAATCTTGGGAAAGTTTCGCGCGGTCCGGCCAAGCCACGCTTCGGCCTCTCGTTTCTCCAGTGCTACCTGCTTCGTGCCGACGTCGGTCAGCTCCTCGAAATAGAGGGGGCTCAACTCGGTGGCATAAGGCAGCCGGTCGGCGGGGGCCGGGCAAGCATGCAACACTTCGAGCAAAGCGCCGAAACGCTCCGCGAGGCTGAAAGCCGCCGCGGCACAGGCCTCGCTCGTGCCACGCTGATTGATGGGAAGCAGGATCTTGACGAGCCGCACTTGGCCCCCCCAAGGTCGACTGTACCTATTGGTTCTGGTCTTTGTCTCGACCCTTTAGGCTCAAGATGTAGGCGATGACGTTCAGCATGTCGTCTTTTTCGACGATGATATTTGGCATGGTTGGGTGCGAGGTCTCCATCCACACCCTGAGCGCGGTTCCGGTAATGCCTGGCGTGTCGGCGACTTCCCTGAAGCGCGGCGCTTTGGGATTCGGAGACTGCTCGGCGGAAATGGCGTGACAGACCGAGCAGACCCGCTTTGCGTAGTCAAATCCGGCCTGAGGATCGCCAACATCCTCCGCCGCCAGCGCGCCTGATGCGGTCACCGCGACCAAGGTAATACTCAAGAGTAAGCGTCGCATGACGGAACTCCCTTCACCCTCTAATTATGCCACTGCAGCCCATGCGTCGGCCATCCACAACAGGGGCTAATGTCGCGGCTAACGGCCCTGTGAAGAACATTTGCCCGTTTTGCGCATTCTCCGCTACGGTTAGGCAAGACGACGCAGAGTTCATGTAGGCTTGGAGAAGGCTCACGATGCAAATTCCGCTGCAAATCAGTTTTCGCAACATGGACCCCTCCCCCGCCGTCGAGGAGCGCATCCGCAAGAAGGCGGCGAAGCTCGAACGCTTCCACGACCGCATTATCGGCTGTACCGTGGTGGTGGAGGCTCCGCATCGCCATCACCACAAGGGCAAGCTCTATAGCGTGCGGGTCGACATCAGCGTGCCCGGCAAAGACGTCGTGGTCGATCGCGCCAAGCCGATCGACCAGGCCCATGAGGATGTCTACATCGCCATCCGTGATGCTTTCAACGCCGCGGCGCGCCGGCTTGAAGATCAAGCCCGAAAGATGCGCGGCAATGTCAAGAGCCACACAAGCCCTTAAGTCTTCCAGAAGGCCTTAGCGTCGATAAAGCGGGTGAAGGCCTCTTCGGCCTGATGCAGGAGGGTTTCGGTTTGGTCCTCCGGGGCAGCAAGATGAGGTTGAACCGAGGGCTGCCCAGTCGCATCGCCTCGCTCGACGATATGCGTAACCAGCACAGGGCGCGTGGCGATGTCGTTGAGGCCGCCTAGCGCGTCCTGTAAATCTTTGAGCGCCGCGAGCGAGTCCTCCCTGCGCTTGTCGCTCGCCTCACCATCGAAGGTGCCGGCAAAGAACTCGGTGGCGTAGCGAAGCCGCTTGGCGCGGATGCGCAATGCGTGTCGTTGCTGCACGCTCTGATGGCGGAGGTCGGCGCCCTTCTTCTTAACTTGCTTGCGCAAGCGGGCCAGCTCCTTCTTGGCAAGTTCGGCAATCGGGAGTCTCCGTTTCTCCCGATGTTCCTCGCCCTCAGTCGACCAGGGACCGACTTCGATCCATTCG
>DASSLP010000066.1:0-9911 GCA_035689365.1 Methyloceanibacter sp.
TCATATATCACAGAACAGCCAACTTTGGGGCATGGCTAAGAACCACCGCAGCTAGTGTTCGATGACAACCACATGGCTAACATTCGGAGGATTTCTCCACACTTGAATAATCGTTGTCTGGCGAGTCCGATTGGCATCGAGCTTCGTCTCGGCACGACATTCATTGGTCCTTGTGAATTTCAGATTCAAAATGATCCAAAGCGTCGTCAGCGCGGTTCAACTGCACCGAGACCTTGTCCACTTTCCCATTGAACGCAAATGGCACCTGGTAATCGTTCTCATCCACCGACGTGCGGGTGTCCGAACCAATATCAAAAGTCTCTCCCAAGGTCGTGAGGATGGTGCGCGGTATCTTTTGGTTAGCGACCTCATTGCCATCCACCTTTAGCGCGCCTGGGCCGCCCTTGCCGAACCCCGGTTCTTCAGACTTGAAGTCGAACACGATGGTGTGCTTGCCCGGTTTCAGGACATCGTTGCCTTGCCAACGGAATCGGTCAAGGGCGAGGCGATTGTAGAGAAACACAGGCTTGCCCTTGCGAAGGTAGAGCCCATACCCGCCGAACCCACCGCCTCCGCGCCCGCTTTAGCGGGCGACATTCCTCGACGCGAGCGGACCCGCCTCACTCATGGCGAAGGGGCCGGCGCGAGGCCGGCCCCTTCGCATCTGCTGAATTTTTGGGCGACGTTAGGCCTTGCACTCCTTCATGCTGGCCATGGCCGTCTCGGCCGCTTCCTTCGAGTCATATTTGCCCATCATCTTCATGCCTGCTTTCATCTCCGTCACCACCGAGCATTTGTGGGTAGTGGTGTCGAGGCCCACGTAATATGTACCGGCGGTTAGGGCTAAGGCCGGGGTGACAAAGAAGGTAATTAGCACTGCGGCAGTCGCGTATTTCTTCATGACATTTCTCCCTAGTGCGAAGCTTATATGCCCCGCCACGAGGGAGCTCGGCGCGAGGCTATCTTTTGGACTGTCGATAGTGATGCTTTGTCAGGCGATCCTGAGAAGACAGCGATCTCCTGCATTTTAAACAGTCGGAAGCGAAACCAAAGATCGGTAGACTCTCCGCTACCGACCGCCCGATCTTACACCGTTAGGACGGTGTCGGCATCAGACGGTCTCGACATCGTGATTTAGAGATTTCGCGACGGGTCTGGGCGCCTATTAACCTTTTTCGGGCCCGGTCCTGTCGCCGCCCAGAGTCGCCCGTTAAATGCGGGGACGCTCGCCGATCTTCGTTGCATCGCGCTGGGCTGATTTGGACGTGGCCGGCTCGGGCTTCACGACGTCGGGATGCGGCAGAGGCTTAGGCCATTGCAAATTGCCTTCCTCGTCGCGCACCCGAAACAGCAAGCCTACAAACGGCACGAGCAAGATATCCGGCACGAAGCGCCTTACGAAGAGGGCTATGCGGTAGACTAAGCCAGGTACGATCACTTTCTTGCCGCGCTTGAACCCCCGAAAGGCGAACCGGGCGAGCTCTTGGGCGCTCATCACCGGCAGAAGCATGACATAACGGGAGTTCTCCGCGCTGGCCTTCGCATGCAGTCCGGTCTCGGTAGTTCCGGGCGCGAGCGCAGAGATGCGCACGCCGGTGTACATGGTCTCATAGGAGAGCGCACGGCTGAACGACAGCACGAAGGCCTTGGCCGCAGCGTAGGTCGCCTGATAGGGCACCGGAACGAAACCCTCAACCGATGCGACGTTGAGAACGCCACCGCTATGGCGCGCGATCATCCCCGGCAGGAAGCGGCGGGTGAGATCGACTACGGCCCTCACATCGAGATCGACGATCTTGCGGATCGTCGCTGGATCCTGATCCTGGAAGAAGCCCGCCGCCATGATCGCCGCGTTGTTCACCAGGGTATCGGCGTAAAGCCCGTGGCGCTTGAGAGCCTCCTCGACTCCGGCGCAGCCTTCGGCCGTGCTGAGGTCGCTCGCGAATACTTTCACCTCGACGGGATAAGCTGAAGCGAGCCGGCTTGCAGTTTCTCCGAGCTTCGCCTCATCGCGGGCAACGAGAAGGAGCGCGTGACCGTCGCGCGCGAACTCCTCTGCGAGAGCCCGCCCGATCCCTTCCGTCGCCCCGGTGATCACGGCGGCCGGCGCTAATGTCTCAAGTCTTCGGTCGATCTCGTTCATTCTCGGCGCGGCGCTACCACTAAAGCTCTGCCGATGCGGCCGGAAGAGAAACTCCTAGCACACGCTCGCGATCCGAGTATGTAGCTTCTCGCCAGTCTCCGGCGCGAATTCGCAAGTGGCAAGGGCCTGGGACGGCGGCGGTGCGGCGGGCTAGAATAGAATTGCGTGCCCCAGCGCGCGAGCGTCATTGGATTCCAAGAAAGCTCCGGCATGACCGCATACCGCCTGTTGCGACCTTCCCTCCTGTTCCTATCAAGCTTCCTGTTCGCGGCGAACGCCGCCAGTGCCGAGTCGAGCCTCGCCGACGCCGTCAAGAGTCTCGATGCAAAGTATCTCGCCATGCCGGACCTCGAGCAAAAGGATACCGCGCCGAAGATCGAGGCCGGCGGAGGCGACGAGGATGCGACACCCGCGCCGCAAGAGATCGAGCACGGCGGGGTGAAGGCAGCGCTCAGCTATATCGAGGAAAAGGGCGAGGAAGGTGACGTGACGCGCATTCCTGTCGTCACCATCACCGCCGACGGCAAGGAGGTGGCAAAACTCGAAGGTGAAAGCACCGGCTTCGCAGATCCCCCGGTTAGCGTGCAGATCGCGGAGATCGATCCCAGCAATTCGCGCCCAGAGGTCGTGGTGTCGTTTTTCACCGGAGGGGCGCATTGCTGCTCGGACACGAGCGTGGTCACAAGCAGCCCTGACGGCAAGACCTGGACCATGGTCGATGTCGGCGAGTTCGACGGCGGCCCGTTGCTTGCCACCGACCTCGACGGCGATGGACGCTACGAGTTTGCTCCGCGTGACAACGTCTTCCTTTATGCCTTCGCCTGCTATGCGTGCTCGACGGCTCCCCTCCAGGTGCTCGCGGTGGAAAACGGCGCGGCCAAGAACGTGACGGACGATCCGCGTTTCAAGAAGGCGCATGAAGCCACCCTCAAATTCATCATCGACGAGGTGCCAGACAGCGAAGTGAACGGGTTCCTGGCCGGCTATGTCGGCGAGAAGATCTTGCTCGGCGAGGGCAAGCAGGCCTGGGACCTGATGCTCGCCTACTACGACAAGGGCTCTGACTGGGGGCTCGAGAGCTGCGATAAACCCCTCAACGAGAACGGAGAGTGTCCGGGAAAAACCGTCAAGCTCACCTTTCCCGATGCGCTCGAACGCATGCTTAAGGAAAATGGTTATAAGCTAGAGAAATGAGCCCGAGCCTTAGGATTCCGGTTAGGAACCCTTGAGGATTGGGCGCCGTTGTTGTGGGTCCGGCTCGATCCTGCCGCCGGTCTCCCGTCTTTCGAGGAGTTTCGAGTATGGCACCCCGCGCATTCTGGACCGGCCATTTGCGGCTTTCGCTTGTCAATATTCCGGTCAAGCTCTACCCGGCCACGACCGCGGAGCGGAGCATCGCCTTCCACCAGATCCATGAGCCTTCCGGCAAGCGCATCCGCTACCAGAAAATTGCCCCTGGTGTCGGCCCGGTCGAGAACGACGAGATCATCAAGGGCTACGAGTACGAGAAGGGTAAATACGTTCTGATCGACCCCAAGGAGATCGATGACCTCAAGCTCGAATCGAAGCAGACCATCGAGCTCGTCCGCTTCGTCGAGGAGGCTGACATCGACGTGCGCTACTATGAGACGCCTTATTACCTCCTGCCTGACGGCGAGATGGCCGACGAGGGCTACGTGATCGTCCAGAAGGCGCTCAAGGACGCCGGCAAGGTCGGAGTCGGCCAGTTCATCCTGCGCGGTCACGGCAACATCGTTGCGATCAGGCCGTTCGGTAAAGGGCTGATCCTCGAAGTGCTGCGCCACGCGAGCGAGATCCGCGCGGCCGAGCCCGTCTTCAAGGAGATCCAGGACGTGAAGGTCGACAAGGAGGCGCTCGACCTCGCCAAGGAGCTGGTGCAGCGGAAAACGGGTAAGTTCGATCCTGAGCAGTTCAAGGACCAATATACCGAGGCGGTGTGGGAGCTGATCAACGCCAAGCTCGAGCACAGGAAGCCCGAGATCGTCGAGGTACCCGGCACCGCCAAGGTGATCAACATCATGGACGCTTTGAAGAAGAGCGTGCAGCAGGGCAAGGGCGCGGCTACCGGCAAGACCGCCGCCAAGCGCACGGCTGCATCGGCCCGCTCGGCCAAGAAGGCTGCCAAAGGCACGGCCAGACGGAAGTCGGCTTAAGCATGGCGCGGGCTTCAAGCCGGGATCCTCTTGCCGAATACAAGGCGAGGCGCGACTTCGCCAAGACGCCTGAGCCAGGGCCCAAGCGCGGGAAGGCCAGGGGCAACAGCTTCGTCATCCAGAAGCACGCAGCAACGCGCACGCATTTCGACTTCCGTCTCGAGCATGACGGCGTGCTGAAAAGCTGGGCGGTGACGCGCGGCCCGAGCCTCGATCCGAGCCAGAAGCGGCTTGCGGTCATGACCGAGGACCATCCGCTCGAATATGGCGGCTTCGAGGGCGTGATCCCCAAAGGCGAATATGGCGGCGGCCCGGTGATGATCTGGGACCGCGGCACCTGGGAACCGCTGGGCGACCCCGATGAAGGCCTCGCCAAGGGAGACCTTAAATTCAGGCTGCACGGCGATCGCCTCAACGGCGACTTCGTGCTCGTGCGCATGAAGCCGCGCAAGGAAGATCGCGGCCGCCAGAATTGGCTCTTGATCAAGAAGCGGGATGAATATGCCGGCGACGGTAACGAGCCGACTCAAGAGTTCAATACCAGCGTGAAGAGCGGCCGCACCATGGATCAGATCGAGCATGGAGAAAGCGCCGTCTGGACGTCCAACCGGGCTCAAAAAAAAACTTCGGCGCGATCAAAGCAGGCGGTAACGGCAAAGCCGCGCAAAAAACCCGCCGTGCGCTAGCTTCGGTTCCCGAGTTCGTAGAGCCTGAGCTTGCCACCCTCGACACCGAGGTGCCAGCAGGCCGCGGCTGGCTGCACGAAGCGAAATATGACGGCTACCGCATCATCGGGCGGAGGGCTGGCGATGACGTCACGCTGTTCAGCCGGAGCGGGCTCGATTGGACCGTGCGCTTTCCGGCGATTGCCGAAGCACTGCTCACCTTTCCCGCAGAGAGCGCGCTGATCGATGGCGAGGTTGCCTTCGTGCTGCCATCCGGTCTCACCGACTTCAAGTCGCTGCAGGAGCACATCGACAGTCCGCATCCTTCGATCCGCTATTTCGTGTTCGATCTCCTCTCTCTCGACGGCAAGGATCTGCGCAAGAACCCGCTTAAGGAGCGGCGCGCCAAGCTCGCCAAGCTGATGTCCGAGAAAGGCATCTCCAACTATCTGGTCTATGCCGATTACATCGAAGGTTCTGGCCCCGAGTTCTTCAAACAGGCCTGTACCGCCGGACTCGAAGGCATCATGTCGAAGCGGGCCGATGCGCCCTATCGCTCGGGCCGCGGCAGAGACTGGCTCAAAATCAAGTGCAAGCGCGGCGAGGAGTTCGTAATCGGCGGCTACAGCCGCTCTGATGTGAAGGGAAAGCCGTTCTCGTCGCTCCTGCTCGGCACCTTCGACAGTGACAAGTTCATTTACTCGGGCAAGGTCGGCACCGGCTTCGACTCTGCCGATCTCGACAGGCTAGCGCGGAAATTCAAACCGCTCGAGCGCAGCAAGTCGCCCTTCGAGGAGGTGCCGGCCGTCGAGCGCAAAGGCGCGGTGTGGCTCGAGCCGAAGCTCGTCGCGCAGGTCGAGTTCACCGAGCGGACGCGAGACGGGCGGCTTAGGCATCCAAGCTTTCAAGGCTTGCGCGAGGACAAGCCGGCCCGCGAGGTGCATGGCGAGCAGTCAGAGGATGAGGAGTCGGCGATGGCTACGACGAAACCAGCGCCCGCGAAGACGGGCAAGAACCCTGTCTTCGCGGGGATCACGATCTCCAATCCCGGCAAGGTCTATTACCCCAAGAGCCACATCACCAAGCTCGACATCGCCCGCTACTACGAGATCGTGGCTCCTTTCATCCTGCCTTATGTCGCGAAACGCCCGATCAGTCTGGTGCGCTGCCCCGAGGGAATTGAAGGCGAGCGCTTCTTCCAGCGCCACGCCATGAAAGGCATGAGCAAGGCAATCAAACAAATCCCCATCCCGGGCGGTGAGAGCAAGAAGCCGTATCTCTATATCGAGGACGAGGAAGGCCTGTTCGGGCTCATTCAGATCGGCACGTTGGAAATTCACGATTGGGGCGTGTCGCTCGCTCATGTGAGCGAGCCTGACCGGCTGGTGTTCGATCTCGATCCAGACGAGGACCTAGACCTAGGCACGCTCAAGGCCGCGGCGGTCGAGGTGCGCGAGTTTCTCGAAGATCTCGGCTTCAAGAGCTTCCTCAAATCGACCGGCGGCAAGGGATTGCATCTCGTGGCGCCGCTCACGCCTAGGCTCGGTTGGAACGTGGTCAAGGCCTTCGCCAAGGCCATTGCCGATGCGCTGGTGAGCGCGCGGCCAGATCGTTACACGGCAAACCCACTCAAGAAAACGCGCGAGCAGAAGATCTTCGTCGACTATCTGCGCAATCAGAGGGGCGGCTCGGCCATCGTGAACTACTCGACCCGTGCCAAGGAAGGCGCGCCGGTCGCCTGCCCACTCAGATGGGACGAGCTCAAGGGGCTGAAGGCGGCGGCGCCTTACACGGTTAAGACGTTGCCAGCGCGCCTGAAAGCGATGAAGCGCGACCCGTGGGAGGGATTTTCTTCCACGCGGCAGTCGATCACCGCGAAGGCACGGAAGGCGCTCGGCGTCGACTAGCCTCGGAGGAACCGCGCGTCACCGTCCCGGCAACAGACTGGTCCAGTAGCTCGCAAACACCACCGCCGAGAGCAGGAATCCCAGCACTACATTGACGACGACACCCGCGCTGAAGCCAAGGAACGGTCGCGCGCCGACGCCGGCAAGCTCACGAAACCGCGTGGTAAGTCCGATCGACAGGAAGCAAAAGATGAAAGCCCAAGTGCGCAAATCCTTGATCGGAGCGACCAGGTTCGGTTCCACGGTTTTTTTGTATTCGTCGAAGCTGTAGCCGGCGGCGATCAAAGTGAGCAAGGCCGAAGCAATCAAAAGCCGACGACGAATTTCGGGAACCGCCACCAGATCTCGGCTGGGCTCGGCCGCGCTCCGGTCTCCTCCACCTCCCAGTGCGTGGTCGCGATCAGCGCGAAGATGAAGGCCCAAATGCCGATCCAGATGTCGCGGCCGATGACCTTCATCAGCGTGAAGGCTTGGAGCGCTTGCTCTGCCGTGCCTTGAATGGCGCCCTGCGATGCCTCTGCCATGCCGCCATAGGTCTGCGCAGCGGCGAGTCCTGCTGCGTCGGCAAATTCCGAATTGCCGATCCAGGCACCGGCAATCGCGGCAGGGAGCTGAAGCGCCTTAGCAGCGAACGGCAGCACGAAGATCATGACGATCGCCCACAAAATCACGAGGGTGATGGCGATCGCCACCTGCTCCTTGGTCGCCTTCACCGCGCCAGCCATGGCTATCGCGCCTGACACGCCGCAGATCGCGCCGCCCGCTCCGAGGCACGCGCCAAGCCTGCGGTCAAGTCCGAGGGCGGCTTGCGTAATAGATCACAGCGAAGGTGACGACCGAGACGATGGTCGCTTGCAGCATGGCGAGCGGCCCGGCCCAGATGATCAGGGTGAAGGGCAGGGTGGCGCCGAGCAGCACGATGCCGGTCTTGATGTAGTACTCGACGCGGAATCCGGCATCCATCCATGCCGACAGCGGCAGCAAATTGGAGATGAGCAGGCCAACCACGAGAGCGACAAGCGGTGGTTCGAGATTGTAGGCGCCGGCCTGTTTCCATTGGCCGATGACGAAGATGACGAGCGAGATCGCATAGACCAATAGGAAGGAGGGGAGGAACTCGCCGAGCTTCCAGCCCATCGCTGTGGCGCTGATGCCGAACACGATCAGCCACAGCACGAGCTGCGCGACATACCACTGCCACTGCGCGGCGAAATGATCGCCAAGCGCAGCGAAACTGTCCCAGCTTGCCGGCTTGACGGCGATCGGCTTGATGGTTCCGCCGGCGAGGAAAGCGATGATCGCCACGATGACGATGCCGAGCCCGAGCCAGACCGCCCACCAACCCTCTTTACGCCAGAGCTCGCTCCAGCCTTGTGACTCCCTCGCCGCATGCTCTTCTCTGGAGCGCGCCGGCCTGCTTTTGGCTTTCACTTGAGCCATATGCTCCTCCCGCGAGAGTCTCTCTTTGAGAATCCAGGCTAGCTCGGTTCGTCTCAATTAGCACAGGCATCTCGGCGTTCCCCACGCTGCGCCAAATAGAAATGAAATTCCACCGACGGGCTGGGCGGCACGGCCTGCCGAGGGCAGGCACAAGACCCTTCGTGGCACCTCTGCCTTGCCGACGCCAAAGCCTCGGGCGAAGATGACACCCCCTTCGCCACCTACCTCGACAAGCCTCCTCGTCAATTTGAACCGAGCATGTCTGACATCTCGCCATGGCTGGTGCTGATCGGGCTCGGCGCGTTTCACGGACTCAACCCGGCCATGGGCTGGCTGTTCGCCGTTGCGCTCGGGCTTTATCGGCAAAGCCGCGTCGTGGTGCTTGCCTCGCTCATCCCCATCGCCATCGGCCACGCGCTAGCGATTGCCGTGGTGGTCTATGCGGTGATCGTGCTCGGCATGGCAATCGACGAGGGTGCGTTCCGCATCCTCTCAGGCCTGCTTCTCATCGCGTGGGGACTCTATCATCTCCTCTACGGACATCGGCACCGCGTGCGCATCGGGCTCAAGACCGGGCTCGTCGGTCTCGCCGTCTGGTCCTTCGTCATGGCCACGGCGCATGGCGCAGGCATGATGCTCATCCCGGTATTGATGCCGCTCGAGCATATGGGCGAGCACGCGCATCATATGCCGGCGACGGACTCGCTCTGGATCGCATCGCTTGCCGTGCTCGCGCACAGCCTCGCCATGCTCGCCGTGACGGGCATTGTCGCCCTTGTCGTCTATGAGTGGGTCGGCCTCGATTTCCTCAGGCGCGGCTGGATCAATCTCGATCTCGTGTGGACCGCGGCCCTGATCGGCATCGGCTTGTGGCTGCTGCTCGCCTGACCTCTCCTTGTCGGACGCCCCTCGGCTGCATAGCTTTAGGCCGACTTAAAGGGAGCGGGAGGGCCTCTATCGTGACGATCCATTCGCGTGGCTGGCGCGGAATGCGCCTCGCCTTCATGGCTGCTTGCGCAGTTGCTCTCCTCGCCGCTTTGCCAGCTGCCGCAGCAAATCGCGTCGCCCTCGTCATCGGCAACAACGCCTATGAGAACGTCCCACAACTGCAAAAGGCGGTGAACGACGCCGACGCCATCGCGTCTGAATTGTCGAAGCTCGGCTTCGACGTGGTCAAGCCGAGAATGTCGGGCGTCGCGCCATGAGCCGCGCGCTGGTCGAGCTCGAAGGCAAGATCGCGCCAGGAGACACGGCGCTCGTTTATTTCGCAGGGCACGGCTTCGCCATCGATGGCACGAACTATCTTCTCCCCGTCGACGTGCCCGCCGCCAATCCTGGCGAGGAGGGTCTGGTCGAGGACGCCTCCTTCGCCGCCAATGGCCTCTCCGATCGCTTGCAGCAGAAGGGCGCAGCGACGGTGATCCTCATTCTCGATGCCTGCCGCGACAATCCCTTCGCGATGCAAGGCAAGCGCTCGATCGGGCTGACGCGCGGGCTGACTCGCATGGATCCAGCCGAAGGCATGTTCGTGCTGTTCTCGGCGGGACAGGGCCAATCGGCACTCGACCGCCTGAGCGACACC
>DASSLP010000067.1:0-6051 GCA_035689365.1 Methyloceanibacter sp.
CCGTGACATTGCGAGGGCTCTTGAGCATGACTGGAGGGGTCGGTGTGCCAGTTTTTTGTCGGCTATAAGGTCGGCGCCGCGCTGCCGACACTCACGCAAATTCTTGATGGCTCGCCGCCTGCGAACTCGCCGCCGGTGACGGTGATCGCCATGCCCGGGAGCGCCTATCACTACTCGGGCGGCGGGTACGAGATCGCCGAGGCGCTCATGGCCGACACGCTGCACACGACCTTCCTCGAAGGAATGGACGCGCTCGTGTTAAAGCCGGCCGAGATGGCGCATAGCACCTTCGCGCAGCCGCTGCCTTCCGAGCTCGCCCGCGTGGCGGCGAAAGGTCACTACGGCGACGGAAATCAGCTGCCCTGAGTGTGGCGCATCTGTCCCGAGCACGCGGCTGCGTTCGCGTCAGCGTCGAGCGAAGGCGCTTCTGATCGACCAGCCGCAGCGCGCCGACCGCAGTTACGAATTTCGACAAAGACGCCGCCTGAAACAGCGTGTTTGGAGTCACACCATCGCCGTAAGCACGTGCGAACGCGATTTGATCCTTATCGATGAGCGCGATGCTTGCGGCAGGAATGTTGAGCGCGGCCATCCGCGAGCGAGACCTGCTTCTGAGCACCATCGACAGTGATGGTGATATTGCTCTCGAGGTCCGACGGCTCCGCCGCGAGAGCCGGAGGGGACAAGGACAAACTGGCGGCGAAAGCGACAAGAACGAGCCGGCGGCAAAGGTCTGAAAACCGCCGCGGCGCTCCGCTCATCGCGTCACCTTTAGGCTGCGCCGGCGATCTCACGAGCGAGAGCCGATAGCTCACCGCGCACCCAGGCATGGCATTCGTCACGGTCATAGCTCGAATGCCACAGCAACCTCACCGGAAAGGCAATTGCGCCGAATGGCTGGTGAATGCGCACCAGCCCGAACTGCTTCTCGAGGATCTGCGCGAGCGAAGCGGGAAGCGTAATCAGCGCATCACTGTTCAGCGCGAGCAAGAGCCCGACCAACACCGAAGACACGCGCGATGAGACGTTGCAGGTGAGCTTCTCGGCAGCTAGCGCGCGATTGATCAGGTCTATGGCGGGAAGTGAGTTCACCTCGATATGCTCTGCCGCGGCGAAGCGATCCGCAGTCTTGCGCCTTGCCAAGGGATGACCGTCGCGGGCAAGCGTGATGAGCTCATCGTCGAACAGCTTGAGTACGCGGATGTCGGGCGCCGGTACTGGTGCGCCCTCGATGTCGATGACGAAATGGCAGCGACCGTTGCGCAGCGCATCGATATTGTCCTCGCGATGGAATGGCATCCAGTCGACGCGCACGCTCGGAGCTAATGGCTTGAGACACTGACGAAGGGGCTGAAGGAGAATGAGCTCTGCCGCCTCGCTCGCCGCCACGGAAAAGTCGCGCATCGCAAGCGACGGATCAAACGGATTGCTCGGCCGAAGCAGGCTCTCCATGCCGGCGAGGATGACGTGCACGGTCGGCGCAAGCTCGATCGCCTTGGCAGTAGGAACAAGCTTCTGGCCGGCCCGCACGAACAGTTCGTCGGCGAAGATTTCTCTAAGCTTGGCAAGGGCATGGCTAATCGCGGAGGAACTGCGGCCGAGCCTCTCCGCGGCGCGGGTGACGCTCGCGTCGACGAGGAGGGCGTCGAGTGTCACCAGCAGATTGGCGTCGACGTCCTTTAGGTGCATTGCTTGCAATAATTCTGCTGAAAAGAGTTCACTTCATGCATGTTATCGCCTGCGCTAGGGTTTTGACAAGGCGACCGGCTGCCCAGCCCGGCGCCCGAAGCGTCCAAGCGCGAGCGCGGGCGCTTCCTCATCTCAACCTTGCGGCGGCCCCGAGGTCGTAGGCCGAAGGGCCGTCGCAATCGTGTTATTAGCTGGCGCTCAACGACCGGGGAGAAGCCTCGGCAAAGAAGGGACGCTGATGTTCGGACGTTTTGCGTTTGCCCGGCCTCTAGCCGCCGCCACGATTTGCTTTGCTCTTGCCGCGAGTGCCGCGGCGTCACCAGCCTCAGCCGATCCCACTCCCAAGGATGTCATCAAGGTCTACGCCCACATCGCGCAAGCGGCCTATACTGACTCCCTCGGCACGGCGCGTACGCTCAAGCTCGCCGTCGATGCGTTCCTTGCCAAGCCGACCGATGACAATCTTCGCGCCGCACGCGCGGCCTGGATCGCTGCCCGCATTCCTTACATGCAGACCGAGGCTTTCCGCTTCGGCAACGCGATCGTCGACGATTGGGAGGGGCGGGTGAACTCCTGGCCGCTCGACGAAGGCCTGATCGATTACGTGTCTTCGTCCTATGGCACCGAGTCGGCGGAGAACGAGCTCTACACGGCGAATGTCATTGCCAACAAGACGCTCATCATCGGTGGCATGAAGCTCGACACCTCGAAGATCACCAAGGAGCTCCTGGCAGACCATCTCCAGGAGGCCGGCGGGGTCGAGGCCAACGTCGCCACCGGTTATCACGCCATCGAGTTCCTGCTTTGGGGCCAGGACTTGAACGGAACCGGCCCAGGCAACGGCAATCGCCCCGCGACCGACTACGATCTCAAGAAGTGCAGCAACGGCAATTGCGATCGGCGCGCAGAGTATCTCCGCACCGCCACCGATCTTCTTGTCGACGATCTCGCCTGGATGGCGTCGCAATGGGCCCCTGGCGGGAAGGCGCGCAAGCACCTTGAGGATGGCAGCGACGAGGCGGGGCTCACCGCAATCATGACTGGGCTCGGCCGCCTCTCTTACGGCGAGCTCGCTGGCGAGCGCTATGAAGCTCGGGCTCATGATCCACGACCCCGAGGAGGAGCACGATTGCTTCTCTGACAACACGCACGCCTCGCACTTCCTCGACGCGCTCGGCATCCGCAACGTCTATCTCGGCACCTATCGCCGCGCCGACAGATCGATCGTCACAGGCCCGAGCATCTCCGACCTAGTGAAGGCGAAGTCGCCTGAGGTCGATGCGGAGGTGAGAACCAAGCTCGATGCCACCACGGATGCGATGAACGCGCTTTATCTCCGCGCGCTGACCACCGAGTCCTACGACCAGATGATCGGCGAGGGGAACGACGAGGGTAACGCTGTGGTGCAGTACGCGATTGACGCCCTGCCAGCGATGTCGTCGCCTTCGGCTGCCAGTATCGCGGATCGGAGGTGGACGCGCCTCCGCTCATCGGCTTCCACCGGCGCGGCGAGGAGCCGGTCATCGTGCCCGCGCCTCGCGGGACGCAACAAGGCTTGCGCAACTATATTGGCTCGGTCGCTGCCGACTCGAGCGGCATCATCGTTGCCGCCTCGGCGCCTAAGGGCGGCCTTGTCACCTATTGGGACCTATCGGCGCGGCGCTACCTCGGAGTCTCAGACTTGAATGACGGCTGTGGGCTGGCGCCGACCCATCATCAGGCGAATTTCCTCCTCACCAGCGGGGAAGGCTGGCTCGCCACCGCCGATTCGAGCGGGGCGCTTGAGCGACAGGCGTCAAGCTTCCGTTAGGACAATCACGCGATCCTGGTCCGCTAAATTCGCCGTTTTCTAGGCTCGTGGCGGCTTGCAATTCCAATTATGACCTTATTTATCGGTCTAATGTCGGAATTGATTCCGTGATTCCATGGACCGACAACAATTAACACATAAAGCGCAGGCCAAAGCCCGCGCGCTGCTAGACCTCGCCAAGCGAGGGCCTGTGAAGCTTCTGCTCATCATCGGCGGCGGCATTGTTGCGCTGGCGGTGCTTGCGCTGATCGCCGTCAATCTCCTGATCTCGGCCGACGCTGTGCGCGAGCGCATCGCCGAGCGCATCAAGGAGCAGACCGGCCGCGAGCTCAAGGTCAACGGCACGACCGCGCTCCTGTTCACGCCCGGTCCGCATATCGTCATCACCGATGCCTCGTTCACCGAGCATGAAGCTCGCGCCGGCACCGCCGACATCTCGGTGGCGCGGTTCGTGCTCGACCTCAATTTTAGCGATCTGTTCAGCCGGGAGGTCGATGCCGAGCGTGTGGTTGTCGAACAGCCGGTGATCACCATCCGCCTCGGCTCTGATGGCCGGCCGGTCGAGGTCGACAAGCCCAAGACGCAGGATGCCCCGAAGGTTGTGAAAGCGGACGACGAGCCCAAACGCGACATGAGACTGAACGACCTCAGCATCGAGGACGGCACGGTCAACATCGTCTACGACGAGAAGGGCACCGAGAAGCGCATCGAGCATATCAACGCGACTATGAGCATGCCCGCGCTGGCCGATCCTGCCACGGGGAAAGGCAAGTTCGATTGGAAAGGACAGACCGTCGATTTCAGCTTCGAGCTGACCTCGCCGCTTGATCTTCGCGAGAAGCGGCCTGCCAAGCTCCTGCTTTCACTCGACACTCAGGCTATCGCCGCCCGGTTCGACGGCACGATCATGACGCGGCCAGAGTTCACGGGTCAGGGCCAGCTATCAGCCAAGGCTCACTCGATACCTTCGCTGATCGCCTGGATGCGGGAGAGGCCGTCTTCGCTGACCGCCATCGGCGACGGCGAGCTTGCGAGCTATCTCGCCTGGAAGAAGGACGAGATCACCTTGAGCCAGGCGCGCTTTGCGCTTGAGCACGTGGGCGGACAAGGCCAGGCCGTCGTGACCTTGGCGAGGCCAAGACCGCATATCAGGGCTGCCCTTGCGCTCGATCATCTCGATCTCAACCCCTTCCTGCCGAACTCCCCTGGGCAAAAGGCTGGCGGCTCTCCGAAGTCAAAGGGCGCCGCTCCAACTTCGGCGGGCAACGATGCGCAATCGTCCCAAGGCGAGGCGCCTGACGCCGATCAGAACGCTGGAGCGGCGGAGCCCGCCCCGGAGGCAACTCCTCCATCCGAAGCTGACGCTCAGCAGCCGGCGCCGCAAGCTGACGACAATCCTGCGGCGCCACCGCAAACCGCCGCTATTCCCGCCGCACCGGCACCGGCCGCGCACCCGGCCCAGTTCGACGCCGATGTGAATGTGAATGTGCGGCAGACGCGCGTCGGCCACCTCGAGCTCGGTCCAAGTTCGCTCGGCGTCGCCTTCCACGACGGCGTGCTCAACGCGACGCTCGGCGGTATGGAGCTGTACGATGGGCACGCGAGCGGCAAGGTCACGCTCGACGCCTCCAAGCCGGTTCCGGCCTTTAGCGGCAACCTCCTCCTCGACGGCGTTCAGGCCAAGACTCTGCTGAGCGATGCCGCACAGTTCAGCATGCTCTCTGGCCACACCAAGCTCGCGCTGCAGATCAGCGGCTCCGGCAGCAATTCAGATGAGATCAAGTCGTCTCTGACCGGTCAGGGCAACGTCGCCGTGAGCGACGGCGCGATCGAGGGGATCAACATCACCGAACTGATCAATTCGGTTGGCGCCGGACAGATGCCCGATCTTCGCCAAGGACCCGGCGCCAAGACGGTGTTCAGCGACCTCGGCGGCAGCTTCACCATTGCCAACGGCATCGCCCAGACCAGCAACCTCAAGATGACGAGCCAGGTTCTCAAAGTTACCGCGGAAGGCAACGTGGATCTAACGCAAAGCAGCATCGACATGCTGGCCCGTCCAGAAGTCACCGCGGCACCGGAGGGAAAAGGCGGCGCCAACAATCTCGCCGGGCTCAGCGTCCCGGTCCGCATCGAGGGCCCGTTGGCCAATCCTTCGATCAAGCCGGAGATCAAGGCCATGTTCGCCAACCCAGAGCAGGCCGGGAAGACGGTGAACCAGATCGGCGAAGCGCTACAGAAGAAGTTCAAGGGGAAGCCGGTCGGCGAAGCGATCGGCCGCTTGCTCGGCAATGTTCGTGTCGGTCCGCGCAACAAGGATGCTCAAGGCGACGCGGCACCACCGCCGAGCCAGAAGCAGCCGGGCAAGAGCGCTTTGCAACCGACTCCCGATGAAGGCGCGGCAGATCAAAACAGCGGCAGCGACGACGCCCCCGATCCCGACCTCGAGCGCATCCTCCGCTAAACCCAAGAAAATCGCGCTATTGGACCACGGCTTCCGCCGTAGAGCCTGACGGCTCTCCGGCAAAGGTAATGAGCGTGCGCATCTCCGG
>DASSLP010000068.1:0-45240 GCA_035689365.1 Methyloceanibacter sp.
TCACCTGACTTGACCTTTTCGGCGGCGGCCGTGCTTTCGACGGAAGCTTGCTCGGTTTCGGATCCCTCCTTCGACTCCGCCTTTTCTCCCTCCTCTTTCGACTCTTGCCTTCTCACCCTACTCCTTCGGCTCCGCCTTCTCGCCTTCTTCTTTCGACTCGGCCTTCTCTGGCGCGGCTTTGCGCGCTGCTCCAATCCTTCTTAGCCTCCTCGGGCTTGTTGGGGTCCGGCACATAAAATTCGACGCGCCCGTCTGGCGGCAGGTTGAACAGGGTGAGGTGCGGATATTTGGCGTCGGCGATTTCGACTTGAACGAGATCGCCGACGGCATGGCGCTGATTGCCACTGAGCAGCTTGCCAGGAACCGGCGCAAGTGCCGCCTGGTGATTGAGCCATTTCAACGCAGCCCATTTCGACACGACGCCCTTGATGTTCTTCGCGTCGACATTCTCGGCGACCACCCCTCCCACCACGTGCTCGACCTTGCCGTCGGCCGACCAGATCAGGTCGGCTTGCGCCTTGTCGTACTCGGGCTCCTTCGCGCTCCCGTCCTCCTGCTCGCTTCCCGCATTGTCTTTCTTGTTCTTGTCCTTGTCTTTCTTCTGCTCGGACTTGGGTAAGGCGTCGGGACGCGGCGGCAGCGACTTGATATAGGCGGCGATGGCCTTGCGGTCCTCGGGCGTGAGCTTGGCCATGTTCTCCTGCACGGGACCCATATTCTCGCCGATCACGTCGAAATCCGGCGTGTTTCCCGTCTCAAGCAGATAGGCGATGTCCTCCTCGCTCCAGTCGCCGATGCCGTCGTCACTCGGCGTGATGTTAGGAACGGTACCTTTGCCTTCGGGATTCTTGGCACCGGCGAAGGCTTCATCAGCGATGATGCCGCCGAGGATGTTGCGCGAGGAATGGCACTCTACGCAGTGTCCCGGCCCCATTACGAGATAGGCGCCGCGGTTTAGCTCGGCGCTCGCCTTGGGATCGGGCGTGAAGTCTTTCCCATCGATATAGAGCATCTGCCAAAGGCCGAGCGTGCGCCTGATGTTGAACGGGAATGACAGCTCATGCGGTGGCACCTCGTTCTTCACCGCCGGCAGAGCGTCGAGATAGGCCTTGAGGTCGATCAGGTCCTCATAGGTCATGCGCTGATAGGACGAATAGGGAAACGCCGGATAGAGATGCTCGCCGCCCGGTCCAATGCCGTGCTTCATTGCGTTGATAAAATCGACCGTGGTCCAGTTGCCGGTGCCGGTTTCCTTGTCGGGAGAGATGTTGGGGACGTGAAACACGCCGAACGGCGTCTTGAGGCAGCGTCCTCCGGCTAGCACCTCTTTGTCCTTGGTCTTGAGATCGTCGCACTTCTTCAGCGGCACCGCGTGGCACTCGGCGCAGCCACCGGCGATGAAAATATATTTGCCGTTGGCAAGGTCGGGGGTATGCGCGGGCAGCGCCGAAGCCGGAACAGTGGCCGGCATCGTCAGCAGGTAGAATACGATCGCGCCTGCAACGACGAGGGCAAGCAGCGCCAGCAGCGCTCTGCGCAACTTCCTCCTCCCCTAAAAGCGATGGTTCGGCTTCAGACGGCCGCGTAGCCTCGACTATTCTTGGATCTTTTCGCGAAAGGTTTGATGGCAATCCTTGCACACTTTGGTCATGTTGTTGAAGGCTGCCGTGAAGGCGCCTTCGCCTTGTGCTGCCGCGGCGGCGGCCTCTGCGCTCGCATCCTTGAGCTTCGTAGCCGTCGCTTCAAAGTCGCTGAAATCTTCCCAGATCTTGGCCTTTGCCTCGCTGTCGGCGATCTCGCCATGCGCCGTGCCCTTGGGAAACAGCTTCACATATTTATCTGGGACCCCGTTGATCTCGTTCATCGCCTTGGCAGCTTCCGTGGCATCGAACGGCTTCACGCCCTTCACCATCTGACCTCCGAGCTTGGCGGCGGGCGCGACGACCTCCTTCATCAGATGCCTGCGCTCCTTGACGGCGGCGGCAAGGTCGTCGGCTGAGATTGCGACCGTGGCGAAGCCGCCCATTCCGAGAAGTGCAAACGCGACAATAATCGATTTTTTCATCACCCTCTCCACTCGTCACCGGGCACGGCAAGCGGCCCGCTCCATCACCAGACTTTGATCTAGAGTCGATTGTGGCGTTCTCCGGCGCGCGCGGGCGTTAGCCCCCGTGGCGGACCATGCGGTTAAGCAACGCCGGCGATGGGCGCATCGACCGGCTGAACGACTTGCGCAGACGCTGAGCCCGACTGCAACGCGACGCACGACATGACAGAGAAAGCGAGTGTCAGGTTGTGTCCGATCAGGCGACCGGCGCCACCAACTTTCATGCGACGTCCTCCCGTCCTCGCCGGCTCCCCTCCGGCGCCTCCTCGCGGCACGGACACATTCTGCCACAGCTCAACCACAGGCCGCTAGCCAGCTTGCGCGCCGTTCAAGGCATGGGGATTGCGCGTCCCTCTTTCAGCACATCCCAGCCGCGTTTGACGGCAGGCCGATTGGCGATCGCCACATACCAGCGCCTGACGTTGGGATGCTCGTCGAAATCCACGGTCTGCCAGGCAAAGCGCGAGATCCAAGGCCAGATGGCGATATCGGCGATGGAATAATCGCCGGCGACATATTCGACCTCGGCAAGCCGCCGGTCGAGCACGCCCCAAAGCCGCTTCGCCTCCTTGGCGTAGCGCTCCTCGGCATAGGCGCTCTTGCCGGGATTGAACTTCACGAAATGGTGCACCTGGCCGAGAAAGGGGCCGGGTCCTCCCATCTGCCACATCAGCCACTCGACCACGCGCCACTTGGTAGGGAAGTCCTGCGGCCAGAGCCTGCCGGTCTTCTCGGCGAGATAGAGCAGGATCGCGCCCGACTCCATAAGATGGAATCCGTTGTCGGAATCGACGATGGCGGGAATTTTGTTGTTAGGTGAAATTTTGAGGAAGTCGGGATGAAATTGCTCGCCCTTGGTGATGTCGATGGGATGCGCGCGGTAAGGCAGGCCTACCTCCTCGAGCATGATTGAGATCTTTTGGCCGTTAGGCGTGGTCCACGTGTAAAGCTCGATCATCATCCCCTCGCCTGCTGCGACGCAGCAACGCATGCCCGCGAACGCTCGGTCTGTCAAAGGCCGCGAGCGTACGTCTTCGCGCCTGCAACAAATCGATTCACGCACTGTTCATCGCTCGGCCTCCCTATCGCCAAGAACCGGTCGCGCCTGCGCCACAGCCAAATGCTAGCGGTTCCGCGCATGAGCGCCGCCAATCAAGGCGACCACCTAGGGAGGAGGATTCGATGCTCAATTGTGCCCACCTCGAAAATCGGCGGACGGGCGCGGCAGCAACCCCCGCGAACCTCGCCCGTTATGCGATCTACTACACACCGCAGCCAGGCACCGCTCTTGCAGCGTTCGGTCGCTCGTGGTTTGGCCGCGCCAATGACGGCGTGACGCTGCAAGCTTTCTCCAATGCCGGCCTTGCCGGAACGAGCTTCGCCAAGATCGCTGCTGGACCCGGGCGCTACACCGGACTGCATGCGATGTTCAGAGCGCCATTCACGTTGCGCGACGGCGCGGGCCTCGATGCGGTGAAAGCGCGGCTCATCAATTTTGCGGCGAGGCGCAAGTCGGTCGAGACCGGACCGCTCACCCTATCCCGCGCCGGTTGCTCGCTCGTACTGCGTCCAGTCGATGCGAGGCCCGCACTCGAGTGGCTCGCTGCTCAGTGCATCGCCGCGTTCGAGGATTTCGCCGCGCCGCCGAGCGACGCCGAGCGTACGGAATATGCAGGCCCTCATCTCAGCGATTATCAGCGCGTCCTTCTGGAGAGCTTTGGCGACCCATATGTGCTGAGCGAGTATCGCTTTGCCATCAGGCTAACGGGCCCGCTCGACACGGCGCATCTTGAGCGCGTGGCGCAGGCGCTCTGGCCGGTGCTCGAAGAGATTTGTGCCGCGGGCGTTACTGTGGATGGCCTGTCGCTGTTCGGCGATACTGGCGGACGCTCGCCGATGCGGTTGATCGGCCGCTATCGGCTCCGCGCTTGAGCTGAGGGGACGGCCCAACGGCCAGCCTCGCCGAGCTGCCCAGCGTGGTAGGGTTGAGGCCCAAGTTTTGACACACAGCCTCGCCACCCTCGTTTCCGCTAGGGAGTACGGGGTTGCCGATGCCTGATTATGGGGACATCCTCGCGTTCCTCGCCGCGAATCCGCCTCAACTTGCCACCGAGCGCGAGCTGCATGCGTCGCTGCTCGAGCTCCTCGCCAAGTGCCTGCGTGCGGAAGAGACCGAGGAAGACGCGGACGACTTGCTCGAGGATTTGAAGCCGTTTCGCATTCCGCGCGCGACTTTCAACTGATTTTGATCTCGCAGCGCGCGGCTCGATTCCGGTCAAGGCCGGCCCTCGCATTTGCGCAGAGCGGCCCCCGGTGGTATTTGGAGCTTAGATGGGCCGCCTGGGCGCTGGATGGCCAGCATTTCGTGCCTTTAGAGGGAGTTAAGCGGCATCATGAGGGAAAGCGTCGCGGTCAAGCGTTCGACTGAGCCTGCGGGAAAGAGTTCGGCGGACGATATCGTCCGCAGCTTCATCAAGAGCATCGACAGCGGGAAGCAATCCGACCAGCCTTATCGGCACTGGTTGATCAGCAATTGTCTTCCCCGTGACACCGTTGACGACGTCATAGCCCTCCCCTTCGAAGCGCCTTCGCTCGACGGCGTTTCAGGCAAACGCGAATTGCACAACAACACGCGCAAATATTTCGATGTCGACAACCGCACGCATTTCCCGGTGTGCGAGGCCATAGCGCAAGCTTTCCAGGACAAGCGCGTCACGCGACACATCGAGAAGGCGTTCGGCACCAATCTCAAGGGAACCTATCTGCGCATCGAGTTCGCGCAAGACATCGACGGCTTCTGGCTCGAGCCCCACACCGATCTCGGCGTCAAATCCTTCACATTGCTGCTCTACCTGTCGAAGGATCCGAGCCACAAGGATCTCGGCACCGACATCTATGATGGCGACAAGCGCCATTTCGGACGCTCGCCCTTCGCTTCGAACGCGGCCATGATCTTCGTGCCGTCGAACAACACCTATCACGGCTTCGAGAAGCGCCCGATCAAGGGCGTACGCACCTCGCTCATCATTAACTACGTCACCAATGAGTGGCGCGCCCGCGAGCAGCTCTCTTTCCCCGAAGCGCCTATCGCCTAGGCTTCACATCACCTCAAAAGGTGTCGTGCCCGGTCTTGTGCCGGGCATGCATGTTTTGGCACAAGGAAACACGGGTATGGGCGGGCCAAGCCCGGCCATGACTGCTGGGGTGAGAGAAGCCATGAGCAAAGTTGCCTGGATCGGGCTCGGGACTATGGGCTTCCCCATGGCCGGGCATCTCAAGACACGCGGGCATCACGACGTTACGGTGTTCAATCGCACCCGCGCAAAGGCTGAAGCTTGGGTCACGAAATTTGGCGGAGGAGTCGCTGCGACGCCCGCCGAGGTAGCCGAAGGCGCCGCGTTCGTCTTTACCTGCGTCGGCAACGACGACGATCTCCGTTCAGTGACGCTCGGGCCTGACGGCGCGTTCAACGCGCTGAGGGCTGGTGCGGTCTTCGTCGACCACACCACGACGTCAGCCACGATCGCCCGCGAGCTTCATGACGCGGCACGGGCACGTGGCGCTGGCGCGCTCGACGCGCCGGTGTCGGGCGGGCAGTCCGGCGCGGACGGTGGAACCCTGACGGTGATGGTCGGCGGAGACGAGGAAGATTTCCGGAGCGCGAAGCCGGTGATTGAGTCCTACGCGCGTGCAGTCAATCTGATCGGCCCAGCGGGCTCAGGCCAGCTCACCAAGATGGTCAATCAGATTTGCATCGGCGGTCTGATTGAAGCGCTCGCCGAGGCGCTTCACTTCGCAAAGGCGGCAAAGCTCGACGTGGCGAAGGTGATCGAGACGATCTCCAAGGGCGCGGCCCAATCCTGGCAGATGGACAATCGCTGGAAGACCATGATCGAGGGCAAGTTCGATTTTGGCTTCGCCGTCGATTGGGTGCGCAAGGATTTCGCGATGTGCTTCGAGGAGGCGAGGAGAAACGGCGCGAGCCTCCCCGTCACCGCTATCATCGATCAGTTCTATGCCGAGATCCAGGAGATGGGCGGCGGGAGATGGGATACGTCGAGCCTGATCGCCCTGCTTGAGCACCGGCGCTAAGATGTCTCGCTTTAGAGCCTCTTGTCTTCGGCGGCGTATTCGAGCGGCAGCACCGTCGTATATTTGATTTGCTCCATAGCGAAGGAAGAGCTCACGTCGGAGAGTTCGATCTTGCTGATAAGCTTCTTATAGAAGGCGTCATAGCGCTCGATATCGGGCACCACCACGCGGAGCAGATAATCGACCTGCCCGCTCATACGATAGAACTCGACTACCTCGGGAAGGTCCTTGAGCGCCTCGTGGAAGCGCTCGAGCCACTCCTGCGTATGGCGGCTCGTGGTGATCGAGACGAACACGGTGACGCCGACATTGACCTTCTTGGGGTCCAGCACAGCGACGCGGCGCTGGATCACGCCAGATTCCTCGAGCTTCTGGATGCGCCGCCAGCAGGGCGTGGTGGAAAGTCCGATTTGCTTGCCGATCTCGGCGACCGGAAGCGTGCAATCCCTCTGCAAAATATCGAGAATTTTGCGGTCCATACGGTCAAACATGGGAGCCTTGATGATATTTTTGCGTGATTCTAGCAAAACCGGGAACCTCTTTCCATTGTCCTTAATGTCTATATGCTTAGTAGATTATTTTCCTTCCAGAGACAAGAGCAATTTTTAGAGAAGATCCCTTACCTCGCGGCGCAGCACCGGCAACAGCTCAGTCTCGAACCAGGGGTTTTGTTTAAGCCAGGCATTGTTGCGCCAGGACGGATGCGGCAAAGGCAGCACGCGCGGTCGCCGCTTGCGTCTCATATGCCGCCGCCATCCAAGCATGGTTTCTTGCAGCGTCGCTCCGGCCGCATCGCCAAGATGAAAACGTTGCGCGTAGGAGCCGATCGCGAGCACAAGCTCGATCTGAGGCATCGCTGCAAAAAGCTTCCGGTGCCAGAGGGGCGCGCATTCGCGCCGCGGCGGAAGGTCTGCGCCGTTCTCGTCCTGCCCGGGAAAACAGAAGCCCATGGGCACGATGGCTACGCGGGCCTCATCGTAGAACTCCTGCGGAGAGACTCCCATCCAATCGCGCAAGCGGTCCCCGGAGGCGTCGGTGAAGGGTATGCCCGATAGATGGACCTTGGTGCCCGGCGCCTGGCTGCACACGGCAAGCCGCGCCGTACCGGTTGCCTTGAGCACGGGACGCGGTTCATGTCCCAAAGGCTTGCCTTGCGGGCTTTCCACGCAATAGCGGCAGGAGCGGATGGCGGCGAGCAGCCGGTCGAGCTCAGCCGCTTGAGCGGTCATAGTTCGAGTGTCATGCCGTCATGGGCGATGAGATAACGCGACCGGTCGACCTTTCCGACATGAGAGAGCATGGCCTCTCCCATATGGGTGAGAAGCACCTGTTTTGCACCGAACTTTTCGTAGTTCGCGTCGATGGTCTTGTAATCGAGATGGATGGGAAGCGTCACATCGTACTGAAAGCATTCGCTGATGAAGAGGTCTGCGCCGCTGGCAACCTTATGCAGCGTATCGACCCAGCCGGTGTCACCTGTGAACGCTACCACCTTCCCATCGATGTTAAATCTGAGCGCGTAAGGCGGTGCGCCTGAGGGATGTTTAACCTCGAACGGAGTAACGGTGATGCCGCTGATCTCTAACGGCTTCTGCTCCTCATATTCGACGAAGGTGAACTTGAAGCCCTCGGCAGTGGTCGAATTTGGATAGAGCGCCTCCGCCGCCTTGACGAAGCGCGCTTCGATTCCCTTGGGCCCGGTCACCACCATGGGCCGTGTTCGCTTGCTCATGAACTGCGCGTCGAGCAGGATCCACGGCAGGCCGCCGAAATGGTCGCCGTGCAGATGGGTAACGAACACCATGTCGATATCGCTTGGCTCAAGGGCAAGCCGGCGCAGCCCGATAAGCGTCGTGACGCCGCAATCGATCAAAAAGGTCGAGGCGGAAGATCGTATATGAAATGAAGTGTGGAGGCTGCCCCCGGCGCCAAACGCGTCACCACAGCCGATAATTGTCAGTCGCATCGGGCCGGCATCTTAATGCTTCGTGTCAGCACGGGGCGAGAGTAAACGCGCCGTTAGGGATTTCCGCAGATAGTTCTAGGCCGAGCCTTCAGGGGGACCAGGGGAGGCTTTCTCTTTAAATCTATGTCACTGGCCGGTTTCGCCTTTTTGTCAGTCAGGTCGTTCGCGAGTCCATGAGCAGGTCAGTTGGCGCGTCAACCGAGGTGGGACGGGCCCCCTCGGCAACGATCGACATTGGGCGGCGCTCCCTTCCGAGCGTCGCCGAAGCCCGCGAGAAGGTCTCTCACGAATCCAACGTCAAGCCAGAGTTCCAATACGAGCTCTTGCTGATGTTTGCCAAGAACGAGCTATCCGCGGCTGTAACGGCGCCGCTCCTCGCCGTCATTGTAGCTGTTGGCGCCATGTTCTGGGCGCCCCCGCGCGATCTTCTGCTTTGGCTAGGCGCCGTGCTCGTCGCTAAGGCCGTCCAAATCGCCCTCTGCGTCCAATTCATCAAGGCACCCCGCGACGAGGCCACGACCTCGCCGTGGCGGGCCAGGATCACCGCGGCAGAACTCCTTTATGGCGTGACCTGGGCCTCGGTCGCCTTCATCAGCCCCGACACACAAGGGGAGGCGGCGCATACCTTTATCTTCGCCTCGTTCCTCATCGTCATTGCCATGCGCATGCTATTCGCGTCCGCGCTCATGCCTATGGTCTATGCCGGCACCTTGCCGATGACCGCCGCCATCGTCGTTTGCTTCGCCCTGCTCGACAATCCTTTCTATTGGGCGATGGCGGCCATGGCCGTCGGCGTGCACATCTATTTCATTTGGCTGACGAGCGGATTCAATTCGACCGTAATCGACATGCTCGAGTTCCGCGCCGAGAAAGACGCGCTGATTGCCGAACTCGAACGCGCCAAGGCGATCTCAGAGGAGGCGCGGGCGCGCGCCGAGGAAGCCAACCTTGCCAAGTCGCGCTTCCTCGCCACTATGAGCCACGAGCTGCGCACGCCGTTGAACGCCATCATCGGCTTCTCAGAGATCATGCAGGGAGAAATCTTGGGCCCACACGGCAATCCGACTTACAAGGAATACGCCAACGACATTCACCAGAGCGGGCAGCACCTCCTCAACCTAATCAACGAAATTCTCGACATCAGCCGCATCGAGGCTGGCCGCTACGAATTGAACGAGAGTGCAGTCGACCTCGCCAAGGTGGCCGCTGATTGTCACCGGCTGATGCGGCTTCGCGCCGAGACCAAGGAATTGAAAATAGTCGAGCTGTTCGAGCCGGCTTTGCCGCAGCTCTGGGCCGACGAGCGCGCGGTGCGGCAAATCTGCCTCAACCTCATTTCGAATGCTGTCAAGTTTACTCCGGTGGGAGGCACCGTCACGCTTGCAATCGGCAGCACTGGCTTGGGCGGACAGTTTCTGAGCGTCAAAGACACCGGTCCAGGCATTCCCGAGGATGAGATACCGAGCGTGCTCACGAGCTTCGGCCAAGGTTCGCTTGCGCAACAGGCAGCTGAAGGTGGCACTGGCCTCGGTCTTGCGATCACCAAAGGTCTCACCGAACTCCATGACGGCACCTTCGAGCTCAAGAGCAAATTCGGCTATGGCACCGAGGTCACAATCAGTTTTCCGCGCAAGCGCGTGATAGACCCCACACCGCCAGCTTCCGAGACGCAAGAACCCGAGACCGGAAATCCGCGCCTTGCCTGGCGCGCCCGGCAAACGGGGGAGAAGCCCCCGAACCCTGCCGGCATGACGAATGGCTATATTCCAGCTACACTGACCTTCAGCCGCCCCAATCGGACCTAGACTTGTGCCCGAGTTGCACGGGCGGTTAGACGGGGATCAAGAGGAATGAAGCGCCTCAGGCTCGTTGCCTTGACGTTGCTCGGCGTGAGCCTTGCTTGCACCGCAAGCAAGCAGGCCTACGCCAATATTCTTATCCAGATCGACAAGCCGAGCCAGACCATGACGGTGTCGGTCAACGGCGCGCTGCTTTATCGCTGGCCCGTATCGACCGGTGCCACCGGCTTCTCGACGCCTGCCGGCTCCTACAAGCCCTTCCGCATGGAGGTCATGCACTACTCCCAGGAGTGGGACAACGCCGGCATGCCGCACGCCATTTTCTTCACCCAGAGAGGTCACAGCATTCATGGCACCGACCACGCCGGTCTCGGCACGCCGGTATCCCACGGCTGCGTTCGCCTCTCGCTCCCCAACGCCACTACGCTCTATCAACTTGTCTCGGCAGAAGGCATGGCGAACACCAAGGTCATCGTGATCGGCCCCGATCCTCCCGGTGTGTTTACGCCAAGTCAGCCGCCCCAGCAGAGAAGGCCGTTCAGGCCGTTCATGGGGCTGTTCCGCTTCTGAGTAGCCGCGCACTCGACGGCGTCGGCATGCGCCGACGAAGAGCGGCCGGCTCTAGGGGCGCTTGTCCCCATATGCCCAACCCGGTTGCCGACACGCAGGAACGGAATTGAATGACCGAGGCTTTCAACACATTCCCGCTCATGTTTGCGGCGATCTTTCCAGTGGTCAATCCGCCAGGATCGGCGCTCGTCTTTCTCGGACTGACCCGAGGTGCCACGCCTGAGATCCGTCGCATCCTCGCTTGGCGCATTGCCAGGAACTTGTTTTGCGTTCTCATCTGCTCGCTTCTCTTGGGCGCGCTGATCCTCAAGTTCTATGGAATATCGATACCGGTGCTGCGGGTCGCCGGCGGCTTCATCGTCGCGGTGGCCGGATGGAAGCTTCTTAGCGAAGGCAGCCACAAGGAGCTGGAAGCCTCCGCGGATGGCGTCTCGAGGACCGAGCTGCTCGATCAGGCCTTCTATCCGCTAACCCTCGCCCCTCACTACTGGGCCTGGGACCATTGCGGTGGTGATCAGCCTTGGATTGTCGAGGGCGTCCTACACCACTTCGACCGATGAGATCGTTTTCGTCTTGGCGAGCCTTGCGGCGGCCGTGGCGATCGCCATCACCATCTTCTTGTGCTTTGCCTACGCGGATCGGGTTCAGCGGTTGCTCGGCCCCGGCGGCACCGACATCGCCGTGCGGTTGTCCGCGTTTATTCTGTTCTGCCTCGGTATCCAGATTCTTTGGTCTGGCGGGAGTGAGCTGTTGAAGTCCGTGCTGCATGCCGGCTCTTGAGGTGAGCTGAAACTCCCTGCAGCCGGCCTC
The DNA here is from genome assembly GCA_035689365.1 of Methyloceanibacter sp. Taxonomy (GTDB): domain Bacteria; phylum Pseudomonadota; class Alphaproteobacteria; order Rhizobiales; family Methyloligellaceae; genus Methyloceanibacter. The sequence goes on from DASSLP010000068.1 coordinate 11,345, forward strand.
GAATGTCCAGCTTTCTGGCTTCCGGTTGCCCCAATCCCTACATAATCGGCGGGATAATCAGCCGGCACTTCCTTGGAAACGCCTTGCGTCAACGTTTGCCTGCTCGATGCCGAGACAGGGCTGTGCATCGGCTGTGGCCGCACCATCGACGAGATCGCCCGGTGGGCGACGATGAGCGATGGCGAGCGGCGCGCCATCATGGCGGCGTTGCCTGAGCGCACGGAGCGCTCGGAACGAGCGAAAGGTTGAGCGTGTGACGACTTGGGCTGCCCTCTTCATTCTCGCGCTTGGGGCCATGTTTCTGGTCTCGAACGAGTCTGGCATGATCGCCGGGCTCGACAGCGCGACCTTCGGCTATGTGGCAGTCTTCCTCGCGCTGATCGTCTATCTCGGCGGAGGCATGCTCGGCAGCTATAGCGGGCGCGCCGGCGCCATGTTGCGCGATGCCGTGACGTGGCTTGCCCTCGGGCTCGGCGTGGTCACGCTCTATGCCTACAAGAACGATCTCATGCCGATCGCGGCGCGCGTCGTGGGTGAGCTCCTGCCCGGCAGCGCCATGACCATCGAAGAAAGCAGCAACGGTCTGACCGAGGTTCGCCTCAGGCGACGCCTTGACGGACATTTCACTGCCAATGTCGAGGTGAACGGCAAGACGATCTCCATGATCGTCGATACCGGCGCCTCGACCATCGTGCTTAGGCCTGAGGACGCCAAGAGGGCCGGCGTGGATATTTCGAATCTTACGTATCGCGTGCCGGTGCTCACCGCTAACGGCCGCACCGTGGCGGCGCGGGTCTATCTCGACAAGGTGGCTATTGGCCCGCTCGACCGCCAAAGGGTCGAGGCGCTCGTGGCGCAGCCCGGCGCCATGACTCAGAGCCTGCTCGGCATGAGCTTCCTGAGCCGCCTGCGTTCCTATGAATTCACCGGCGATTTCCTGACGCTGCGCGGCTGATTGGATGAAGCCGGATCGAGCACGGGAACTCTCGCAGGGTGCTTCGCCTTGTACTCCGGCTCGACATGAATGGTGACCGCCGCGTTCGGAATGTCGTCCTTGAGCGCGGCCTCGATTCGGTCGCAGATCTCATGCGACTCCGCGACGCTGATGTGGCCCGGCACGACCAGGTGGAACTGGATGAAGGTCACGCGGCCGGCATGCCTCGTGCGCAAATCGTGTGCCTCGAGCGCGCCGACGGCTTCCTTCGAGATCACTTCTTTGATGCGGGCCAGCACCTCTTCCGGCGGCGCCTCGTCCATCAACCCGCCGATTGATTTTCGCACCACTCTCCACCCGGCCCACAGGATATTGAGCGCAACCAGAGCCGCGATCGCGGGATCGAGCACGAGCCATCCGGTCAGCGCCACGAGAGCGACGCCAACGAGTACGCCCACCGATGTGAGAACGTCGGTGAAGAGGTGGGTTCCGTCGGCAACTAGCGCCGGAGATCGCCAGCGCTGCCCAAAATGGAACAGAGCGAAGCACCACCCGCCGTTGAACAGGGTCGCGACACCATTGACCGCAAGGCCCTCGACCGGTGCGTCGAGCGGCTTCGGATCGAGATAGGCGAAATAGGCTGCCCGCAGGATCGAGAGCGCGGCGATGACGATGAGCACGCCGACGAACACCGCCGACAGATACTCGACCTTGCCATGACCGTAGGGATGTTTCGCGTCGGGCGGCACCGCGCTCAATCTGACCGCTAGGAATGTCGTGATGGCGGTTGCCACGTTGACAACGCTCTCGAGCGCGTCGGAATAGAGCGCAACGCTACCGGTGACGAGATAGGCGGCATATTTCAGCCCGAGCACCAGAAGGCCGACGACGATGCTGCCGCCTGCTAGTCGTAAGGTCCTTGGCATAGGGAGAAGCTCGTTATTGTGGGCGCGGCCCGCGTGACGGTGCCCTAGGCGCACCTAGACAGTCTAACGCCGCAATGCAACTGTTATTGGTAGGAATGAAACTCGCTTGCATTTTGAACAGTTCGGTTTGACGCCGAGGCGCACACCGGAACTGAGGTGGCGCGGTCCTTGTTTGTGGGAAGCCGAAGATCGATCAGAGGTAGCATGTTTCCCAAGCCGCGCCAGGATCTCGTTCCCAACACTGCCGAATTCGAACGCTTGCCTTTCGTGAAGGCGACGGGCTTTCGCGAATACGATGCCCGCTGGCTCTATCCCGAAGAGATCAACCTGCCAGGCCTCGAAGCCGTCGGCCTTGGCCTTGCCACGCTGATGCGTGAGCGCGGCGTTCCGGTCAGAGTCGTGACCGGCCATGACTACCGGTCCTATTCCGCGGCGGTCAAAGCTGCGCTCACCTCGGGCCTGCTCGCCGGCGGCGCCGAGGTGCACGACATCGGATTGGCGCTATCGCCGATGGCCTATTTCGCCCAGTTCGAGCTCGACATCGAAGGCGTGGCCATGGTCACGGCGAGCCACAACGACAATGGCTGGACCGGCATCAAGATGGGCATGGAGAGGCCGCTCACCTTCTCGCAAGAGGACATGAGCGAGCTGAAAGACGTTGTGATGAATGCACGCTTCGCCTCGCACAACGAAGGCGGCCGTTACATCTTCGTGCCCGATATCCCAGAGCGCTACATGGCCGACCTTCTCAAGCGGCCGAAGTTCCTGCGTCCAATTAAGGCTGTAGTGTCGTGCGGCAACGGCACGGCCGGTGCGTTCGCGCCGCACGTGCTTTCCGAACTCGGCATCAGGGTCGTGCCGCTCAATTGCGATCTCGACTACACCTTCCCCGCGCACAATCCAAACCCAGAGGATCTCGGTATGCTCGATGCCACGCGCGACGCGGTGCTCGAGCACAAGGCCGATCTCGGGCTTGCCTTCGACGGCGACGGCGACCGCTGCGGCGTGATCGACAACGAGGGCGAAGCGATCTTCGCCGACAAGATCGGCGTGATGCTCGCGCGCGATATCGCCGCTCGCAATAAGGGCGCCTTGTTTGTCGCCGACGTGAAGTCGACAGGTCTTTTTCTTACCGATCCTGTGCTCAAGGAGCACGGCGCGAAAACCAAGTTCTGGAAGACCGGGCACTCATACATCAAGCGCTACAGCCATGAGACCGGCGCTCTGGTCGGCTTCGAGAAGTCGGGCCATTTCTTCTTCAATCCGCCGCTCGGCCGCGGCTATGACGATGGGCTGGTCGCGGCGCTCGCTGTGCTCGACATGCTCGATCGCAATCCCGACAAGACGCTCGCCGACTTGAAGAACGCGCTGCCGCGCACCTGGCAGTCACCAACCATGTCGCCGCATTGCGGGGATGAGGTGAAGTACGATGTGGTGGACCGCGTGGTGAAGCACTACCAGAAGGTCGCCGCCAATGGCGGAGAGCTGGCAGGTCAGAAAATCCGGGAGCTCATCACCGTCAACGGCATCAGGATCGTGCTCGACGACGGAACCTGGGGCCTTGTGCGCGCGTCCTCGAACAAGCCGGAGCTCGTGGTGGTCGTGGAGAGCCCGACATCAGAGGCCAATATGCGTGCGATCTTCGCCGAGATCGACGCCGAGCTATCCAAGCAGCCCGAGGTCGGCGCCTACAATCAGAAGATCTAGGGGGACGGAATCGAGCAGCACGTTAACGCCACAGAACCTTCAGCGCTCTGTCGCAAATTTGCAAAACGAATCTGTTTCCTTGCCAGCGCGCCATGATCGATTTGGACTTAACCAATCTCGTTTTCGCAGCAGGTCTGATCGCTGACGCCACGCTCGATCTCTTGCTGCTTCGTACCTTGCTCGCTCCGCCCTTCCGTATCTGGCCCACGCCCGAGCCCGGAAGCTGGCAGAGTTTGGCGTTTTGGGGTCTGTTTCGCGGCGGGATGGTTGCCGCCTTCCTCGTCGCCATACTGGATTGGAATAGCGCAGGCCTGCTCGATGCGAGCCGTTATCTGATCGGCCTGCCGCTGTTCCTTGTTGGCTTCGGCATCACTGTATTCGGTTATTTCAATCTCGGCCTCGGCAACACCTATTGTGGTGCCGATGGCCTGGTGAGCCACGGCCTCTATCGTTTCAGCCGCAACCCGCAATACGCTTCGTCGATAGCGGGGCTTATGGGCCTTGCGATCTGCGCGAACTCCTGGCTTGTCATCCCTCTCGCCGTGCTGATGAGCGGCGCCTATGTGCTGATGGCGCTTGTCGAGGAAGCTTGGCTCGAACAGCACTACGGCGCGTCTTACCACGAGTATTGCTCGCGCACCGCGCGCTTCCTCGACGTGGCCGAGCTTGCGCACGCGGTCAACGCTCTAATCGAGCGCAAGAAACCGTCGCGGCAGACGAGCTAACGGCCCTCAGGACGTACGAAACTAAACTCTTGCCCAGGCGCAGAACTGCGGCGGCGCCATCGCCTGACCGTTCACGTTTGAGACGGAATCGCGCAAGCGGTCCTCGAGCGTGTCGATATCGACCTCGGCGGCGGTGGCAATCCCCACTTTCTCCAGCTGTGGCAGCAAGCTCCGCACTGTCAGCGTGATCCAGGCATAGAAGGGCGATGAGCGGCCGCCGTCGACCGGGATCTCCGAGAACAGTGCGGGCTGACCAAGGCCCGCATCATGGAAATGCGCCCTCAGCCGGCCGGCGGCATCAGGATGCGCCATAACCGATCTCAACGCCGAAATCACCCAGCTCACCGCCTGCTGCCAGAGAGGAACGGAGGCAAGCGAGAGATACTGCTCGTAGAGCGCGATCTCATGAAAGGCGACCGCTCCGCCGGGCTTCACGCGGGAAGCAGCTGCCCTGATAAAGCTCGCTGGAGCACGTATCTGCCGACGGCTAAATCGAAAGTGGCGAAATCCGCGAAAACTTCTGCGGCACCGCTGCGGAATTCGATATTGCCATATCCGGCACGGGATGCTCGGTCGCGTGCAAGGCAAATAGCTTCGTCGCTGCGATCGATGCCCACCACGTCGCCCTTCGGCCCGACGAGCTCTGCAGCCAGCATCGCCACGTCGCCCGTGCCACAGCCGAGATCGAGGACCCGCATGCCAAGTTTGATCCCGGCCTCTTTAAGCAGACGCTCGGTGATCGGCCTCAGGATCTCCGCCTGCAATATCAGCCGGCGAAGCTCATGAGGGGAGTGGCCAAGGATGTATTCGACCTCGCGCCGTTCACTTTCTCTTCGATTCACTTGTTGGTGCATCATCTTTTCAATCGCTCTTCCATCATGTGCCGCCAGCTAGATGCGAAAAGTAGCAGGCTGCTCGAGGATCGCTTCGTTCCTATTGCGGCGATCGGCTTGAAATTGCGTTGATGGATTGCGACAGACACGCGCACCTAAAGCGTCAATTGCTCGGCGGCTACGGCACGCCGCTCCTCCCCGTGCGCGATGCGGCGCGCGGTATCGACGACCGCGATGCCGGCACCATCGAGATGCGCGTGCTCGGCGAGATGGCGGCGGAAGGCGCGCGCACGTGGCTGGCCATGGAACAGCCCGAGGATATGGCGCGTCATTTGATTCAGCCGCATGCCTTTGGCGAGCTCCGTCTCAACGTAAGGCATGAAGACGTCGAGCACCTCGAGACGCGACGGCGGGGTCTCATCCGATCCGAACAGCGTGCGATCGATCTCGGCGAGGAGGTAAGGATCAGCATAGGCAGCGCGGCCGAGCATCACGCCATCCACATGCGGCAATTGCGCTTCGGCCGCGGCAAGCGACTCGATCCCGCCATTGAGAACGATCTCGAGCTCGGGCCTAACCGCCTTCAAGCGATGAACCCGCCCGTAATCGAGGGGCGGCACGTCGCGGTTCTCCTTCGGGCTTAATCCCTTGAGCCAGGCTTTGCGCGCATGCACGATGAAGGTCCGGCAGCCTGCTTCGGCAACGGTCGCGACGAACCGGTCGAGGCTTGCTTCGGCGTCCTGGTCGTCGATGCCGATGCGACACTTGACCGTGACTGGAACTGGCACAGACGCGCGCATCGCCGCGACGCACTCGGCGACAAGCTCAGGCTCCGCCATGAGGCAAGCGCCGAAGCGGCCAGACTGCACACGGTCAGACGGGCAACCGACATTGAGATTGATCTCGTCATAACCAAACTCGGCGCCGATCCGCGCAGCCTCGGCAAGCTTATTGGGATCGCTGCCGCCGAGCTGGAGCCCGACCGGGTGCTCTTCCGGCGAGAACCCGAGCACCCGCGCTCGGTCGCCGTAGAGCACTGCCTCGGCTGTCACCATCTCAGTGTAGAGAAACGTTCGCCGCGACAGCAGCCGGAGGAAGTAGCGGCAGTGGCGGTCGGTCCACTCCATCATCGGCGCGACACAGAAACGGTGTGAGTCGGATTTCAACGGCTTATGCCTATGCTGAATCGATCTTTGAGCTTCAACCATACGCCTCGCCCCAATTGTGCAGTGCCTTGAGCACTGGGCCAAGCGCCTTGCCCTTGTCGGTTAGGAAATATTCGTAGCGGGGCGGATGCTTCTCATAGAGGCGCATGCCGATCACTTCCTTGGCCTCAAGCGCCTTGAGCCGCGCCGACAGCGTGTTGGGCGCAACGCCGGTCAGGCTCGACTCCAATTGCTGGAAGCGCAAAGGCCCTTTGCGGAATAGGTCGCGCAGGATGAGCAGCGACCACCTCTCCCCAATTGCATCAAGCGCCCGCGCCACGGGGCAATCGCCCTGTCCATAGGAATTTGCCATGGAGCGTACATAGACAAGCCCCTGGACAAGATCAAGTAACTTGCTATTGACAAGTGACTTTCTGGATAATAGTTTGATTGGCGGACAGAAACCCAAGCAAGGAGTTTGTCATGTCAGTCCCAACCTATCTCCCCTATGTCGTACTGACCGGAAACGCGCTGACTTTGGCCGCGATCTTCTATGGCCTGAACAGGGCTTTGATCGAGGCATTATGGCCACGGCCTGAGCGATTAAGGACGCTTACGATTTCCGCCGCCATCCTACTCGGCTGGCTTGCGATTGCCCTCGGTCTCTCCAGTACCGGTTTCTATCACGTGACCGAGAATGGCATCCCGACCGTCCAATATGGACTGCTCCTGCCGATCCTGATCGGCGTCTTCCTGATCTTCCGCTCGGAGCTCGCCGGACGCATCCTCGATGCAGTGCCGCAACCGTGGATCGTCGGCGTCCAGTTCTACCGGGCGCTTGGCGTCGTGTTCCTGATCCTGTATGCCGCCGGCCAATTGCCCGCCCTATTCGCTTGGCCCGCTGGAGTGGGCGATATCGTCGTCGGCCTATCAGCTCCCCTGGTCGGCTATGCCTATGCACGAGCGCCGCGCGATGCCGCGGGCCTCGTCAAAGCGTGGAACGTCCTCGGCATCCTCGATCTCACCGTCGCCGTGACGATGGGCTTTCTCACCTCACCGTCCGCAATCGCCCCGATCCAGGTTCATCCATCGAGCGAGCTGGTGACGATGCTCCCCATGGTGATGATCCCGGTCTATATGGTGCCGCTCTCGATCGTGCTGCACATCGCCTCGCTGGTGAAATTGCGTCGCGACGAGGCGCACGTTGCGAGAGGAAGCGGACTCATAAACGCCTCGGCCTGATCCACTACGGAGCCGAACGCCCTGCTTTTGCCGGCGTGGTCGCGAGCGGCGGAGCGGCTTTCATATGGCCTCCCCTGCTCGCGCCGCGTCCTGCCAGCCAGTTGTGGCAAGGATGTGCTTCTCGGCGGATTTGCGTAGTTCGTCTCCCAAGGTCTTGTCATCGATGCCTCGCGCCAGAACCATTCCGCCCACACACAGCGCGACGAACACGAGAGCCTGTTCGCGCGCTTCCGGCCCGTTCAGATTCACCTCGAACAGCCGGATCATCGACTCGGTCACCTGGCGATACGCGGTCTTGACCGCTTGGCCGCCGCGCGCGGCATCCGACGGGAGCCCGATCAAGGGACAACAGCCGTCGACGTCTTCGAGGTGCTCGCGCGACAGGTAGGCATCGACCACATAGCGCGCAAAAGGCTGGCCGGGCGCGCATCTCTCGGCGGGCTTTTGCTGCCAGGGCTCTGGAGGCCGGTGCAGGAACTGGGTGATGACTTCTGAATAGAGCTCGTCCTTGCTCTTGAAATGCCGGTAGAAACCGCCATGCGTCAGCCCGGCGGCCGTCATGATCTCGCTGATCGTCACCTCCGAGAATCCCTTCCGATTGAACAGCCGGGCTGCGCTGGTGACGATCCGCTGCCGGGTGTTCTCTTTATGCTCTGCTGAATACGGCATGGCCTGCTCTCCCCGGATTCATAGATAGGCCCGAGTAAAAGATGATCTTGAACATCTTTTATCGCCCAGCACTGTGGCGCGATGCAACTGGAAGATCATCCGACAGTAAAGCGTATCGGGGCCAAGGCTCAGGCCCCTGCCCGCCAACTTCCTAACGCAGCAGAGTTACGCCAGCTCGCACGAGATTGCGGTGCGGACGATACCGGCCTCGTGGAGATCTCCCGCGCCGGCCTCCATCCGCAGCGCGACGAGCTTCTTCGCTATTATCCTTGGACCAAGACGCTGGTCAGCTACGTCGTGCGCATGGCGCGCGAGCCGGTGCGCGGCGCCCCGCGCTCGGTCGCTAATCTCGAGTTCCATAGAGCCGGCCACGAGATCGACCATATCGGCGCGGAAATCGTCGTTACGCTCGAAGCGCGCGGCATTCGCGCCGTCAATCCCTCCATGGGCTTCCCCATGGAGATGTATCACACGCCCTCCTACGCGCCCTGGATCGTCTCGCACAAACCCATCGCCGTCGAGGCTGGCCTCGGCCAGATGGGTATTCACCGCAATCTAATTCACCCGAGGTTCGGAAACTTCGTTCTGCTCGGCACTGTGCTTACCGAGCTTGAGGTCGAAGCCTACGATCACCCGATCGAGTACAACCCTTGCCTTGAATGCAAGCTTTGCGTTGCTGCTTGCCCGGTGGGCGCCATCGGCCCTGACGGTTCCTTCAACTTCTCATCCTGCTTCACGCACAACTATCGCGAGTTTCTCGGCGGCTTCTCCGACTGGGTCGAGCAGATCGCCGACTCGCGTGACGCGCTCGACTACCGCAAACGGGTCAGCGAGGGTGAGACGTCCTCGATGTGGCAGAGCCTCGGCTTCGGCCCAAATTACAAATCTGCCTATTGCATGGCGGTGTGCCCTGCCGGCGAGGACGTGATCGGTCCTTACCTGCAAGACAAGCAGCGCCACCTGAAAGAAGTGGTGCGGCCGCTGCAAGAGCGCGCCGAGCCCGTCTATGTAGTGAAAGGCTCAGACGCCGAGGCCGCTGCCCGCCGTAAATTCAAGAACAAGACGGTAAAGCCGGTGTCGAGCGGCCTAAGGTCTCGAAGCGTCGGGGGCCTTCTCACCTTCATGCCGTTCGTGTTCCAGCCGAACCAATCAAGAGGGCTCGACGCGGCGTTCCATTTCAAATTCACCGGCATTGAGGAACGCGAAGCCACCATCACCATCAGAAATCGCACCATCGACATCAAAGACGGTCTGCTCGGCAAGCCCAACCTTCGCGTTACAGCAGACGCCAAGACTTGGCTTGGCTTCCTCGCGCACGAGAAGAGCCTTCCACTCGCTCTCCTCCGCAGAAAAATCCGGATCAAGGGCGACCCGCGCCTGCTGCTCAAATTCGGCAAGTGCTTCCCTTCCGCCGGGCCGCGTCACGAGCAGGTCGAGCTGCTGCCAGAGCCGTCGCTCCTCAGGCGCGAGCCGTCGCGTTATCTTAAGAACGACCCAGCGACAGGGAAATTAAGATGGCTCGGCGCGCTCGTGCTAGCCGAGAAGGAGGACGTGACCCACAACGTCAAGACCTTTCGATTCAAACCAGCCAACGGCGCCGAGATCCCCTTTGACTATCTGCCCGGTCAGTTCCTAACGCTGCACATCGCGCCGGGAGGCATTCCCACTAAGCGCTCCTACACTATTGCGTCCTCCCCGACCTGGCGCGACCGCATCGAGATCACGGTGAAACGCGAGGACCATGGTCTCGTCTCGCGCTGGCTGCATGACGAGCTCAAGCCAGGCGACGAGGTCGAGATCGAGGCACCGAACGGCACCTTTTACTTCACAGGCAAGGACGCCGAGAGCATCGTGCTGGTCGGGGGCGGGGTCGGCATCACTCCGATGATGAGCGCGGCACGCTATCTGACCGAGACGGGCTGGCCCGGCACGGTGCATCTGATCCTCGGCTTCAGGACGCCAGGCGATTTTATTTTCCAGGAGGAGATCGCGAAGCTCGAGGCACGCAATTTAAATCTTCGCGTGACTGTAACCATGAGTCGTTCCGACGGTGCGGCTTGGACCGGCCGCAAGGGGCAGATCGATGCTGCGCTCCTTGCCGCCGCGGTGCCCAACATTGCCTCCCATCGCGCCCATATTTGCGGGCCGCCGGCGATGATGGATGCAGTAAAGGCGGCGCTCATCGGACTTGGCACGGCCGAGGGGCAAATCAGGACCGAGGCCTTCGGCACGATAAAGCGTGATCCGACGGCGAAGGGCGTGGGATCGAAAACGGTCACGGGAAAGGTGTTCTTCCAGGCTTCGAACGCCACCGCGCCGGTCTTTGCCGGATCGACTATCCTCGATGCGGCCGACGCGGCCGGCGTCTTCATCGACAACGCCTGCCGATCGGGAACGTGCGGCTCTTGCCGCGTGAAGCTTGCGTCGGGGGCAGTACGCATGCCGGTGGAGGACGCGCTGACCAAGGAAGACAAGGCGGGAGGCTACATCCTCGCCTGCCAGGCTGAGATCAGCGGCGATGTGGCGGTCGATGCGTAACGGGCAGCCATGAATTCGATCCTGCTCGCACTCTTGATCTTTGTCGTCGTTGGAGTCGGCCTTTGGCTCGTCTCCTTCCTCATCGAGATGTTGAGGCGTAAGCCGCAGGCGCCTGCCAAGCTGCGCTGGGCTCCTAATATCCCGATCGAGACGATCGATATCGACGGCACCAAGCTTCGCTATATCAAGTCGGGCAAAGGCCCGGTTCTCGTCCTGCTGCATACGCTCCGAACGCAGCTCGATCTGTTCGAGAAGGTCGTGCCGGAGCTCTCCAAGCATTTCACGGTCTATGCGCTCGATTATCCCGGGCACGGCTACTCGGACATTCCGCAGACCCGTTACGATGCGGCCTTCTTCACCGAGACGGTCGAGGGCTTCCTCGACAAGCTCGACCTTCGCGACGTGACGCTTGCAGGCGTCTCGATCGGCGGGTCGGTCGCTCTCATCATTGCCACGCGGCGTAATCCCCGCGTCGCCCGTGTCGTCGCAATCAATCCTTACGACTACGCCAGGGGCCGTGGCATGGGTCGCGCCGGGTTGTTTGGCGCGTTCGTGACCTATGCTGCGCTCGTCCCTGTGATTGGCGAGACGGTGATGCGGCTCCGGAACTCGCTCATCATGGACGCGGTGTTGCGGGGAGGCGTTGCCGACGCGAACAACATCCCACCTGCTCTGTTGAAGGAGATGTATCTGGTCGGGAATCGCCCAGGACATTACCGCGGCTTCTTGAGCCTGCTCCGCAATGCCGAAAGCTGGGACACCGCCAGCAAGGACTACGGCCGCATTCAGATGCCGATCCTGCTCATCTGGGGAGACCAGGATTGGGCGCGGCCCGTCGAGCGGGAGCACGACCGCATGTTGATCGCCGGCGTCGAGATGACGACGCTCGCGGGCGGCGGGCATTTTCTTCCGCTCGACCGGCCTCGCGAGCTGACCGAGGCAATTATCCGCTTCGCCGCGCGCAGCCCTATTCGAGCTTAGAGGCCGTCTCGGCTGTGGCCGCAGGGTGCGGCTTGGAGATGATATACGCCGCCACGTCCCACGCCTGCTGCACGCTCAGCATCGGTGTCTGGTAGGTGATGCCGAACGGCATGTTGTCGTGGATGTAGGACGCCGCATAGGCGGTCTTGGCCACGCCGGCGCCGGCATTGAAGCTTGCATCGCCCCATAGTGGCGGGATCGAATAGCCGACGCCGCCCTGGCGAAGCTCGCCCTGCCCGTCTTCCTTGTGACAGTTAGCGCAAAGCTTGGCGTAGACCTCTTGCCCGCGCCGCGAGTCCGGAGGCTGCTCCGGCGGCTTGATCGACTTTAAGCCCATGCCGGGAAGGCGCACGCCGACAGGCGTGCCTTTGCCGACAAATTGGAAATAGGCGATCAGAGCTTCCATCTCACGGCTGTCCGGCGGCAGATCCTTGCCGTTCATGCTTCGCCGCATGCAGCCGTTGATCCGGTCGGTCAGCGTGAGTACCTGGTCGTCGACCAGCATGGGGAAAGTTGCCAAAGTCGAGACGAACGGCGCCGCGAAGGGCTGGAGTCCCGCGTTCAAATGGCAGTTCTGGCAGGCGAGGTCATTGCCGGCATAGCGCATGGCGGGATTGGTCGCGCTTTTGCCGATATAGCGCGGCGTGTCGGTGATGAGGTCCCGCCCGTAGCCGATGAGATCGGCCTCGGGCCCAGACCCAACCCTCGTGACATCGACCGCATACCAATTGGGCTGCTGGCCCCATAGCAGGTAGCCGATGCCGAGCCCGGCAGCTGTCGCGACAACCAACGCTATGAAGGCAAATAGAAGAGAGCCGATCCGCTTCATTCCCTCCCCCGAGAATCAGACCTTTGCTTTGGGCCATAATAAGCGTTGGCGGAATCAAACGCAGCATCGCCGCTGCAACATCTCGCTGGGAAATGAGAGCAGGTTCGTCAGCGGGAAGCCCGGCTCAGCACATCCATGAGTTCGGCAACTTTGCGGCGTTGCTCCGCCTTGTTGCCGCTTGAGATGGCGTGCTCGACGCAATTCGCCACGTGATCGGCGAGGACTTCTTCCTCCACCGCGCGCAGCGCCGCCCGCACCGCTGAGATCTGTGTGACGACGTCGATACAATAGCGGTCCATCTCGACCATGCGGGCGAGACCGCGGACCTGACCCTCGATGCGCTTCAGGCGTCTAAGCGCAGAGGTCTTGGCTTTGGCTTGCATACCCGCTATATACCCATAGGGGGTAATGTTCTCAAGGAACGTCGGGATCAATGAATCGGAGCGATCTCAACGAGGGACACATGGCCGTCGATCCCGTGTGCGGGATGATGTTGGATGCTAACGCAGGCAAGCCTACCTACGAGTACAAAGGCGAGACCTATCGCTTCTGCTCCGAGGGCTGTCGCCGCAGACTCGCCAAGGAGCCGAATCGCTTCCTCGACAAGAGAGGCGAGCCCGAGCCTCTCGCCAGGGGCACGCTCTACACCTGCGCCATGCATCCTGAGATCGTGCAGGAGGGCCCGGGCCATTGCCCGAAATGCGGCATGGCGCTCGAGCCGATGAGCATCCCGGCCGAGCACGATCACGGCGGTCATCCCGAGCTTGTCGATTTCACACGCCGGCTCAAAGTGGCAGTGCCCTTGTCGCTCGCGCTCGTCGCGCTCGACATGGGGCGGCACGTTTTCGTCATCGATCTTCTGCCCTTCCTGTCGCCACAAGCCCAGCAGTGGCTGAAGCTCAGCCTCGCTATCCCGGCGGTGCTGTGGTGCGGCTGGTCCTTCTTCGTGCGCGGCTTCCAATCGGTGCGCAGCGGGTGGCTCAATATGTTCACCCTGATCGCGCTCGGCACGGGGGCCGCCTTCCTCTACAGCGTGGTCGCCACCGTTGCGCCGGTCCTCTTTCCGGAGGCGATGCACGACGCCCACGGGCTAGTCCCGGTCTATTTCGAGGCCGCCGCTGTGAGTGTGGCGCTGGTGCTGCTCGGTCAAGTACTAGAGCTGCGAGCCCGCGAGAAAACCGGCGGCGCCATCCGCGCCCTGCTCGATCTTGCCCCGAAGATGGCTCTGAGAGTCTTGTCAGACGGCAAGACCGAGACGATCCCGCTCGCTGAGGTCAAGGTCGGCGACGTGCTGCGGGTCCGGCCCGGCGACAAGGTCCCCATCGACGGCACGGTCACCGCGGGACGGAGCGCAATCGATGAGTCGATGCTGACCGGCGAACCGATCCCGGTCGAAAAGAATGCCGGCGACCGCGTCACCGGCGGCACGCTGAACGGCAGGGGCAGTTTCGACATGCGAGTCGACCGCACTGGCGCCGAGACCACGCTGGCGCAAGTGGTCGAGATGGTCGCCTCGGCGCAGCGCTCGCGCGCGCCAATTCAGGCGCTTGCCGACAAGGTATCGGGCTATTTCGTGCCGGCCGTGATCGCCGTCTCGGTGATCGCCTTCATCGCCTGGTACATGTTCGGGCCCGAGCCGAGACTCGCTTATGCCCTGGTGGCGGCGATCACGGTCCTCATCATCGCCTGCCCTTGTGCCCTTGGGCTCGCGACGCCGATCTCCATCATGGTCGCGACCAGACGCGGCGCGCAGGCCGGGGTGCTGGTGCGCAATGGCGCGGCACTCGAGCGTCTCGCCGCGGTCGATGCCTTGATCGCCGACAAGACGGGGACTTTGACCGAAGGCAAACCGGCGCTGACCGCCGTCGATACATCCTCGGGCTTCACGCCTGACGAGGTGCTGCGCCTCGCCGCTTCGCTCGAGGCGGGCAGCGAGCATCCGCTTGCCACGGCGGTCCTGCGCGGTGCCGGGCACAAGGGCCTCAAGGCCGCCAAGGTCGCGGATTTCGAGGCCGTCACAGGTCAAGGCGTCGGAGGACGCATCGACGAGCAGATTGCCGCGCTCGGCAATGCCAGGCTGATGGAAAGTTTTGGTATCGAGGTTAAGCCACTTGCCAAGGCTGCCGACGCGCGTCGCAAGCGAGGCGAGACCGTCATGTATTTGGCTGTCGACGGCAGGCTTGCCGGCCTCGTCGCCGTCGCCGATCCCATCAAACCCTCTGCGCGCTGAGGCCATCGCCAAGCTCCACAGCTTGGGGCTCAAGATCATCATGGCCACCGGCGACAACGAGGCGACGGCGAAGGCCGTGGCTGCGCGGCTCGGCATTGACGAAGTCAGAGCGGGTCTCCGGCCCGAGGACAAGCTCACTCTGATCGCGGGGGAGCAGCAGAAAGGCCACGTCGTGGCTATGGCTGGTGATGGCATCAACGATGCGCCGGCGCTGGCCAAGGCGGATGTCGGCATTGCCATGGGCACCGGCGCCGATGTCGCCATGGAGAGTGCCGGGCTTACGTTGTTGAAAGGCGACCTCCGCGGCGTGGTGCGCGGCGTAAAGCTCGCCCGCGCCACGATGCGCAATATCAAGCAGAATCTGTTCTTCGCCTTCGTCGACAACGCGATTGGCGTGCCGATAGCGGCGGGCATGCTCTACCCAGCCTTCGGCATTCTGCTCTCGCCGATCATCGCGGCTGCCGCCATGAGCCTGTCGTCAGTCTCGGTGGTCGGCAACGCGCTCCGCCTGCGCAACGCGCAGCTGGATTGAGCCTCTGCACGCACTAGACGTTTATTAAACCATTTGGTTGACAATCCTCGCCGTTGAGATATATTAAACCTTATGGTTGAACAACAAGCCGAACGGCTGGATGCTGTATTCCACGCTCTCGCCGATCCTACGCGACGGGCGATGCTGCATAGCCTGACGCTTGCAGAGCGCAGTATTGGGGAGCTTGCGAGCCCGTTCCGCATGTCCTTCGCGGCGGCCTCGAAGCACGTCAAAGCGCTGGAGAAAGCAGGATTGGTGCGGCGCAGGATCGAGGGGCGCACCCATGTTTGCCAGCTGGAGGCGCATCGTCTGGCCGAGGCGCATGATTGGCTCAGCTTCTATGAGCGGTTCTGGACCATGCGGCTCGATGATTTGGAGCGCGAGCTTCGCAAGTCCGAGAAGCGGAAAAAAAGGAGTAAGCCATGAACGAGTATGGTGTCGTGACCGAAGCAAGAACCATTCGGATGGAACGTCTCTTGCCTGGCCCCATCGAGCGCGTGTGGGATTACCTCACCGATTCCGCCAAGCGCGGAAAATGGTTCGCGAGCGGCAAGATGGATCTTCGCCCTGGCGGGAGTATCGAATTCTTCTTCAATCACGCCGATCTATCGGCAGAGAAGACACCTCCAGCAAAACACAAGAACAAGGCATCCGGCGTGAGCATGTCTGGCACCATCACAGCCGTCGATCCTCCGCGCCTGTTGAGCTTCACGTTCGGTAGTGCTGGCGAAGTGACGTTCGAGCTAACCTCCAAGGGCAAGGATGTGTTGTTGGTGCTGACGCATCGTCAGTTGAAAGATCGCGACATGATGGTCAGCGTGTCGAGCGGCTGGCACAGTCATCTCGCCATTCTCATCGACGTCCTCAATGGCGACGAGCCTCGTCCCTTCTGGACGACTGTCACCAGGATGGAATCCGAGTACGAGAGACGGATCCCGCCGGCCTAAGCCACAGCAAGGGAGGTGGCTGCCTGATTACGGCAGGATGCCGATGCCGTCACCAGCGGGTGGGCCGGCGGTTGGCGCCGGCCCCCTCGGCAGGCGTGGCAGGTAGGCAAACGTGGCGAGCCTCCGCCAGGTGGCCGCGGCGTTCAGCGGCGAGCGTTCAATCAAGGCGATGCCGACCGCCGCAAGGAAAGGCAGGCTTTGCACCAAGAGGACCGCGCTGAAGATCGAGACCTCGTGTACCTGCTGGTCATTGGTGACATGCAGGATCAGCGAGCCGAGCAGGAGGGCACCCCCCAACACAGCTTCCCAAATCGCCGGGAAGCGAAGCGACCAGCGCGCAGCAACTCCCTTTGCCGTGCGCACGAAGGGGAGCTTGTCGCGGATCACTCCGTCCGCCACGGCCCGCCCCACAGTGAATTGCAAGGCCATCGCCGAGAGCGCCGCGCCGAGCGAAGCGAAGATCGGCGCCTGCACGCGGGTGCGATAGAGCACCATGAAGTGGAGCAGCATCACCGCGAAGGTCGCAAGAACTGGCAGCGTAAGCACAGCCTCCGGCACGGCGATGCTGAGAAAGGCGACGAGCGGCATCCAGATAAGATTGAGGATCGCGATGAGTACGCCGAGGCTCTCGGCCCCGAGCCAGGTCAGCCAGCCGAACAGGTACTGCGCCCGCTGGTGCGGCGTGAGTAGGCCCCGGCCCGGCAGGAAGGAGCGCCAGTGCTTCCGGATGAGCTGCATGCCGCCATAGGCCCAGCGATGCCGTTGCCGCTTGTAGGCGGCGAAATCGCACGGGAGCAGGCCCCAGCCGTAGCGGCGTTGCGTGTAGTGCGCCCGCCAGCCGCGCTCGAGCATACTGAGGCCAAGGTCGGTATCCTCAACGATGGTGTCGCTCGACCAGCCGCCGGCATCGACCAGAGCCTCGCGCCGGATCAGACACATCGTGCCATGCGCCACAATGGCGTTGACCTCGTTCCGCTGCACCATGCCGATGTCGAAGAACCCCGCATATTCGCGGTTCATGACCATATGGGTGACGTTCCGGTCGGCGTCGCGATGATCCTGCGGTGCCTGCACGAAGCCGACCCGCGGATCGGCAAAGGCCGGCACGAGGTCCTTGAGCCAATCGGGATGCACGACGTAGTCGGCGTCGAGTACTCCGATGATCTCTGCCTCAGGCGCCGTGTGCTCGAGCGCCAATCTGAGCGCGCCAGCCTTGAAGCCCTGCAAAGACTCGACGCGCACGAATTTGAAGCGCGGCCCGAGCAGGCGGCAGTGATCCTCTATCGGAGTCCAGAGGGCAGGATCCGGCGTGTTGTTGATCACCACTACGCATTCGAGATTGGGCCAAGCGAGCTGCGCCACGCTGTCGAGCGTCTGGCGGAGCATCTCAGGCGGCTCGCGGCAGGCCGGGACGTGAATCGAGACAAGCGGCGGCTTCTCCGGCAAGCCGCTCCCCTGCCCCAATAGTCGCGCGGGCTTGTCACCGAACATGATGGCGGCAAGCTCCTCCACCCGCCGTTTCATGATCATGATGAGCGGAACGAGGAGTCCGGCCCCCACAAACATCGCAACCTGAGAGCCGAGCACGAAATAATGCGTCACCCAATAGTCGACGACATTAGCGAACCAGGCGCCGATGGCATTTCCGGTAAGAGCGAGCACGGCGGCCTGTGGTATCGCGACGCGCGGAATGGCGAAGATCGGGATCGACAGCAAGAGGCCGATGGCGAGCGCCGCAATCATTTGCAACATGAAATTGGGCGTTTCGACGGTCCCCGCGAAGGAGAATTTCGGGTGGCGGTCGGCATTGAAGATGCCCCAATAGGGCCCGACGCTTCCTTCGTTGGTCTTCCACGGCTGATCGAAGGCCTCGACGATCGAATAGTCGACGCCCATGGCATCGGCGCGGCTGATGAAGTCGCGCACGACCTCGGCCTGGATCAACGGGCTCGGCACGGCGTCCTTGCGATTAAGTCCCGCGCTCGGCCAACCGAATTCGGCAATCACGATGCGCTTGCCGGGGTAGGTTTGCCGGAGCTTCTCATAGACAGCGAGAGCGTGATCGACTGCAGCGGAGCCCGGTAGTCCCTCCCAATAGGGAAGGACGTGCACCGCAATATAATCGACCGAGGACGCGAGCTGCGGATATTCCAGCCAGACATTCGGCACCTCGGCGGTGGTGACGGGGACCGAGACCTCGCGCTTTACGCGCTGGATCTTGTCGATCAGGTTGCGCACAACCTCGTTCGGATCCTGCTTGTGCAACGCCTGGGAACGGTACACCGCCTCGTTGCCGACAATGATGCTCTCGATGTTGCGGTGATGCTTGGCCAGTGCGATCGCAGTCTCGACCTCGCGTTCGTTCTGCTCCTCCCAATCGTTGATCCAGACGCCAAGCGTGACGCGCAGGCCATACTCGGAGGCAAGCTGCGGCACGAGGTCGAGGCCGTTGCTAACGCTGTAGGTCCTCACCGCACGTGTGTAGGGAGCGACCGCCGCAAGGTCCGACCTGATCTGTTTCTCGGTGGTCTTGTCGACCTCGCCGTTGCGGCTCGGATCGATCGGAGAGAATGAAACGCTGGCCAATACGCCGCTTGCGTTGGGAGGCGACACCTTCTCATGCAGAAATAACCACACCGATGCGTGAAGCGCGGTCGCGAGCGCAACCACAACGGCGACAAGAACGCTGCGCATTGTATTGAAAGTCTCGTTGAGAAATCGGCCTGCCCTGTCCCCCTCGGGCCGTCACGCCGCAGAGAAACCTGCAGACGCCCCCCTAAACTCTTATTAGTTGGGAATAGTTCCGTCTTTTGTTGTCGCGCCCGTCGTTGCCTGAGTTGATGCCGTCGTCGCTTCCTCTGGTGCGATCCAGCAGTTGTGGACGCGGGATGCTAGCTTGTCAGCCGCCTTGGGATCGATCGGTCCCTGTTGGATGATGCAGCGAAACGCGAGCTTTAGATGCTCGGACGAGCAGCCGAAGCGGTCGTAAAGGTCAATGTAGCGGCGGGCGGTGTCGATGTCGTCACGCCAGAGCAGACTCTCGATGCGTCGCCCGGTCCATACGCACTCGGGCGCGCCGGCCGAGCTCGTGAGCTTCTCCGCGGCTTCCTTGTACTCGTCGATCGCCTTCTGCTGAGCTTGCTGCTCGGCCTTGGCCTGCTCAGCCGCCTTCTGATCGTCCGGCTTCTGCTCGCCCTGCGCTTGCTCGGGAGGCTTCTGATCTCCGCTCTGTTGGGCTGAAGCAGTGAGCGTCGAGACTAACAAAACGCCGCCGGCTAACAGAGCGGCGGCCGATCGGATAGTGCAGCGCAGCATGGGGACGAGCCCGACGCGGGAGTTGGTCATTTTTAGCCGTTAGAGCACAAAATTTTGTCAGCCCAACGGAACTGCTCCTGTTTATCACTTCGCAAGCGCACAAACCAGAGGATTTGGTTCAACGCGGTGTGCGAAGCTGCTATTCGTCGCATCCCCGCTTGTCGACTTCTCACCATGCTGCGCTCCCTTGGCCTCTTTGCGCTCGTCGCGTGCGCGATTACCCTCGTCTGGTACGGTACTGGCCGGCCGGTTCCCATGCCGCCATCTCCCCTGGCCTCGGGGGAGAAGCTAACGTGCATCTCCTATACCCCGTTCCATGGCGACCAGGCGCCTTTCACCTGGGACCTGCACATCGCCGACCAGCAGATCGCGAGCGATCTCAAGAGCCTGGGACAAACGACAGCTTGCGTCCGCACCTACTCGGCAAGAGGCGCCGAAGGCAGGGTGACGAGGCTCGCCGCCGGGCTTGGCCTCAAGGTGCTGCAAGGCATCTGGCTTGGTCGGAACCTCGCCGACAACCGCCGCGAGATCGAGGCTGCACTTAGGCTCGCCCGCCATTACCCTGGCACCGTTGAAGCGCTGATCGTCGGCAACGAGGTCCTGCTCAGGGGCGAACTGCCGGCTGCCAAGATCAAGGACTATCTCGAGGAGGTTAAGCGGCGGTCGGGAGTTCCGGTCACCTATGCCGATGTGTGGGAGTTTTGGCTGAGGGCGCCGGAGCTCGTACCCGCCACCGACTTCGTGACGATCCACATCTTGCCTTATTGGGAGGACAAGCCCGTCGCGGCAGAGGACGCCATCAAGCACGTGCGCGAGGTAAGGGAGAAGGTCGCGGCGGCGTTTGGCGGGAAGGAAATTCTAATCGGCGAGGTCGGCTGGCCGAGCGAGGGGCGGATGCGCGACGGAGCGCTTCCCTCCCCTGCCAACCAGGCCCGCGTGTTGACCGACGTCGTGGCGACGGCCAAACAGGAGGGTTGGCGGGTCAATCTGATCGAGGCCTTTGACCAGCCCTGGAAGCGACTCCTGGAAGGGACTGTCGGCGGTTATTGGGGGCTTTATGACGACGCGCAGCGGGAACCCAAATTCGGCTTTGGCCAGCCAGTGTCGAACGAGCCGCACTGGCGTGTCGCGGCAGGGCTCGGTATCGGCGTTGCCTTTCTCGCCTTCGTCGCCTTCTGGCTCGGGCGGCGCGACAGCGCGTCGCATGCCGGAGGCTGGCGACCGGACTTTGCAACAACCCTGATCGCTCTCAGCTCAGGCCTTGTTTTCGGCTGGGCCGCGCTCATGTTGCCAATGGACAGCGTCGTGGCGGGGGACAGATTTAGAAGTGTCCTCATGTTCGTGCTCGCCTTCGTCGTGCCTATGGCGGCGAGCTATGCACTCGCCCGCGGGCGAGGGCTTGCGGGCTTCGGCGAGGTCCTCGATCCTTCTCGCTGGAGAGGGTCTGACGGCGTGGGTTGGATCCTTGCTGCACTGTTCATTGCCACTGTGATGGCCGCCGTCCATGTCGCGCTCGGGCTTGTGTTCGATCCACGCTACAAGGATTTCCCGGTCGCTTCATTGACCGGGCCGGCCATTGCCCTTTTCATCGTCGCTCTTACCAATTCCCGCACCGCTCCCGAACCCGGGCAGGCGGAACTCGTGGCGTCGGCAGTCCTCGTCGGTTCGGCGCTGTTCATTGTGGCCAATGAAGGAGGCGCCAACTGGCAGGCGGTATGGTTTGCCCTGCTGCTAATCCTCCTCGCCCTTACCGCCCTTCGTGCACGGGCCGCGCCAGGCTGAGCACCAGGAGGCAAATCGCGAGGGCCGAGGCGCGTGTGTTGTAGAGGACGAGCCCGAGCAGGGCGAGGATAAGGCTCGTTCCGAAGGCGAGAGTATTTGGACGCCAGAGCTGAACTCCCGCGGCGACGATCGCGGCCCAGCCGAACAGATCCTGGATGAACATCAGGATCACCGCGAGCCTGATCTTGCAGGTGAGGCTCACCTCGCCGGCTTCGCAAGCAACTCCTATCACCGAATTTTGGATGATGCCGTAGCGGAGAAACAGCGCCGTGCTGAGGGCCACAGTGCCGAGCGCGGCAAGGATAAGGCTCGCGCGCCGCGACGGCAGAAACAGTTTTGGCGTTCTTTGCGTGTCTTGCTCGCTGCTCATGATCGAACGCGTCTTAAACCAGGACGGCGCACTTCTCCATAGGATCGCGCGTTAAGCTTCGGACTTGCATTCTCCGCTCCGCGCTCTAAGAGCGACGGCAAAGGATCGTGATCATGAAGCAGTCCGACCGCCGCGCGAAATTCCTCAAGGATTACACACCTCCTGACTTTCTCATCGAGGAGGTCAAACTCGACGTGGCGCTCGCACCCAAAGCCGCGCGCGTGGCCTCGAATTTGCGGCTCCGCCCAAATCCAAAGGCCGCAAGCGGACGCCGCCCGCTTGTGCTCGATGGCGAGGGTCTCACGCTCGAAAGTCTGGCGCTCGACGGCAAGCCGCTCGCGCCGAGCGACTATGAAGTGAAGGAAGGTTTCCTCACCATCCCCAAGGTGCCGACGCAGCCTTTCACCCTTGAGACGGTGACGTTCTGCGATCCCGAGGCCAATACCGCCCTTTCCGGCCTCTACCGCTCGCGCGGTACCTACTGCACGCAGTGCGAGCCGGAGGGCTTTCGCCGCATCACCTATTTCATCGACCGGCCGGATGTTCTCGCGGTCTACACGGTGCGCATCGAGGCCGACAAGGCCACGACCCCCGTGTTGCTCTCGAACGGCAATCCTGTGACGCAAGGCGATATACCAGGCACCGGCCGGCACTTTGCCATTTGGCACGACCCCTTCCCCAAGCCCTCTTATCTCTTTGCCCTCGTCGGCGGGGATCTCGCCAAGGTGCCCGATAGCTTCGTCACCGCCTCGGGCCGCAAAGTCGCGCTCGCCATCTATGTCGAGCCCGATAAGGAGGACCGCTGCGCCTGGGCCATGGAGTCGTTGAAGCGGGCCATGCGCTGGGACGAGGAGCGCTTCGGGCGCGAATACGACCTCGACGTATTCAACATCGTCGCGGTCAGCGATTTCAATATGGGGGCGATGGAGAACAAGGGCCTCAACATCTTCAACGACAAGTTGGTGCTGGCCCGGCCTGACACCGCAAGCGACGCCGACTACGCCTCGATCGAAGGGGTGATCGCGCACGAATATTTCCACAATTGGTCTGGCGACCGGGTCACCTGCCGCGACTGGTTCCAGCTCTGCCTGAAAGAGGGGCTGACCGTCTTTCGCGATCAGGAGTTCACCGGCGATACCCGTGCAGGTCCGGTCGAGCGTATCGCCGCTGTGCGTATGCTAAAGACGCATCAATTCCCGGAGGACGCCGGCCCCCTCGCCCATCCCGTGCGGCCTGCCTCCTACATCGAGATCAACAACTTCTATACGGCAACCGTCTACGAGAAGGGCGCCGAGGTCTGCCGCATGTTGCAGACGCTGCTCGGCCACGAAGGCTTCCGCAAAGGTCTCGATCTTTATTTCGAGCGCCATGACGGCCAGGCGGTGACGGTCGAAGACTTCGTCGAGGCGATGGCCGACGTCTCGGGGCGCGACCTCTCCCAGTTCATGCGCTGGTACACGCAAAGCGGCACGCCGGAGCTTGCCTGCTCGCTCGACTACGACGCCCATGCCAAGACCGCTCGGCTCTCCGTGAGTCAGGTCGTGCCGTCAACGCCGGGCCAGACCAAGAAGGAGCCGATGCTGATCCCGCTCAAAGTGGGCCTCATCGGCTCGAACGGCGATGAGCTTCCGCTTCGTCTCAATGGCGGCACGCTGGCCGACGGGCTGCTCGAAGTGACCAGCCGCGAGCAGGTATTCGAGTTCCGTGACATTCCTGCCCCGCCGACGCCCTCACTTTTGCGCGGCTTCTCGGCGCCGGTGCGCCTCACCACGAGCCTCGATCCCGACAAGATCGAGTTCCTGATGATCCATGACAGCGACCCATTCAACCGCTGGCAGGCGGCGCAGACTTACGCGACCAATCTCCTCACTTCTGCTGCACGCGACGGGAGAAGCCTTGAACGCGTCACCGGGCGCGAGGCCGCACGGCTTGCGCATGCGCTTGGCGTCACGGCGCGCGACGCTTCTCTGCTTCCAGCCTACCGCGCGGAGTTCCTCAAGCTGCCAAGCGAATCCGACGTCGCGCGCGAGCTGGCCCGCAATGTCGATACCGACGCGGTGCACGCGGCACGCGAGGCTTTGCGTTCGGCGATCGGCAACGAGATCAGGACCACTCTTGCCGAGCTCTACGACAAGACGAAACCGACAGGTCCCTATTCGCCCGATCCTGAAAGCGCAGGCATCAGGGCCTTGCGCAGTGCCGTCCTCGATCTACTGGTCGCAACCGGAGAGAAAGCCGAGATCGCCCGCGCCGAACGTCACTACCGGGACGCCTCCAATATGACTGACGCCATCGCAGCGCTCTCCATCCTGTCGCATCTAGAGGGGAAGCCTCACGACGAGGCGCTAGACCATTTCTATGCGCGTTGGCAGGACGAGCCGCTCGTTCTCGACAAATGGTTCGCAGTGCAGGCTCGCGCGGCCCGGGTTGACTCGGTCGAAACAGTGCGCACGCTTCTCTCCCACCCGAAATTCTCACTCAAGAATCCGAACCGCGTGCGGGCCCTGATCGGCAGCTTCGTCCATGCCAACCCGACCGGCTTCAGCCGCCCCGACGGCGCCGGCTATGACCTACTGGCAAGCCAGGCGCTCAAGATCGATGCCTTCAACCCACATATGGCTGCCCGGCTCCTTGGCGCCTTCGAAAGCTGGCGAATCCTCGAACCTGTCCGGCAGGCCCGCGCCAAGGGTGTTCTTGAGGAACTTGCGGCCCGGCAGCTCTCCGCAGACAGCTACGAGATTGTCACAAAGACCCTTGGGGCGACGTAGAGTCGGCCTTTCGTCAACGGGTCATTAACCGCTTTTCCACAGTTTTCCCCTAGACAGACGGAATCGTTATCGATTCCATTAGGTCGAGCGATTCGGAGATGCGGCACTTCTCCGCTTCGACGTGAGAAGACAAGGGGGACCGAATGGCGCTGGCGCGTTCTGCGCGTGAGGGAGTCGCTATCGCGGGACCATCTTGGCTGGACCCCCTCGCGCTTGTTGGTCGTCTTCCGAAAACTGAACTGCCCTGCCACCTCAGCCCTATTCTCATCACTGCCTTTGTCGGCGTCGTCCTAGTCGGCTTCATCTTTCAGATTCTCCACGGCAGGCGCGCCGAGCTCGATTCGGCCCGCCACCGACTCGGACTGTTGGCCGATGTCGCTGCGTTGAATCTCCAGGACAAGGCCCTGAAGCCCGATACGAGCTGGCAGGCTGCGCTTGCTGCGAGCCTACCGAAAGGCGCAACGGCGGATGGGCGCACGGTGCTGCTTGCCGATGGCGACGGCTATATAAAGGCTCGCGCGCCGCTCGACGGCAGCGCCTCCGGAAACCTGCTGACAACTCTCGGACCGCAGCAGCCGCTGACCATTTTTGGCGCTGACGCCGGCGTACTTGAGATTGCGCTCGCGGACGGCACCGACGCCATCGTCACCGTCCGCGACGTGCCTAAGACCGACGCGCAGCTTGCTTTCGTTCAGCCGGTCGACGAGGCGCTTGTCGATTGGCGGAGCGCGACCAGGCTCGAGATCACGCTGCTCCTTTGCACCGGGCTGGTGCTCGCCTTGTATGCCGGCGGCCTCCGGCATCGCAGACCTGCTGCCAAGCGCGAACACGACGATGCCTTAAGCAAGGAGCTCACCGAGGCTCTTCCCGGTTGCGGTATCTGGCGGTGGAATCTCGCGCGCGGCCATGTGCAATGGTCAGCCCCGATGTATCGCATGCTGGGGCTTGAGCCTGCCGGCAAAGCTATTTCGTTCCGTCTCATCGCCCAGGCATTGCACCCCGAGGATGACCTCCGCGGCGAGGTCGACCGCCATCTGC
Source organism: Methyloceanibacter sp. (assembly GCA_035689365.1). Lineage (GTDB taxonomy): Bacteria > Pseudomonadota > Alphaproteobacteria > Rhizobiales > Methyloligellaceae > Methyloceanibacter. Next base: position 36,856 of record DASSLP010000068.1, read on the forward strand.
GTGACGGCATCCCACTGTTCGATGGCAGCTTTAGGCTGCGCCATGCAGATGGACATTGGGTGTGGTTGCGGCTGCGCGGAAACATCACGCGTGGCGGCGGGCAGGAGCCTCATCTCACCGGCATCGCCGTCATCGCCGACCACGAGCAGGCGCATGGCTCTGCCGACGCCAATGCGCGGCTGCGCGACGCGGTCGAGACGATCTCAGAGGCGTTCGTGCTATGGGATCGAGAAAATCGCCTGGTCATGTGCAACAGCAAATATCAGCAATTTCACGGCCTGCCTGATGAGATGGTGCGGCCAGGCAGCTCCTATGACGAGGTGATCGCGTCTGCCTCTGAGCCGATCGTTTCCAAACGCGTGGCGGTCGCCGGATCGAACGACGACGACAGCCGCACCTACGAGGCGCAGATCGAAGACGGCCGCTGGCTGCACATCAACGAGCGCCGCACGCGCGACGGAGGCTATGTCAGCGTCGGCACCGACATTACCGTGCTCAAGGAGAGCCAGCAGCGGCTCGCCGAAAGCGAGGGTCAGCTCAGAGCAAGCGTGGCCGAGCTCAGACTTTCGCGCCGTGAGCTCGAGCAGCAGAAGCAGCAGCTGGTCGACCTCGCCGAGAAATATGCTCTCGAGAAGAACCGGGCTGAGGCTGCCAATCGCGCCAAATCCGAGTTCCTCGCCAATATCAGCCACGAGCTGCGCACGCCGCTGAACGCTGTGATCGGCTTCTCCGAGGTGATGCAGAAAGCCCTGTTCGGTCCGCTAGGCCATCCGAAATATCAGGAATATGCGCGCGACATTTACGCGAGCGGCACCTATCTGCTTGAGGTGATCAACGACATTCTCGACATGTCGAAGATCGAGGCTGGCCGCATGTCACTCGATGTTGACGGCGTTGATGTGGCCGACATCATTGCCGACAGCATGAAGGTGGTGAGCCAGGCCGCAGCCGAGCGCAATATCTCGCTCGACCGCAGTGGTCCTCTGCATCTGACGCTGGAAGCCGACCGCCGTGCCCTGAAGCAGGTCTTCCTCAATCTGCTGTCCAATGCCGTGAAATTCACTCGCGACGGCGGCAGCGTCGATGTGAACCTGTTGCGCACCCGCAGCCACGTGAAGGTCGCCATCAAGGACACCGGCATCGGCATCCCCGAAGCTGACATCGCCAAGCTCGGCCGGCCCTTCGAGCAGGTCGAGAACCAGTTCTCCAAGAGCCATCAGGGAAGCGGGCTCGGGCTCGCCATCTCCCGCGCGCTGATCGAGCTGCACGGCGGAAGCTTGCGCATCACGAGCCGCGAAGGTCACGGAACCACCGTGACCTGCCTGCTGCCGGTGCGGCCGGTGATCTCGGAGGAACAGCCCAAGCTCGCCGCCTCTGCCTGATCTCTGCTGCTACAGCAAATACCGGAGAAATAGAGCCCTCCCGAACAGGCCGCTGTCGCCCGGTGGCTGAATACAATTTTCGTATTATTTGAGCCTATTACCCAGTGCTTTTCAGCAACTATCTTCCCATTAACAACGGCAGACTTGCTGTATTGCGGCGACCGGCCTTCCCTATTTAGGACTCTCCCTCGCGGACAAGACCGCACCACCAATAAGGGAGGGGAGCATTGCACGAGCCAGCCACTCGACGGGCCACGCCGCTTGTATGCGTCACCGACGGCAAGGAGCACATTCGTAGGTTCCTCCGCGAGGCGCTGAGCGAATTCCGCTTCGTGATCCAGGAATGCGTCGAGGCCGCCGAGCTCAGCGCGGCGCTCGATGCGAGAGCGCCTGACCTCGTGGTACTTGGCCTGACCGCCGGAGCGAGCGAGGCCTGCGACATGCTCCAGGCGCTCGCCGATAAGGACTTCGACGGGAAGGTGCTGCCGTTTGCCCCGCGCGACTCAGCGGTGTTCGGCACTGTGCAGGAGCGCGCCGAGAAGCTCGGCATCGCTTTGCTTCCGCCGCTCCTCATGCCCTTCAGCAACGAAGGCTTGCGCGAGAGCCTCGCCACGCTCCTGCCCGAGCAGTCGTCTGGCCCGCTCGTGGACATGGCGGAGGCTGTGCGCGCAGGCTGGCTGGAGCTTTGGTACCAGCCTAAGATCGATGCGCGCGCTCTCGTCATGCGCGGCGCCGAGGCGCTATTGCGCGTGCGCCATCCAGCCTGGGGGATCGTTCCCCCGGCTTATTTCGCGCCCAACGACGACTCTCGCTCAGGTACCGTCTCCGACTCGGTAGTCAGGCTCGCTGTTGAAGACTGGTATCGGTTTTTCGCTCAGAGCGGCCAGGTCGAGATTGCGATCAACTTACCGATCGCCTTCCTGAATGACCGAGAGTCGATTAACTGCCTGTGCAAGCAGCTGCCCAACCATGCCGCCTTCGAAGGGCTGATCGTCGAGGTCAGTGGACCTGAACTCATGCGCAATTTGGATACGGCGATGGAGGCTGCGAGACGGCTACGTCTCCGCAAGGTCGCCATTGCGATCGACGACGCCGGCCCGGAATGGCTCTCGCTTACCGAGCTATCCAACTTTCCATTTGTCGAGTTCAAGGTCGGCCCGAAATTCGTCGCCGGATGCGCCGAAGATCGATTGAAGCAATCGATCTGCCGCAGGATCCTCGATCTCGCCAATTTCTATGGCTCGCGCACCGTCGCCGACGGTATCGAGACTTGGTCGGACTTCTTGACGGTGCGCGATCTCGGCTTCGATTTAGTGCAGGGCGCTTTGTTCGCAAAGCCCATGAGCGCAGAGAAGTTCCGGCAAACCTGCTGGGCCGCGCCCCAGGGCTCCGCTGCACCGCCACTCTCAAAGTCAATCGAACGGCTTAGTATCGCGGGCGGGGCGCAGCCGACCGCAACCAGCGAGCGGCCCGCCAGGTTTTCCACTAAGGACGCTGGCACGCAATGGCGCTGAGCTGAATTTGCGTCAAGCGACGATGCGCTCGAAAGCTTCGCGCACGGCGGCAAGAGTCTCCTTCAGCGTCACTTCGAGCGTGGAGAAGTTGGGCATGTCTGAGGCCCGGGCGAGCAGGTCCTTGAGCGCGCGCGGCGCCTCTTCCGACACGAACGGCTTATCGAGACAGAGCCGGAGCACCTGGGTCAGCGTGTGGTAGAGGCGCGCGGCGGGGATGAGGATGTCCGCATCGCCCGCAGCCAGCGCCCCCGTGGCCGAAAGTTTGGTGAGGGCGGCCTCGGTATTCTGGTCGAGCACCTCGGGATACGCGCTTGCGCTCACGATCTGCAAGAACTGGGCGATGAATTCGAGGTCGATCAACCCGCCGCGCACTTGCTTCAGGTCCCAAATGTCGGAGGTCCCCTTCTCCTCGGCGATGCGGGCGCGCATGGCCCTGACATCGGCGGCAACTGCCGCGCGGTCGCGCGGACGGGACAGTACCTCTTTGAGCGTGGCGTTGATCGTCGTCCGCAGAGAAGCAGCGCCGGTGATCACGCGCGCGCGGGTCAGCGCAAGATGCTCCCAAGTCCAGGCCGACGCCTTCTGATACTCGATGAAGCTCGAAAGCTTGGTCGCGACCGGCCCCTGACTGCCCGAAGGTCTGAGCCGCATGTCGACTTGGTAAAGCGAGCCTTCGGCCGTCTCGGCGGAAAGGGCAGCGATCAGGCGCTGGGTGAAGCGCGCGTAATAGAGCGGGCCAGGCAAACTCTTCGGTCCGTCTGACTGAGCGTCCTCGCCCTCATAGTCGTAGACTATGATGAGATCGAGGTCCGAGCCTGCAGTCATCTCGCGGCTGCCGAGCTTGCCCATCGCGACCACCGCAGTCTGCCCTCCCTTCATGCGCCCGTGCTGCCGCTCGAGTTCTGCCTCGACTCGGCTTGCCAACGCTTCGATCAAAGTTGCAGCGAGGCCTGCATAGGCCGCACCAGCTTGGTTCGCGGAGATCGTGCCGGAGATTACTCGAACGCCGATGAGGAAGCCCTGCTCGCGGCCGACGATGCGCGCCCTATCGAGCGCGTCTTGGTAGTCGGTGGCCTGGGCAAGCGCGTTTGCCACAAGCTCTTTGAGTTGCGCTGGAGTCGGCACCGTGCCGAAGAAACCGGGGTCGAGCACGGCATCGAGGAGCCGCGGGCGCCGCGCGATGATGCGGGCAAGGCGCGGCGCCGTTCCCATGATGTCGGCAACGAGCCTGAGCAGGCTTGGATTGGCGGCGAGCAGGGAGAAAAGCTGCACGCCGGCAGGCAGTTCGGCGATCACCCGGTCGAAGGTGGCAAGCGCGAGATCAGGCTCGGCGGTACGGCCGAACGCATCGAGCAATGAGGGAAGAAATTCGGTGAGCCGCTCCCGGGCCCGCGCGCTCCGCGTCGCGGCGTAGCGACCAGATTGCCAGGCGCGGATGGCGGCAAGCGCGCCGCTAGGGTTGCGAAGGCCGAGCCTCCCCATGCTCGCAAGCGCCGCCGGGTCCGCCTCATCCGCCACCACGAGGATCGGGGCCGAGCCGACCGGCTCCGGCAGCTTCTCGAACAAAGCGCCGTAATGGGTCTCGACGCGCCTGAAGGCGTCGACGAGCGCGTCACCGAAGGCGTTGGTGTCGGCAAAGCCCGACAGCCGGGCGACTCGGTCGAACTCCCGCCGGTCGGCCGGGATGACATGCGTCTGCTGGTCGCCAACCATTTGCAGCCGGTTCTCGATGCGGCGGAGAAAGAGATAGGTCTCGGTCAGTTCGCGGGCGGCCTTACGCGCGATCCAGCCGCCTATAGCTAGGCGTTCGAGCGTCTCGACGGTGCCGCGCGTCCTAAGCTCAGGGTGCCGGCCTCCGGCGATAAGCTGCTGGGTCTGGGCGAAGAACTCGATGTCGCGGATGCCGCCCCGCCCGAGCTTGATGTCGTGGCCTTCGACAGCGATGGCGCCATGGCCTTTGAACTCGTGCACTCGGCGCTTCATCGCGTGGATGTCGGCGATGGCGGCGTAGTCGAGATATTTGCGCCAGATGAACGGCGAGAGCTGGCGCAGGAACTCCTCGCCCGTTTCGCGGTCGCCCGCAGCGACTCGCGCCTTGATGAGCGCGGCCCGCTCCCAGCTCTGGCCGAAGCCCTCGTAATAGGTGAGGCCTGCATCGGCCGAGAGCGCGATCTGCGTTGCCCCCGGATCAGGGCGCAAACGAAGATCGGCGCGAAACACGTAGCCGTCAGGGGTATGCTCCTGGAGAAGCCGCACCAGCTCGCGCGTCAATTTCACGAAGAAAGTAGACGGCTCGATATCGGGCTTAAGCCCAGCGCGCTCGGCGTCGTAAAAGACGATGATGTCGATATCGCTCGAATAATTGAGCTCGTGCGCGCCGAGCTTACCCATGGCAATGACGAAATAGCCGGGCGCTGGAGATGAAGCGTCGGAGGGCGACGTTACTTGCCCCGCCTCACGCGCCTTGCGGAACAGGAATGCAGTCGCCTGCTCGAGCACGGCGTCTGCCGCCTCGCTCGTGGCCTGAAGCACTCTCGCCGTTGGCCAGACGCCGCCAAGGTCGGCAAGACCGGTCAAGAGCGCCACCCGCTGCTTGAAGCGGCGCAGCAGAGCCGTGACCTCTTTGGCAGTGGCCGCGCCGGCGATGCTTATTGTGAGGGCCGTTCGTGCCCCCGTCAAATGAACGTCAGGATCGCGCAGAAGGCATTCGGCAAGGATGGCGGGATCGCGCAGAGCGAGAGAGGCGAGATAGGGCGAACCAGAGAAGGCCGCTTCGAGGAACTGCCGGACGTCGGGAGGGTCGCCGAGGAGCTTAGCAGCCAGGGCAAGTTCGGGAGCAGCCGCGAACGATTTCGTGACAGCGTCGAGCGCGTCGGCCCCTCGCGCTGCGTCGAAGGCGAGCGGCGTCTCGGTGATGCGCTCGAAGAACGCCGTCACGCTGGCCTGATCTCTGCTCCCGTGAGCACCTGCGCGGCCGCTCCATTGACAACTGACTCACTCTCGACTGGCAAGGCGAGAACGACCCGAAGCCCCGGCTCATTGTCCTCGAGCCTGAGGGTACCACCATGCAGCCTCGCGACGGCTGCCACAAGGCTCAAGCCCAGTCCGCTGCCGGGCTCGGAGCGGCTTGCCTCAAGTCTGACGAAGCGATCGAGCACTCGCTCGCGGTCTGCAAAGGGCACGCCAGGCCCCCGGTCAGTTACCACGATCTCTGCGGTAGACCCCTTCATGAGCGCGCTGACTTCGACTTCGGGCCTGGAGCCATTGCCGTTCGACGGCTCGGGTGCCCCATATTTGAGGGCGTTGTCGATGAGATTGGCGATGGCCTGGCCGAGCAGCTGGCGATCGGCGCGAACGAAGATGGGTGCGTCGGTCTCGGCCCTGAGCTCAATGCCGCGCTCCTCTGCGACTGGCTCGTACAGCTCGGCAACGTCGCGCAGAAGCGCCGATACGTCGAGCTTCTCTCGGTTCTCGCCGCCGGCGCCAGCTTCCAAGCGAGCAATGGAAAGAAGCGCATTGAAGGTCTTGATCAGCTCGTCGGCCTCCTCGATGGTCCGCTCCAGAGCCTCGCGATAGGCCACCTCGCCATGGGGCTCGCGCAAGGCCTGCTCGACGCGATTGCGCAGGCGGTTGAGCGGCGTCTTGAGATCATGCGCGATGTTGTCGGAGACCTCTCGCAAGCCTGCCATGAGCTGTTCGATGCGTGCGAGCATCAGGTTGAGGCTTTCGGACAGGCGGTCGAGTTCATCGCCAGAGCCAGTAACGGGCAGCCTGCCGGCGAGGTCGCCATCCATGATGGTGCGGGTCGTGGCGGCGAGCGCATCGATGCGCGTGAGCAGCTTGCGGCTAACCCAATAGCCGCCGCCGATGCCGAACAAAGCCATCACGCCAAGCCCCCAGAGCATGGCGGAGCGCACCATGCGGGCAAGCTCGCGGCGGTCCTCGATGTCGCGGCCGACGATCAGGCGGTAGCCGCTCGGCAGGCGGAACACATTGGCAAAGGCGAGCCTCTTCTCGACACCGCCGGTCGCTGGTCGCTGATAAACAAACTCGACGGGTCCCAAGCTGTCCCACAGCTGAGGCGACACGGCGCTGAGATTGCCGGCGAGCCTGCGGCCTTCGCTGTCGGCCACGAGATAGAGGCTGTTGCCGGGCGTTCCGCTACGCTCGGCCACGGTCCGTACGAGCTGCTCGAGCCCGCCAGCTCGATACTGCTCGGCTAAGCCTCTCAGCTCGGCGTCGATGGTCTGGTTGAGCTGCCGCGACAGCAGCACCGTCGTGTTCCAGTAGATATAGGCGATGGCGACGATCGCGGCAGCACTGAACAGCGCAAGATAGGTCAGCGAAAGGCGAAAGGTGGTGGTCCGGTAGAGCTTAGTGAGCGCTGTCACGGATGGTGTAGCCGGCGCCTCGGACCGTGTGCAGGAGGGGGTTGCCGAAATTCTTGTCGATCTTGGACCTGAGGCGGGAAATGTGGACGTCGATGACATTCGTCTGCGGGTCGAAATGATAATCCCATACGTTTTCGAGTAACATGGTGCGCGTCACCACCTGGCCCGCGTGCTTCATCAAATATTCGAGCAGGCGAAACTCGCGCGGCTGCAACATAATCGCTTCACCCGCGCGCGTCACCTTGTGCGACAGGCGATCGAGCACGAGGTCGCCCACGGCAAGGCGCGTGCTGCCCTCCTCTGGAGAGGTGCGCCGCGCCAAAGCCTCGATGCGGGCGAGCAGCTCGCTGAAGGCGTAGGGTTTGGTGAGATAGTCATCACCGCCGGCGCGCAGTCCTTTGACCCGGTCATCGACCTCACCGAGCGCGCTCAGAATCAGGGCCGGCGTTCTGATCTCCTCGGCGCGAAGGGCCTGGATGACCGCAAGGCCATCGCATTTCGGCAGCATGCGGTCGACGATGAGCACGTCGTAGGCGTTGGCTTTTGCAAGGTCGAGGCCGGTCTGACCGTCGCCAGCATATTCGGCGATATGGCCCGATTCTTTAAGCGCCCGCTTCAGGAAGTTCGCGGTCTCCTGATCGTCCTCGATGACCAGCACGCGCATGTTCGGGAAATCTCCGGGCGGTTGCCTTAGACGCCACAGATGAGGACGCTGGACATGCCCTCGAAAGGGAGGCGGGCGGCGCGGCGGGGGGAAACCGCGCCGCCCTCCGGCGTAGAAGGCCGACTAAGCCTTCTTCAGGGAAAGCGCCACGAAGCGCGTCTGATCGCCGGACTTAACCTGCATCAGGACCTTGACGGTGTCCTTGTCTTTGTCGGTCTTGGCACCATCCATCGCCTTCTTGACGCCAGCAGCGACATCTGACGGGTCCGAGACTGCGACACCGGCAACCTGAAGAATGACGTCACCGGCCTTCAGCCCCTTGTCGGCGGCATCGCTCTGCGGGTCGACCTCGGTGATCACGACGCCCTCGTCGCCGGCGCCCGGAAACTTTGCCGCCGGTGCGAGTGAGAGGCCAAGATCCTTCATCTGCTGGC
>DASSLP010000069.1:0-20649 GCA_035689365.1 Methyloceanibacter sp.
CTGACGTAGCCTGTCTTCAGGAGCTGAAGGCAACGGATTCAGAATTTCCCATCGCCACCCTCAAGAAGGCGGGATATGGCGCCATCTGGCGAGGGGAAAGCGGGTGGAATGGCGTCGCGATTCTCGCTCGCGGAGGCGAGCCGGTGGTGACCCGTACCGCGCTGCCCGGCGATCCTGGCGACAAGCAGAGCCGCTATATCGAGGCCGCCGTTGACGGCGTGCTGGTTGCCACGCTCTATGCGCCGAACGGTAACCCGCAGCCGGGGCCGAAATTCAAATACAAACTCGCCTGGATGAAGCGTCTCGTGGCGCAGGCAGCCGAGCTCTACGCTCTCGACGCGCCGGTCGTGCTTGCGGGGGATTTCAACGTCGTGCCGACCGACGCCGATATCTACCCGACCAAGTCGTACGCCAAGAACGCGCTGGTGCAGTCGGAGCCGCGGACGTTGTTTCGGCAGCTTCTCCATCAGGGCTGGATCGATGCGATCCGCAAGCTGCACCCCGACACGCCGATGTACACGTTCTGGGATTACCGGCGAAACCGGTGGGAGCGCGATGCGGGCCTTCGCATCGACCACTTGCTGCTGAATGCGAAGGCGGGGCGGCGGCTCGTCGATGCCGGAGTCGACCGCGATGTGCGCGGGATCGAGAACGCAAGCGATCACGCGCCAGTATGGATCACGCTTAGCGATACCCAGTCCACGCGCCGGAAGCCGGCTCAACGGTCAAAGAAGAAGGTGCGACCGGAGCCGAAGCAAAGTGCGCGAGGATTGACGCCCCGTGGGCCGCTTCTCGTCATCGACGGCGATTCATTCGCGCATCGCTCCTATCACGCCCTTCCCAAGGCCATCATGCGCCATGGGGATAAACCCGCCGGCGCAATCCTCGGCTTCGCCAACATGCTGCTGCGTCTCTATCGCGAGGAGCAGCCGCGCGCCGTGCTTGTCGGGTGGGATACGCTGGAAGCTCCCACCTACCGGCATGAGGCATTTCCAGCCTACCAAGGCGGCCGCGAGTTCGACGACGCACTAGTCGAGCAGCTCGAAGTGCTGCCGGAGTTTGTCGCTGCATGCGGATTTCAGAATGCCAAGGCGCCGGGTTTCGAGGCCGACGATTTCCTCGCCTCGGCGGCGGCAAAAGAAGAGAAGCGTGGAGGAACCGTGCTCATCGCCAGCGGCGACCGCGATACATTTCAACTCGCCTCTGGCCGCACGACTATCCTCTATCCAGTCCGTGCCGGCGAGTTGGCGCGCGTCGGTCCCGCCGAAGTCCGTGAGCGATACGGCGTCGACCCGGAGCAAGTTCCGGATTTCATTGCTTTGCGTGGCGATCCCTCCGATGGGCTTCCAGGAGCGCCGGGTGTTGGCACGACTGGGGCTGCAACGCTATTGCGGCGATACGGAACCCTGGAGGCGGCGCTTGCCGCCGGCCGCTTCCCCGCCATGGCAGAGAGCTTGCGGCTATTCCGGTCAATAGCCACCATGAATCGTCGGGCGCCGCTGCCAAGTCTCCGGAACCAGAAGCCGACCTGGCGCAAGGCAGCAGAGCTTGCGCGCAATTGGCAGCTCAATCAACTCGCTGGCCGCCTCGAAAAACTTGCCGCCGAAGCTTCCGAGGGCAGCAGCTAGCCGAATTCGGCAGCATCAACCCCAAGCAGCTTCAAGGTGATGCTCGTAGCAGGCGTGCGGCTCAACCACGCGCAGGATCGGATAGTCCGTGTAACCCTGCTCAGTTCCTCCATAGAAGGTTTCTCGGTTGGCCGGCATCAGCGGAGCGTCGAGAAACAGCCGAATGACTAGGTCTGGATTGGCAATGAAGGGTTTGCCGAAGGCAATGAGATCGGCTCGTCCTTCCGCCAGCGCCTCGTTTGCACGCACCTTGCCGAAGCCGTTATTGGCGATGACCATTCCGCCGAACAGGGTCTTGAGCTTCGTGTAGTCGAAAGGCGGAACCGGAACGCCTCCGGTGTCGCCCTCGATGATGTGCAGATAGGCGAGGTCTTTCCTCGAGAGCTGTTCGGCGACGTAGTTGAACAAGGCTTGCGGATCACTGTCAGAGATATCGTTCTGACCGTTCTGTGGCGAGATTCGCACGCCTGTGCGCTCGGCGCCGATAGCCGCGCTCACCGCATCGACGACCTCAAGCAAGAAGCGAGTGCGGTTCTCGATGCTGCCCCCGTAGCGATCAGTCCGCTTGTTGGTTTGGTCGCGCAGGAATTGATCGATCAGATACCCGTTGGCCGCGTGAATTTCGACGCCGTCGAAACTGGCGGCCAGGGCATTTCGAGCAGCTTGCACGTAGCGTTCGACGATTCCGGGAATCTCGGAGGTCTCAAGTGCCCGCGGGGTCGGAATGGGCTGGAAGCCTTCCGCCGTATACGCTTGTCCGTTGGGCTTGATCGCAGAGGGTGCGATGGGTGCCGCGCCCTCTGGCTGGAATGAGGGATGAGAGATGCGGCCGACATGCCAAAGCTGGAGCACGATGCGGCCACCGGCGATATGCACGGCCTTGGTCACGCATTTCCAGCCTTCGATCTGTTCTTTGCTGTGAATCCCCGGCGTCGAGATATAGCCCTGGCCGTCTGGTGAGACCTGGGTAGCCTCAGAAATAATGACTCCAGCACTGGCGCGCTGGGCGTAATAGAGCGCGGTGAGTTGGGTTGGCACGTTACCGGGGCCGGCGCGACTGCGGGTCAATGGCGCCATGGCGATACGATTGTTGAGGGCGAGCAGCCCGACCTCTACAGGGGTGAAGAGATCGGGGACGTTGGTGGGTTTGCGTTCTTGCATTGTGCTGATCTCCGGACATGGGCACAGGCGGCAGGTCGCTGCTGTCAGATGGGACACCTTGCTCTCAAAGGGACAGCGGCATTCCAGCGCCTGGTCGCTTCGGCATTATGAACGCAGTTACTGGTCTTTCCGTACCGCTGCCCCCAGCAAGGTCCTCGTCTCGGCAGGGAAGACCAGGGCGGTAAACACCAACACTAGCGTTGCGCCGACTGCCATATCCTCAAGCCGTTCCCAAAGAAGGCTGGGCTCAAGCGTCGGGTCTGTACTCGCGAGGTCCCAAGCGAGCAGAACGACCACGGCGACCACCCCGCTGAAGATCCAGAAGCGGGTGACCTGAGAGGGAAGCAGGAACGCCGCCAGGAAAATTGTTGCGCATAGGAGGAGGGTGGATTGCCCGATGCTGGTCACGAGCCAAACCACTAGGACGGCAAAGGCCGTGCCGATCATGCCGCCAAAGACCCGGCTATAAGTGACCCGCACGTCAGGCACCATCAGCACAAGGGTAATGGCCGAAATCCACACGGCTCGAGTGCTTGCGGATTCGATCCCGATCCAAAGACCGATGGTTGCTGCGAGCGCATAGGCTAACGCAAAGCGGAGCCAGCCCCTTCGGTCGAATGAGCCTGCTCCGAGCCAAGGCCCGGCACAGTGCAGCGGTCCGTTGATAAGATGATCGGCGATTCGCGACGCGAGGCTGATAAGCACCGCCATTCCCCAATAGACATAGTCCAAGGTAGACATAGCGGGGAAACTGGCGACGACCGCTAGCGAGATGGCGCCGAAGCGCAGCGAAAAATGCGGGCCCTTGCCGACCTGGTTCAGAAAACCGGCAGCGAACACGGCAAGAAAAAAGGCGATCCAGAAGATCGCTTCGAATGATTTGAGCCAGATGCCGAGAAGAGCGCCGATGGCGATTCCGCCGGCGACGATCAGCGTCAGGCGAACCCGGCTTGCCAATGATCCCTCATTATCGGCGAGGGAGAGGAGCAAGCCGGTAATGCAGCCGATCAAAGCTCCGCGGGTCTCGCCCCGCGCCATGCCGATGAGGATCGGAAGCCCGATATTGATGAGAAATAACATTCCGCGGCGGGGCTCGAGGTCACGACGTATCCTGCCGAGCCAGAAAGCCGAAGGCGGGTGCCCATCCCTGCCGTTTGGACGCGTGGGCCGATCGCCTCTGGCTTGTGCATCGTTCATGCTTAGAGGATTGGCTGACGGCGAGGAGGGAACAATGACTCCCTTACAATACCCGATCAGCCGGACACCGTCCCGGCGCTCGCTATTGAGCAAGCTTAGAATTGCCCATAAGACTACTCGGCCGCGGACGAAGTTTCGTTGGGCGCCGCCATTGAATCTGGCGCCTGTCGCTCCTTGGCCTCCCGCTCAGTGGGATTGCCTTGCTCGACGTCGACCAGGCCGGGGGCGCCCGTGTCGAGTCTGTCGACGATGATGACCCGCTTCAGCGATGCGCCGGCGGGTTCGGTGCAAAAGGCGGCAACGACGACCACGCCGAGCAGCGCACCAATTTTCGCAAACACTTCCTTCTCCTCTTTGGCTGGTAGGTCGGCGATCAACCAGCCTGGCAGGGCAAAGTTCCTTTGAGCGAGAAGAAGTTGGCCGGCCGGCCGTCAGGCGTGGGACTGAAGGCGCGTAGCAGGCTCCAGCACCCTAAGTCTGGCGGCGCTGCGGGCGTTGGCTGTGATGACCTCAGCGTCCGGCCGTCCTGGCTGGACGAGCCAGCTTCCACCCACGCAAGCCACTTGATCGAGCGCGAGCCACTCGGCTGCGGTCGCCTGGGTAATGCCTCCGGTCGGGCAGAAGCGGCAGTGATGGAAGGGCGCCGCGAGCGCCTTTAGCGCCGGGATGCCGCCGGCGGCCGTGGCGGGAAAGAACTTGAAGCGGCTGAGGCCTATATCGAGCCCCCGCATGATATCAGCCGCAGTGGCGATACCTGGCAGGAACGGAATTTCGGATGCAATGGCCGTCTTTCCGAGCGGCTCAGTGAGGCCCGGCGCGACGATGAATTGCGCACCAGCCTTTACACTCGTCTCAAGGTCGCGCTCGTTCACAACAGTGCCGGCGCCAACTACCGCGCCATCCACCTTGGCCATCTCTCTTATGACCTCGATCGCAACGGGCGTGCGCAGCGTGACTTCGAGCGCGCGCAAGCCCCCGGCTACTAGCGCCTCGGCGATTGGCCTCGCATAGGCTGCATCCCTGATCACGAGCACCGGAATGACCGGCGCCAGGTCCATGATTCTGTCGATGGCGTGAGTCCTGCTCATTGGCCGTGCTCCGCAGCAAAGGCGACCGCAGCACCGAACAGGCCCGGCTGAGGATGGACGATGATCTTCACCGGGATCGCCGACATCATCTTTTCGAACCTGCCCTTGGCGGTGAATCGGCTGCTAAAGCCCGAGCGGGGCAACAGCTCGGCAATGCGCGCGCCAAGCCCACCGGCAATGACAACGGCGTTTGCCCCATGTGCCAGCGCGATGTTGCCGGCGACGCTGCCGAGGATCAGGCAGAAACGCTCGAGCGCCGCGACCGCCAAGCCATCGCTGCCCGATAGCGCGGCAGTCCAAATCGCTTTGTCATCGCCTATTTGCACCTGGCGATCCTCGATGGCGGCAAGCGACTCATAAATATGGGCAAGCCCTGGGCCCGAGACCACCCGCTCGACCGACACGCGGCCGTAACGCTCGCGCAAGCGCGCAAGGATGACGTCCTCGATGCCATCAACCGGGGCGTAGTCGACGTGGCCGCCTTCGCATTCGATGACATAATCACGTCTATCACGGCGCAACACATGTGCGACACCGAGCCCGCTCCCAGGTCCAACGATGCTGATCACGCCCTCCTCCGGGAGAGGCGTGTCGGGACCGCAGAGATGGTGAAGATGCTCGCGCCCGATCTGAACCACGGCATGGCCCACCGCGCCAAAATCATTGATCAGGGTAATCTGGTCGACTCCAAGCCCCTGGGCGATCATCGCCGGCCTGATGACCCAGGGGTTATTGGTGAGCTTCAGCATTTCGCCAGCGACGGGGCAGGCGACGGCTATCGCTGCGGCGCGTGGCAAAGTACGTCCGAGTTGCTCGCCGAAGGTCTCCCATGCGGTTTGCAGGCTTGCATGGTCCTCGGTCTTGAGAGTGACCGCCTCGCCGAGGCTCTTGACCTGTCCGTGTTCGACATCGGCAAGAGCGAACCTCGCATGGCTTCCGCCGATATCGGCAGCGACCAGCTCCATCACAATCCGGCTGCTTTAAGCATCGCCGAGGCGCCTCGCTCGGCGCTGTCGACGCCATACCGCATCATAGCGAACAGCTCGCGCCCGGTGCCAAACCGTGGCGGCGGGGCTGGCGCGTCCTCGCGGCTCTCCCATTCGCTCTCGTCAACCAAAGCCGTAAGCTCGCCACGGTCGGCGCATAGGCGAACGATGTCGCCGTCGCGGAGCTTGGCGATCGGCCCGCCGGCAAGCGCCTCGGGGCTGACATGAATTGCTGCGGGCACCTTGCCGGAGGCGCCTGACATGCGTCCGTCGGTGACGAGCGCCACCTTGAACCCTTTGTCTTGCAGTACGCCGAGCGACGGCGTGAGCTTATGCAGCTCCGGCATGCCGTTTGCGCGTGGCCCCTGGAAGCGCACCACCACGACGGCGTCCTGGTCTAGCTCCCCGGCCTTGAAGGCCTTCACCACATCATCCTGGTCCGAGAAGATCTTGGCGGGCGCTTCGATGGTCCAGCGGGATGGATCGACCGCACTCGTCTTGAATGTTGCCCGTCCGAGATTGCCCTCGACGAGGCGCATGCCGCCATCCGGTCTGAACGGATTGGAAGCCGGCCGCAGGATCGTCTCATCGAGGGAGGCGGATGGTGTGTTCTCCCAAAGGAGCGTCTCGCCATCGAGCTTGGGCGCACGGGCATAGTCGCCGAGGTCCTCGCCACCGACTGTCCTAACATCGCGGTGGAGCAGACCGGCCCCCAACAGCGTGGCGATGGTGAAGGCCATGCCGCCGGCCGCATGGAACTCGTTCACGTCGGCGGAGCCATTGGGATAGATCCGCGCGATCAGCGGCACGACTGCCGAAAGCCGGTCGATGTCTTCCCAATCGATGATGATACCCGCCGCGCGTGCGATGGCTGGCAGATGGATCGCGTGGTTGGTCGAGCCGCCGGTGGCGAGCAGACCGACTGCGGCGTTGACGATCGCCTTCTCATCGACGACGCGCCCGAGCGGGCGGTAGTCGTTGCCGTTCCAGCCGAGGCCGGCCAGGCGATGGATCGCCGCGCGGGTCAGCTCCTGACGAAGCTTGGTGCCAGGATTGATGAAGGCGGCGCCTGGGACATGCAGTCCCATCACCTCCATCATCATCTGATTCGAGTTGGCGGTGCCGTAGAAGGTGCAGGTGCCGGCGCCGTGATAGGAGGCTGCCTCTGCCTCGAGGAGCTCGGCCTTGCCTGCCTTGCCTTCGGCATAAAGCTGCCGCACCCGCTGCTTCTCCTTGTTGGCAAGGCCAGAAGGCATCGGCCCGGCGGGGACCAGGATCGCCGGCAGGTGCCCGAACCTGAGCGCGCCGATTAAGAGGCCTGGCACGATCTTGTCGCAGATGCCGAGCAGTGCGGCGGCCTCAAACATGCCGTGGCTGAGCGCAATTGCCGTCGAGAGCGCGATGGTGTCGCGGCTGAACAGCGACAATTCCATGCCGCACTGGCCTTGGGTGATGCCGTCGCACATCGCCGGAGTCCCTCCAGCGACTTGAGCCGTGGCGCCCGCCTCGCGGGCAAACAGCTTGATCTGGTCAGGGTACCGTCCATAGGGCTGATGCGCCGATAGCATGTCGTTATAGGCGGTGACGATGCCGATGTTGATGCCCTTGCCGTCGCGGATGGCACGCTTGTCTTCGCCCGCTGCGGCAAAGCCGTGGGCGAAGTTTCCGCAGGATAGCAGAGGTCGGTCGACGCCCCCCTCGCGCTCGCGCGCGATAAAGTCGAGATATGCGCTGCGGGTGGGACGGGACCTCTCGACGATCCGTTGCGTGACTGCCTCAACGGCAGGATGGAGGGTCATGTCGCGCTCCAGTGAATCTCTACCGGGCCCCTCGCGTCGGCCAGCACCCGTCCGATCGGGGTCTCCGATGACAGCCCTTCTTTCAAGGCGCGCTCCACCACGGCGCGCTTCTCAGACCCAGTTAATGTAAGCATGACCATGCGCGCCGACAGGATCGCCGCGCGGCTCAAGGTTACGCGCGGGACCGGCGCCTCCTGGGGCAGGGGGTCTGGCATCACTCCGATTGCCCTGCGTCTCCTGGGTCCTTCAATCGCCTCCTCGAAATCGGGGCCCTGGAAAATTGAGGCGGTGTGCCCGTCGGCGCCGACGCCAAGCCACACAAGATCCGGCGGCCACTTCAGGTCGGCGAGCTGCGCATTCGCAGCCTCTCCTGCCGTGTGGTAGTCGGCGGTCTCCTTGGCTACGATCGGCAGCACGCGGGCGCCCTTTGGCAAGAAGTGATGAGCGATCGTCGCGGCATTGCTCAAAGGGTCTGTGATCGGAACCACACGATCGTCAGTTGGAATGATGGTAACGCGGTTCCAGTCGATCTTCTTTGCCGCTAGCCGCTCGAAAATCGGGATTGGCGTCTTACCGCCCGGCAGTGCGATAAAGGCTTCATCGCGGGCCTCGAGCGCGCTCTCGATCAGATGTCCGATCTCGTCCGCCACGGCATCGGCCATCTCCGCAGTCGTATCGTAAGCACGCCACTCGGCCTCAGTCATGCCAGCTCACTCCATCGCGCGCCGTCAATGCGACTGCATCGGACGGACCCCAGGTCCCCGCCGCATAGATTTGCGGCCGCATCTGGTGCGCGGCCCAGCCGTCACGAATCCCGTCGATCCATTCCCATTGCGCCTCCACCTCATCGCGTCGCACGAACAGGGTTGGGTCTCCTTCGATGAAATCGAGAAGCAACCGCTCGTAGGCGATCCGGCGGCGCACACCGGCGAAGGCACTGGTCAGCGATAGGTCGAGTGGGACTTCGCACAGCCGGATGCCGTCGCGGTCGAGCCCCGGCTCCTTGGCCATCACCAATAGGCGGATATTTTCCTCGGGCTGCAAGCGAATGATGAGCTTGTTCGGCTCCGCGAAGCCGCCCCTATTCTCGAAAATCGAATGGGGTACCGCCCGCAACTGAATGAAAATCTGCGACTGCCGGTTCGCCAGCCTTTTGCCGGTCCTAAGATAGAAAGGCACGCCCCTCCACCGCCAATTGTCGACGTGAGCCTTCAAGGCGACAAAGGTCTCAGTGCCCGACGGGCCGCCGAGCTCATCGACGTAGCTCGGGACCCAGGCGCCGCGTACGACGCCGGCGCCATATTGACCAATGACGGTGTGGGTCGCTGCCGTAGTCTGGTCGATCGGCCGAAGAGACCTCAGCACCTTCACCTTCTCGTCGCGCACCTCCGTGGCATTGAAATGGGCGGGCGGCTCCATCGCCACCAACGCCAGAAGTTGCAGCATGTGGTTCTGCACCATATCGCGCAAGGCGCCAGCATTGTCATAGAACCCACCGCGGCCTTCGAGCCCCACCGTCTCGGATACCATGATCTGGATGTGTTCGATCCCGCTCGCATTCCATAACGGCTCGAACAGCCTGTTGCCGAATCTGAGCGCGAGCAGGTTTTGCACCGTCTCCTTGCCGAGGTAGTGATCGATGCGGAAGGTTCGCTCCTCGGGGAAGGCGGAGGACACGGCGTCGTTGATGGTGCGGAACGAGGGGAGATCGTGACCGAGAGGCTTCTCCAAGGCGATCCGCGCCTTTTCGCCGGTCAACCCAACCGATTGCAGCCCGTCGATGGTCTGCTGGAACAGCGAGGGCGCCGTCGATAGCAGGATCGCTAGTCTCTCTGTTCCGCCATTGCCGAGCGTCTTCGACCGCCGGCTGAAACTCTCAGGATGCGACGCATCCAGCGTTACATAGCGAAGACGCCTCAGGAAATCCGCGCTCGATCCCGCCCGATGGCGGTCGGCCGGCAGATGTTTGGCGAGCGCCGAATCGGCCAGGTTGCGGAAGCCTTCGTTACTGATGTCGCTCCTAGCAGTGCCGAGGATCGCAAGATCGGGCGGCAACAGCCGGTCGGCGTGCAGAGCAAAGAGCGACGGCAGCAGCATGCGCTGCGAGAGGTCGCCGGTAGCGCCGAAGAGCAGCAGCGTGTCGGCAGTTAGGGCCATATTGTTCTATCGCACAGCATTTATGGTGTTACCGGCGCCGGTTCAAACCTCGACCGGCGGAGCGGTCTGAACCTCGGCGATGTGCGCTGGAAGATCTTGGAAAGAACGCTCCGCGGCCTGATTCGTTGCCCATTGCCGACGGCAATCCGCCGGTCTCGGGCATGAAGGCCAGCACGATGATAAATCCCCCAGCGGCAATGATTGCGAGAAAGAGAAATGCCGGCACCACGCCGAAATAATCCCACGTGTAGCCGGCGAGCGTCGTGCTAAGCGACGCGCCGATGCCGACCGCAGTTCCGATCACGCCTTGGGCGAGGTTGAAATGACCGGTTCCGCGCGTCACATCGGCGATGGTGAGCGGGACTAGCACACCAAGCACGGCAGCCGAGATGCCGTCGAGCAACTGCACCGCCACCAGCATTTCAGGGCTTTGTACGAAGGCAAGCAGGACACCGCGAATTGGAAGCACGCCGAAGCCGAGTAAAAGGAGCGGCAGGCGCCCCCGGATCACTGCTCGGCGTCCGACCCAGGGGGCAAAGGCCGCCACGATCAGCTGGGGGGCAAGGATGCAAGCGCCCACCAAGGCCGCTGCCCATTCGCTCGATCGCATGGTGATCACGCTTGCGGTGAGCGGCAGCATCGCTGCGTTGGCCAGGTGAAACAGCGCCACGCAGCCAGCGAAGATCATCAGCGGACGGTTGCGCACGAGGCCGCGGAGGGTGGCGGTGGGGTCGCCGGGATGAGGCTCAGCCTTGCCGCCATGAGCCCTTTCCGGATCGATTTGTCCCGGACCAATGACCCACAGCGAGACAAGCGTCGGGGCGCAAAGAGCGGCAGTGACGAAGAAGACCGCTTGGTTCGAGATCAGGTAGCCAGCCGCACCCATTCCCGCCGCAGCAAGAGCGGCCCCGATGGAAGCGAACCGCGCGTTGCGTCCAAGCCTCTCCGCCATGGCGGCATGGCCGACGAGGCCGAGGCTGATCGCCGCGATCGCCGGCCCGAGCACACAGCTTGCCGCTGAGTGCAGGACTTTGGCTGCCATCACGGCGGCAAAGAACGGCCAGAAACCGATGGCGACCGCACTCACAGCGATTGCCACGACGGCGAAGGCAGAGAGGACGCGCTCTGAGCGGGCAGCGTCGACCAGAGCGCCACCGGGTATCTGACCGACGAGGGCGACCAGGCTTCCTGCAGTCAAAATTAACCCGATGTCGCCTTGCGTCCATTTCTGCGCAGTCAAATAGACCGCGACCAGTGGGCCAAACCCCATCTGTGCGTCGGCGAGGAAAAAGACGAACCAGTCGAGACCGTACAGGCTCCGGCGTGAAGGCCGTGGGGCTTCGCCGCCTGGCGCAGGAGGAACATCCCGTTGCGTGCTTTGAGGGTGCTCTTTTTCTTCGGGTTCGAGATCAGGCCGTCCCCATCGACCATACTTGCGCAGCGGCCGAGCGGAGGGCAACGTCACTTCTCCGGGGCGGTGTTTTCCGGCTGTGATGGATTTTCTGGTTTGAATTGATCGGGGCTGGCCGATCCAAGCACGACGACGGGTTCGCCTGGCCGGTACTCGGGCGCCAGCCTGACCTGATCACGCGTGAGGTTCAGGACAACATGGTCGACCGCGCCGCTTGGCGGAAAGCTTAGGGCGCTCCAGTCAACCGCGATCTTGCGGCTGCCGACGCCGAGAAATCCCCCAAAGTCGATGACCGCGGCGCGGACCTGGCCGTCGCGTTTGACGATCACGTCGATAATCTTGCCCATGTCCTCGCCGGCGGTTGACCGGACGCTCTTGCCGAGGATGCCCTCAACCTCGCGGTCGTCGATCACGGTCGCGGGCGTGCCATCCCCAATGATGGACGGGGCTTGTTGTCCAGTGCCCGTGGACGGACCTTGCGGTACTGCCGCTGTCGGCTGATCTGCTGATTCGGCAAGCCGCCATGTATCGGCGGTTGCCTGACACGGTGCCGCGTTTGCCGGGAGAGCCTCCGAGGCGATCGGACCTCCGACAAACACCGTCCCGGCTATTGTGATGACTTGCGCAAGACGACGCATGGGATCCTCGGCCGCCAAACCGCGTGCTGAACACGGGATGGAAACATCGTTGACGGCTTTGTGGTTCAGTCGTCGAGATTCTTTGGAGATATTTTTCTCGTTTTACGTTGGCGCTCCGGCGTCTGCTGTAAACCTTTTGTGAGCGCGTCGTCCTGCCGCATACAAGCGCGCTGAAAAGAATAGCCAATTCAAAGTGTTATCTATTGATCTCGCTTGCGGTCGCACGCAAACCTTGATCGTCCGCTTATTAATTGCCGGAGTCGCCAGCAACCGATGGGTGGCCGAAGCGTTTGGCGTGTCTCGGGGGTGATGGTTTGAAGAGAGCGGAACCAGGCTGCCCGATGAATGATATTTGTGCATTTACGCGGCGCCCGCTCGCATTTCTCGCTCATTACATTAAAGGGCGCGGAACAGCCCACGGCTTCATTTTAGCTTCGGTGCTAGGCGCCGTGATCTCCTCGATCGGCGCGCAATACGGCGTGAAGATGCTGGTGGATTCGCTCGCCGTGGAGAGCGTCGAAGTTACCGCCGTGTGGATTGCCTTCGCCACGCTTGCGAGCCTCATCGCCGCCGACAATCTGCTGTGGCGACTCGCCATGTATATCGGCAGCTTCACCTTCACGGCGGTGACCGGCGATATTCGCCGCGACCTGTTCCGCCATCTCACTGGGCACGCGCCGAGCTACTTCACCGACAGGCTGCCTGGCACCTTGACGAGCCGCATCACTGCCACGTCCAACGCCGCGTTTACCGTGGAGAACATGCTGGTTTGCAATGTGTTGCCGCCCTGCGTGGCCACACTCTCGGCCATCATTCTTATGCTCAGCGTCAATCTGCCAATGGCGGGAGTCTTGGCGGCTATCGCAGGCATCATTGTGGTTGCCATGTTCCGCATCGCCGCCGCCGGCGAGCCGTTGCATCATCAATATGCGCATCGCGCAGCCTCGGTTGACGGCGAGATGATTGACGTGATCGGCAACATGCCGATCGTGCTATCGTTCTGCGGCGTGAAACGCGAGCATCGTCGCTTCGACCGGACAGTCGGCCGCGAATTGGTGGCGAGAAAGCGAAGCCTGTTCTACCTGGAGCGACTGCGGTTGATGCACGCCGTGGTTACGGTCGTGCTGACGGTCGTGCTCGTGGCCTGGGCCATTCTACTCTGGCAGCATGGCTTGGTGACTCCGGGCCAGGTGGTGCTCGTCTGCACGCTCGGCATCGCCGTGCTCCACGCCACGCGCGACCTTGCTGTCGCGCTGGTTGACGCGACGCAGCACATGGCGCGCCTTTCGGAGGCGCTGGCCACTCTGCTCATTTCGCATGATCTCTGCGACCATCCTGAGGCGGTGCCACTGAAGCGAAACGCCGGCAGCGTCACCTTCCGCCATGTCGGCTTTTCCTATCCTGGTGGCGAGAAGGTGTTTTCCGATTTCAATCTGCACATCGAGACCGGGCAGAGGGTTGGGCTCGTCGGCCGCTCTGGCAGCGGCAAGTCAACCCTCTTTGCCTTGATCCAGCGGTTCTATGACGTGCAAGAGGGCAGTGTGCTGGTCGGTGGCGAGAATGTCATGGAGGTGACGCAACACAGTTTGCGGGCGGCTATCGCCTCGGTGCCGCAAGACATCTCGCTGTTCCATCGCTCGATCCTCGAGAATGTCCGCTATGGACGGCCCGACGCCAGCGACACGGAGGTCTTGCGCGCGATCGAGGCGGCCCGCTGCAGCGATTTCATCAATGCCCTGCCGCAGGGGGTTGCGACCATTGTCGGCAATCGCGGCATTAGGCTGTCGCCAGGCCAACGGCAGCGCATCGCCATCGCCAGGGCCTTCCTCAAGAATGCGCCGATCCTGCTGCTCGACGAGGCGACGTCGGCGCTCGACACCGACTCGGAGGAAGCCATTCGTCACGCGCTTGACCGGCTAATGCGCGGCCGCACCGTGATTGCCATCGCCCATCGCCTATCGACGCTCCGCAGTTTCGATCGGATCGTCGTGCTGCAAGACGGCCAGATCGTCGAAGATGGCACGCCAACTGCGCTGGTCCAGCACAAGGGGATTTACCGCGACCTGGTGCGCCGTGAAATGTCACGGCTGTCCGCCCAGGCGGCATAGCCGGCGTGTTGTGGTGACCGGTGACGAGTTTTAGAGTTTCAGCTGCGGACTCTTTCGCACAAGGCCGTCTCATCGACCTTGATCGGATGCTGACTGGGGGCACCGGACCGCAGCTGGGTAATGAGCAAGGCGAGCGCGCGCTCGAGCTCGGAGCCTCTGGTCAATTCGACGCCGTGCGCCTCGGCCTGCCGCACAAACTCCGCCAGCCGATCGGAAGCCAATGCCTCGCGTAAAGTTAAGGGCCTACCCATGTCACCGCCTCATGGCCGCATAAATCCATTGCGAGCACCGTATCGAGCAAATCTGGAAAAGTTTGGGCGAAGCGAAGTGGTCATTTCGACCCAGCCCTGCGATAGGCCAGCGCGCATCGCCCGTCGGGACTTTGGTAGAATTATTGCCTCTACGCAAAGGCACTGGGCACGAAAGCCTAAGCGCCATGCAAAAAGGGAACCAAAACCGGCACCTGGACTTTGGTCTTCGGACTAAGACTTACCGCCATGCGCATCCTTATTACCAATGATGACGGCATCGAAGCCACCGGCCTCAATGTCCTCGAGAAAATCGCCACCGATCTGACCGACGACGTGTGGGTGGTCGCACCAGAGACGGATAACAGCGGTGCCTCGCACTCGCTCACTTTGGCTGAGCCGCTGCGGATGCGGGAGCTCAACAAGCGGCACTACGCGGTCAAGGGCACCCCGACTGACTGCGTGATCATGGGGGTCCGCTTTCTTCTGAGGCAACAACCCCCGGATCTTCTCTTGTCAGGTATCAACCGCGGCCAGAATCTCGCCGACGACATAACCTATTCCGGTACTGTTGCTGGTGCCATCCAGGGGAGTTTGCTCGGCATTCCGTCCATCGCTATGAGCATGGTCAGCGGATCAATCGACACCGCCCAGGACGGGCGCCAAGCCCCGCCCTGGGAGACGCCGATGCAGCATGGCGGTGACCTGGTACAGAGACTCCTCGATGTGGGTTGGCCCGAAGGCGTGGTCATAAATGTCAACTTTCCGAATTGTGCGCCAGGGGCGGTCAAAGGCGTCGCAGCAACGGCGCAAGGCTTGCGCGATCCGGGGCTCTTGCGCATCGACGATCGGCTCGATACCCGGGGGAGGGCCTATTATTGGGTGGGCATCGAGCGGCGTCGCGCCGAGCCGCGCCAGGGCACCGATCTTTGGGCCGTCCGCTCGAACTTCATCTCGGTGACCCCGCTCTGCCTCGACTATACCGACCAGCCGACCCGCGATAAGCTTGCCGCGGTATTTGACGGCCCGAAGGAAGCCGCTAAAGCGCCACCTGCTGAGACGCAACAGAATCAGGAACGAGCACGCGCAGCCCGTCATTCTCAAGCTTGATGTCGACGGGGTTCGTTCCCTTGGGCGGCAAATACACCCTGCTGTCTATCCGCGCATAGCTATGCTCCCAGTTCACATTGATCCTGCGGCCCTTGCGGACGTTGACCGGGGAGGGTGCATGCTCAGGATTCTTGAGCCAGGCCGACATCTGCGTCCTCTCGCTTTCCAACAGGAAGACGATCTCGAGCATGCCGTCATCTGGCTGCGCGGCGAACAGAATTGGCAGCGCGGGACCGGTCAGGTTGAGGTTGAGGACCTCAAGAAGCAGGAAATCGCCGGCAAACTGCTCTCCGTCCACGCTGAACTCGAAGCATTCCGCTTCTGCCTCACAAACGAATTTCTGCAACTCCTCCCGTCCCGAGTCGATCCGGAGGGGTTTGGGCGGCTTGGGTCCGCTATGAGAAATAGCCTTAGCAATAGCGCCAAAACCGACGGCCTCGAGGAACCTCCGCTTACCCCAAGGTCCCTCGGCTAGGCCAACGTCGAGGCGCCGAGCCTGAGCCGTCCCAAGACGGTCTATCATGGCGTCGACTTCGCCGGTTATTCCGAGTGCGCGGGCGATGTTATTTGCCGTGCCGACCGGAAGGATGGCGATAGGGGTTGTGCGATCGCGCAACGAGCGGGCGACCCTCGCCACGGTGCCATCGCCGCCCGCCACCACCACGAGGTTCCAGTCCTCGGCCAGTGCTTCCCGGTAGTCTTCATCCTTGCTCGACTGGTAGTGTGGCGAGAAGCCTGAAGCGTACAGCCGACCCATGAGCTCGTCCGCGTTGGGGTGGGCGGCGCCCGCGGTCGGATTATGGAGCAGCAGCGTGCGCATTTTCCGGGCCTGGGCCCTAGTCAAAAGAGAAGACCGGTAGTGAGTTCCGAGCGTCTCTTGCCAAACCGGTCTTCATGCTCTGGAGGGGACAGCTGGCGCGTCATGGCAGTTCGAATGGGCGCCAATATCGGCCACTCACAACGCAACAATTCTCCGTGAGGTTCCCGCGCGATGGTGCACACAAGCACCGAAGCAGTGCGACTAGGAATCCCGGAACTTTGCGGGCGGTTTGGGATTAAGCCACAAGATGATTGTTGGCGATCGCTCGCCTCAAGCAAGACGGAACCCAAGTGATGAAGATTGCGCAGATTTCGCCTTTGGTTGAAAGCGTGCCCCCGAGACTTTACGGGGGCACTGAGCGTGTAGTGTCCTATCTCACGGAAGAGCTCGTCGCTCTCGGCCACGACGTGACCTTATTCGCAAGCGGCGACTCGATCACGAGCGCCAACATCGTTCCCTGTACCAACCGCGCCTTGCGGCTGGATGCTAAGGGGCACGATCCGATCCCCTATTACATGGTGATGCTTGACAAGGTCATGGCCCAGGCGCCCGAGTTCGACGTCCTGCATTTTCATATCGACCACCTGCATTTCCCGCTCCTCCGGCAGCTGGACAACGCAGTGGTGACGACTCTACACGGCCGGCAAGACCTCCCGGTGGCGCCACCTTTCTACGCGCATTTCCGCGACCTCCCGGTGATCTCGATATCGCGAGCGCAACGAGGGCCGATCGCGGATGCGAATTTCGTGGGCACGGTCCACCACGGCTTGCCGATCGATCTTTATTATCCGAGCCTCGCTCAGCGCGGGGGCTACTTGGCCTTCCTTGGGCGCGTCTCTCCCGAGAAAGACCCCATTCAGGCGATCAAGATCGCCCATGCCTTGAACATGCCGCTCAAGATCGCTGCCAAGGTCGACAGGGTGGACGAAGATTACTTCCGGGAGAAAGTCGAGCCTCTGCTCGATACGCCGGGTGTCGAGTACATCGGCGAGGTGGGCGAAAAGGAGAAGGGTGATTTCCTCCGTGACGCATCAGCGCTGCTGTTTCCAATTTGCTGGCCGGAGCCATTCGGTTTGGTCATGATTGAAGCTATGGCGTGCGGCACTCCCATTCTCGCCTACGACTATGGCTCGGTTCGAGAGGTCATCGACGAGGGCGTCACCGGCTATGTGGTCAAATCGCTCGACGAGGCGATCGCAACATTGCCGAAGGTGCTGCAACTTGATCGGGGCGAGGTACGCCGGCGGTTCGAAAAGCGTTTCTCAGCGCGCCGCATGGGCGAAGATTACGTCCGCATCTATCAGATGCTTCTGAGACGGTCGCGGACGAGAACGAGCTCTCGCTCTGTCGTCAATGAAGTGACGCGCGTCAACGGAGACAAGTATCTCAGCGACGCCGGCTTGCATGTCGACTAAGAGACAGAGCGCCAGACCAAAAGAAATCGAACGCAGTCCCGGCCTCGCCTTTGGGATTGCGGTACGCTCCTCGCCGGAGCGCCCCCGCCACGCGATGAAGCACGGCGACAGCTTCCTCGTGATCGACTCTCATGGGGATATTGGCGCCTCGGCTGGCGGCCCCGACGGCCTGTTCCATTGCGACACCCGCTACTTGTCGCATCTCGAGCTTCTGATCAACGGGCTTCAGCCCCTGCTGCTCGGCTCCAACCTGTCCAACGACAACTGCGTGCTGACGGTCGATCTCACCAATCCCGATATGTTCGAGGAAGACCGCATCATCCTACGCAAAAGCCTGTTGCACGTATCGCGCACCATCTTCGTGGCGCGCGATAACCTCTATCAGCGTTTTGTCGTGCATAATTACGGCGCGATAAGCGTTCCCTTGCTCTTGTCGGTCACCTTCACGAGCGACTTTGCCGATTTGTTCGAAGTGCGCGGGCTGACGCGGCCACAGCGCGGACGTCTGCGCGCCGAGATCGGCGAAGGCGTGGTGAAGCTGTTCTACTCCGGCCTCGATCAGCTGACCCGGCAAACTGAGATACGATTCGACCCCCGCCCGACGGCTTTGACCGAGAGCTCGGCATCTTTCCGGCACGATCTCATGCCCCACGGATCGGCCTCGTTCTACATCACAGCGTCCTGCGATCCGAGCGGCGCGGAAAGTACCCCCTTCTTGAGGGTCATGCGTCAAGCCCATCGGGAAATGAAGCAGCTGATGAAGGGCGAAACCAAGATCCACACCTCGAACCACCGCTTCAACGAGATGCTCCGTCGCTCGACAGTGGACTTGGCGATGCTGTCCACTGAGACCCCGCAAGGGCTTTTTCCCTACGCGGGAATTCCCTGGTATTCGACCACGTTCGGCCGCGACGGGCTGATCACGGCGCTGCAATGCCTTTGGCTCGACCGCAGACTTGCGCTGGCGGTACTCAAACGCTTGGCCGTGCTGCAAGCGACCGAGTTCGCCGCCGCCTCGGATGCCGCGCCGGGCAAGATCCTTCATGAGATGCGTTCTGGCGAGATGGCCAATCTACGTGAGATTCCGTTCGGCCTATACTATGGCAGCGTCGATGCAACCCCGCTGTTCGTTCTATTGGCCGGTCAGTACGTCCAGGCGAGCGGCGATGTCGAGACCCTCAAAGAGCTGTGGCCCGCTATCGAGCGGGCGCTCGCCTGGATCGACGGCCCCGGCGATGCCGATCAAGACGGGTTCATCGAATACTATAAGGAGTCGGAGAAAGGCCTGGTCAACCAGGGCTGGAAGGACTCGCAGGACGCCGTTTTCCACGCCGATGGCCGTTTGGCAGAGGGGCCGATCGCGCTTGCAGAGGTGCAAGGATATGTCTACGCGGCGAAAAAGCTTGCCGCCTGGTGCGCCGAGAAGCTCGGGCTTGGAGAGCGCGCGCAGACGCTGATCGATGAAGCCGATCGGCTTGCCGGGCGCTTTGACCAGGCTTTCTGGTGCGAAGAGATCGGCACCTATGCGCTCGCGCTCGATGGCAACAAGGAGCCCTGCCGGGTTCGCACCTCAAACGCGGGCCAGGTGCTTTACAGCGGGATCGCGCGCCCTGAGCGGACCGAACGTGTGGTGTCGTCTTTAATGGGAAGCGACAGCTTTTCCGGCTGGGGCATCAGAACGGTCTCGGCCGAGGAGCGCCGCTACAATCCCATGTCCTATCACAACGGCTCGGTCTGGCCGCACGACAATGCACTTATTGCGCTGGGATTTGCGCGCTACCACGCTAAGACCGCGGTCAACCGCATCTTCCGGGCGCTGTTCGACGCCGCGACCTTCTTGGAGCTCCATCGGTTGCCTGAGCTCTTTTGCGGCTTTCCGCGCTTTGCCGGGCGGGGGCCGACGCTTTATCCGGTCGCTTGCGCGCCGCAAGCCTGGGCGGCCGGGACGTTCTTCGCGGCGTTGCAAGCCTCACTCGGCATCAAGCTCGATCCCTGGAAGAAGGAGATTAGATTCCAGAATGCGAGGCTGCCGAATTTCCTGGACGAGGTGGTGCTCAGGGGGCTCGCGGCAGGAGACGGCTGTGTCGACGCGGTCATTCGCCGGCACGGCGACCGAACGTCGCTTGAAGTCCTACGGACTCAAGGAAATGTCGATGTGAAGACTGAATTTGAGGATTAAGCGGGCGCTACTTCCCTACATTTTCGTCGGCGCACCGCACTTCTTTCGCCGCCGCACTGATATCTCGTTGCGCAAGACTCGCAGCAGGAGCTGCTTAATCTGGATGGCGCTCCATTGCGACTGCGCGAGGTGAAAGACCTTCCGCGCCACCAAGGTCCGGCCAGCCGTCGCACTTAGATAGGGATTGTGGGTGCCTTCCTTGGCGAGCTCCTTACACACCTCATCGACGATGAGCGCGATCTGGCTCAAAGCCTCTGGATTGAAGGAGTGGCGTGATGTTGCAAGCCTTGCCATGAGGACCTCCTTGCCCAGGGATGTAATCCTAGGGTTGGCGGTTGGTTCCGGCCCAAAACGCCGCAGGAAGCCCGTCTTTGGACCTGATGGAGTGTCTAAGGCCGGCAATACTGACTTGTCCGGGAACCAGCCGTCGGATCCGGGAGTTTGTTTAAAGGTGCGGTGTGTTCTTCGCGCCGTTCAGGTCACAAATGTCAAGGCGGGCAGGGCCTAAATCCTCAAAACTGAAGCCAGTTTTGCGCAATCTTCGGTTAGACGCCGACAGACTGCGCGTTACCGGCTAAACTCCCTCCCTAAACGGTGTTGTCTTTTGTCGGAGCTTATCCATGCAGCCGGCTAGCGAAGCAATTGATCAAGCGAAACCGAACGGTCCGCGCGAGCATGAACCCGCCGCCCATACGGGACAAGGG
>DASSLP010000070.1:0-4102 GCA_035689365.1 Methyloceanibacter sp.
AGTACGCAGGTCGGCATAGGACCACGCGCCGAGGGTGGTGCCGTCTTCGATGATGTCGAGAGTTGCACCGAAGCGCAGCGCCACGACGTGCCGGCGATTGGTGACGCCGTCGAAATAGATCGCCGGCCGCCCCGGCGCGCCGGCCGTGCCGGCCTCGCCCGAGGCGGGGCCGCCCGGAGCAGCCTCGCCCGGGTCGCCGACCTCGGCTTCGGCGCTAGAATCCGGCGATGTCGAGTCCATCGGCAAGACCTTCGCCTAGCAGGTCGCTGAAAAAGTCGATTTACGAGGCATTTTTGCTGTGATTCCGTAGTGCTGTGATTCGGTCGATGATGGCTATTTTGTTGAGCGAGCAGAAAGATGCGGGGCGAAGATCAGCGGGCGGCAAGTTTTTTCAGCTATGTGAGTTTGGAGCAACGGATACCTGCGGATCATCCTTTGCGGCCTATCCGGGAGTTGGTCGACGAGGCGCTGCGAAGTCTGTCCGCGGCGTTCAATAAGCTGTACGCGCGAGACGGTCGGCCATCGATCCCGCCGGAGCGGTTGTTGCGCGCGCTGCTGCTGCAGGCCTTTTACACGGTTCGCTCCGAGCGGCTTCTGATGCAGCAACTCGACTACAATCTGTTGTTCCGTTGGTTTGTCGGACTGTCGGCTGACGACCCGGTGTGGGATGCGACCGTGTTCTGCAAAAATCGAGATCGCCTGCTCGACGGCGACATCGCCACAAAGTTCATGACCAGCGTGCTGAACCTGCCGAGGGTGCGCAATCTGCTCTCCAGCGACCACTTCTCGGTCGACGGCACGCTGATCGAGGCGTGGGCGAGCATGAAGAGCTTCGTGCCCAAGGATGAGGACGGCAAACCGCCGGCAGATCGCGGCTCGGATTGCGGCGCCGGACGCAACGCCGAGCGCGATTTCCACGGCGAGAAGCGCTCGAATGAGACCCATGCCTCGACCACGGACCCCGATGCGCGGCTGTTCCGCAAGGGCGCCGGCAAGGAGGCCAAGCTCTGCCACATGGGACATTTGCTGACCGAGAACCGACACAACATCATCGTCGATGCGCGTCTGACCGAGGCCAACGGCACGGCCGAGCGGACCACTGCCCTCGACATGATTGATGACAATGCTCACCCGGGCAGCACAGTCGGGGCCGACAAGAACTATGACACCGCCGAGTTCGTTGCCGGATGCCGTGAACGTCACTGTGTGCCGCATGTCGCGCAGAACAACACCAACCGCCGCTCTGCGATTGATGGGCGCACCACGCGTCATCGGGGTTACGCCGTGAGCCAGAAAAAGCGTAAGCGGATCGAGGAGCCATTCGGCTGGATGAAGACGATCGGTATCATGCGCAAGACCCGTCATCGTGGCCGCGCCTTGGTCGAATGGTTTTTCGTCCTCACTGCGACCGCCTATAATCTCATCCGCATCCCCAAGATCCTCGCGGCAACGCTATGAGTCTGCCCAGAGTACCGAAAATGGGAACAAAGCGCCGCAAAACTTAAGCGCTTGAGGCGCTCACCCACCTTCGTCCTCTATTGCGCGCTCGATGAAATCACAAAAAGATACCTTCAAAATCGATTTTTCAGCGACCTGCTAGAGCTATCGCCGAATCTTGGTGACGTGCGGGGTCAGGCGGCAGCTGTTTGAGACTGCGATTTGACGATCTCAATTCCGTCGTTGAACTTTACTCCCAAGATGACTTTCGGCAAGAGGCTGTAGCCTTGGAGACGGCGCCAGCTCTTTTCGGCAGCTTGCGCGAGCTTGAAGATCATCGCCAGCGCGGTCTTGTTGGAGAGGCAACCCTTCGATCGAGTCGTACGATGACGGACGGTAGCAAATGCGCTCTCGATTGGGTTTGTGGTCCGCAAGTGTTTCCAATGTTCGGCGGGAAAGTCGTAGAAGGCAAGCAGCGCGTCACGATCCTTGGCAACGCACTCGGCCGCTTTCTCGTACTTGCGGCTGTAGGTCTCGATGAAGACGTCAAGAGCGGCTTCGGCGTCCTTCCTGGTCTCCGCCATCCAGATGTTGTGCAATGCGCGCTTGGCCTTGGTGTGCAAGCTGTTCGGCAGCTTGTTGAGGACGTTGGCGGTCTTGTGCACCCAGCAACGTTGCGCTCGCGTGGTCGGCCACACCTCGTCGAGCGCCTTCCAGAAGCCGAGCGCGCCGTCGCCGACGGCCAGTTGCGGTCCGCTTGACAGCCCGCGCCGCTTTAGGTCGAGCAGCAGATCACGCCAGGAATGCGCGCTTTCGCGTAGGCCGTCGGCGAGCCCGACCAGTTCCTTCTTGCCCTCC
Organism: Methyloceanibacter sp.; assembly: GCA_035689365.1. Lineage (GTDB taxonomy): Bacteria > Pseudomonadota > Alphaproteobacteria > Rhizobiales > Methyloligellaceae > Methyloceanibacter. The sequence continues at coordinate 2,296 of DASSLP010000070.1, forward strand.
GGCGTGGCGCCGATGATCACCAGCAGGCATTGCGCTTCATCTTCCAGCCGGGCCTGGACATAGATGCCGTCGGCCCAAAAATACACGTAGCGCTTGACCGAGAGGTCGCGTTTGAGCCAGCGGGCATGTTCGTCCGCCCACACCTCCTTCAGCCGCACGATGGTCGAGGCCGACAGTCCGCCGGCGTTCGGGCCGAGCAAGGCGGAGAGGGCCTCGGCGAAGTCGCCGGTGGAAATGCCCTTCAGGTAGAGGATCGGTATGAGCACCTCGAGGCTTTTCGAGCGGCGCGCATAGGGCGGCAGAATCGCCGAAGAAAAGCGGATGCGATCGTCGGTACCGCTAAGCCGGTCGCGCACACGCGGCACGCACACCGCGACCGCGCCAATACCGGTCATGATCGACCGCTCAGGCAGGTGGCCGTGCCGAACCAGGCGTTGCCGGCCGTCATCGGTGCGCTTGTCGGCATGTTCCGCAAGAAAGCCGGCTACTTCGGCTTCAACAGCTTGAGCAAGCAGCGCTCGCGCGCCGTCGCGCAAAACATCGGTAAGTCGATCGGTGAAGGTCCCTGGCTGAACCAGAGCAAAAACGTTAGTGTCGGTCACGGCGTATCACTCCTTCGCTGGAGAAGTGGAGGCGTCAAGCACCCCCACGATACGCCGCCTTACCCATTCATGCCGTCACCAACTTTCGCGAATAACTTCCCAGCGAGGGATGGGCTGGAGAGGTGGTCCCGGTTGTTTGAACAGATTTTCCGCCGCGATAGGTGGAGCGTCTGCCAGGGTTAGGCTGCCAAGCGGAGTGGCAGCTGAGTGAAGTAGGCTTGATCGGGTGTCATGCCGTCAAGGCTCGAATGCGGTCTGCGGCTATTGTAGAAGTCGAAGTAGCGATCGATCGAGGCGCGGGCGTCGCTGACGCTGTCATAGGCTCGCAGGTAGACCTCCTCGTATTTGACGCTGCGCCACAGCCGCTCGACAAAGACGTTGTCACGCCAAGCTCCTTTGCCGTCCATGCTGATTGCAATGTCATTGTGGGCGAGCGCGCCGGTGAAGGCTGCGCCAGTGAACTGCGATCCTTGGTCGGTGTTGAAGACATCTGGTTTGCCGTAACGAGCCAACGCATCCTCCAGCGTTTCCACGCAGAATGTGGCCTCCATCGTGATCGACAGTCGCCACGACAACACGCGGCGGCTGAACCAGTCGAGCACCACGGCCAGATAGACGAAGCCGCGCGCCATCGGGATATAGGTGATGTCCATTGCCCACACTTGGTTCGGTCGTGTGACCGCCATGTCGCGCAGCAGATACGGGTAGATCTTGTGGCCGGGCTCCGGTTTAGTCGTGCGCGGACGGCGATAAAGCGCCTCTATCCCCATCCGCTGCATCAGCGTCTTGACGTGACGGCGCCCGATCTTGCACCCCTCGGCCACCAGCAGGCCGCGCAGCATCCGCGAACCGGCGAAGGGAAACTCCAGATGCAAACGGTCGAGCCGCCGCATGATCGCAAGGTCGGCCTCCGGCACTGGCCGCGGCAGGTAGTAGACGCTGCCGCGGCTGATGCGCAGAACCTCGGCCTGCTTGCTGATCGGCAGGTCGTGCCCGCGGTCGATCATCGCTTTGCGCTCAGCAACCCCGCCTTGGTGAGCGCGCCCTCTAAAAAATCGTTCTCCAGCGTCAGCTCACCGATCTTGGCGTGCAGCGACTTTACGTCGATCGCCGGCACCAGAGCCTGGCCGCTACCAGGACCGAACACTTCGGCAGCGCCGCTCTCAAGCTGCGCCTTCCACGCGGTAATCTGATTGGCATGTACG
>DASSLP010000071.1:0-27782 GCA_035689365.1 Methyloceanibacter sp.
ACCTGCCGTCGCTCACCGTGGCAATGACCACCACCGCCTCGCGCTTCGATCCTCGCGAGATGGTGAAGGCCGTTTCGACGGCATGGAGAGAAGGGAGCCCCGCAAGCTTAGCGGCGCTCCTCCCCGACCGCTTCGCCTCGAAGTCCCAAAGCGCGCAATCGAGCGCGTTGCGGGCGGCGCCTGCCGGCAACAGCGATTGAAGCCCTGCCTGCGTCGGCCCCTCGGCGACGGCGCCAGCACAACCCTCGATCGCGGCGACCACGTCCTCGATGCTCTCGCCATAACGCGCGTAGGGTACGCATTCGCCACGGCCGCGGTACCTGCCGTCGCTCACCGTGGCGATGACCACCACCGCCTCGCGCTTCGATCCTCGCGAGATGGTGAACGCGCCTCTGATCGGCCATCGCTCCACCTCGACGGTGAGGCTAACCCGCCCGCCAAGTGCGGCCTTGTTAATCTCGCCCTCCGCCGCTCCCATACAGCCTTTCTTTCTCCCGGATTTTCGTTCAAAAACAGGGGGCTTCCGAAATCGTCGAATCTCGCCCGTCAATTCAAGCTAAGCCGTTCCATGCTCAAGCGCGACCACCAGGTTGTCCTGCCGACCCAAGCCCGCGCCCCCGGCTTCCGCGTCGAGCTCAGGGGCACCACCTTCCGGCTGATCGCGACCGGCGCCTGGACCGTGGCCGAGGCGGCCAAGCTCGACAGCGCGCTCAAGCGCTTGCGTGTTCCCATTCCGCCGACGTCTGACTTCACCGGCGAGATGGACATTGCCGGCATCGCCGAGATCGACACCGCCGGCGCGCTGCTGCTGCAGCGGACTGTTGCCGCCTGGGAGAAGAGCGGGCTCCGCACCCGCTATGCCGGGGCGACTGAGGGCTTCCGCGTGCTCATCGAGGAGGTGCAGCGCAGGAGCCGCGCCGAGCGTCCCAAGCTCGAGAAGCCGAACGCGCTCAAGCAATTCACCGCAGATATGGTCAATACGTTGACCGGCGTCGCTGGCGATGCCGTGCGGCTCACCGCGTTTCTTGGCGAGGTTACCACAGCCTTTCTTCGACTGTTCCGCGAGCCTTGGCGCTTCCGCACCACCTCCTTCGTCCACCACCTCGACCATGCCGGCTTCAGGGCTGTGCCCATCATCGCCCTGATCTGCTTCCTGATCGGCGCGGTGGTGATGCAGCAGGGTGTGGTCCAGCTCAAGCCGTTCGGCGCCGAGCCGTTCGCCGTCAACATGGTGGCGATCCTTGCGCTCCGAGAGGTCGGCATCCTGCTCACCGCCATCATGGTCGCCGGCCGCTCAGGCTCTGCCTTCACCGCCGAGATCGGCTCGATGAAGATGCGCGAGGAGATCGACGCCATGCGCACGCTCGGCATCGATCCCATGGACACGCTCGTGCTGCCGCGCGTGCTCGCGCTTGTGCTGGCGCTGCCGCTGCTTACCTTCCTCGGCGACATCACGGGACTTGCCGGAGGCGGCCTAATGGCCTTCGCCGTACTCGGCCTCGATACCTCGAACTATCTCGACAAGCTGCGCGAAGCCATCGACTTCCAGGATTTCGCGGCCGGCATGATCAAGGCGCCGTTCGCCGCCGCCATCATCGGCCTGGTCGGCTGCCTCGAAGGCATGAAGGTGGAAGGCAGCGCCGAGTCGCTCGGCAAGCACGTGACCAGCGCCGTGGTCAAGGCGATTTTCCTCGTGATAATTTTGGACGCGATATTTGCCATGTTCCTGTCGGGGATCGGGGTGTGATCGTCGAAAACGGCCGAGAAGTAGTGATCCGCGTACGTGGGCTAGCCAAGAAATTCGGCAGTCAGCAGATTTGGGACGGCCTCAACCTCGACGTCTATCGCGGCGAGATCCTCGCCATCGTCGGCGGCTCCGGCCAGGGCAAGTCGGTGCTGATGCGGGTGATCACCGGCCTGATCAAGCCGGAAGCCGGCGATGTCGCGCTGTTCGGAAACAATGCCAAGACGCTATTGCCTCAAGATCGCCTCGAGATCGAGAAGCGCTGGGGTATCCTCTTCCAAGATGGCGCTCTGTTCTCCTCTCTCACCGTGCTGCAGAACATCCAGGTGCCGATGCGCGAGCATCTCGAGCTGCCCCAGGCGATGATGGACGACCTCGCCTTCCTCAAGCTCACCATGGTCGGCCTTCCGCCCAATGCCGCGCACAAGTTCCCTTCAGAGCTCTCGGGCGGCATGCGCAAACGTGCCGGGCTCGCGCGGGCCCTTGCGCTTGACCCCGAGATCGTGTTCCTCGACGAGCCAACAGCCGGCCTGGACCCCATCGGCGCGTCGGACTTCGACCACCTGATTCGCAAGCTACAACAGACACTTGGACTGACGGTCTATATGGTGACCCACGACCTTGATACCATCTTCACCGTGTGCGACAGGGTGGCCGTGCTCGCCGACAAGAAAATTGTCCGGACTGGCTCTCCGGCCGAACTCCAGCGCCATCCTAACCACCCGTGGATCGAGGAATATTTCTGCGGCGAGCGGGCGCGCGCAGCTTCGCCCGGCGAACGCGCAAGGATCCCTGCCTGATGTCGTTGCCGCGTAAGGAATCGGTCTGATGGAGACCAAAGCCAACTACCTAATGATCGGCGGCTTCGTGCTCGGCGTGCTCCTGCTCGCCTTTATCTTCGTGTATTGGATGAGCAATTTCGCAGGCGGCGGCAAACGCTATTACGTTGTGTTCGAGACCTCGATCGCCGGGCTGACCACCGGCTCGAGCGTCGGCTTCCAAGGCCTCAAGGTCGGCGAGGTGCAGTCCTTCGCCCTCAATCCCGACGATGCCCGCAAGGTACAGGTGCTGATCAGCGTAAGCGACAATACGCCGGTGCGGCAGAACTCCCGCGCGAGCCTGCAGTCCTTGGGGCTCACCGGCGGAACGGGCATCCAGATCAGCCCCGGCACGCCGGATTCGCCCTTCCTGGTGGCCACCGATGACGACCCAATCCCCACGATCAAAGCGGACCAAGGCGGAGGCCAAGGTTTATTCGACGCAGCACCGGCCGTGATGAACAACGCTAATGCCCTACTCACCAGGCTGAACGACCTTGTCGCCGAGAATCAGGAGGCGATCCATACCACGGTGACGAATGTCGAGCAGTTCACCGCGATGCTGAATGCCAAGAAGGACGACATCGGTGTCGCCATCAGCGACGCGAAAGATGGAGCCAACAACTTCAAGACTTTATCCGGTAAGCTTGAAGTATCGCTAGGAGACAACTTGAACGGGCTGACCCGCCAGGCCAAGGATAGCCTCCAGCAATTCAGCGCTTTCATGCAGGAAGGCCGTCGCACGGCAGTCACGCTGAACCGTATTCTGGAGAAACTAGAGGCTGATCCAAAAGGTTTTTTACTTGGTGGAAACCAAGTCCCGGAATACACTCCAAGAGGACAATAGTGCACCCTCGCAGGGACGGGGAGTGTTTCCTAACAGGGGGCGATCGGACATGCTGCGACCGGCGCCAGCGCTCGCTGCTGGCCTACTTTGCCTGGGCCTGCTCGGCTGCGCCATCGGCTCTCGGCCTCCCAATACCTACGATCTCGTAGCCCCGCGCTCCTTCGCAGGCGCGCCGCGGCCTGCGCCCTGGCAGCTTGTCATCTACGAGCCTACTGCCGTCCACGCGCTCGACACCGACCGTCTCATGGTTCGGCCGAGTGTCGACCAGGTCTCCTACTATAAGGGCGTGGCTTGGAGCGACCGGCTACCCCACCTCGTGCAGGCGCGCATGATCGAGACTTTCCAGAATTCGGGGGCGGTCAGGGCGGCGAGCGCGACCACAGGTCAATACGCGCTCGCCACCGATCTGCGCTCCTTCCAGATCGACGTGTCGTCTGGCAAGGCCGCCGCCGAGATCGAGATCTTCGCCAAGCTGGTCAATGTCAGCACGGGTAAGGTGATAGCCACCAAGGGATTCAGCGCGCGGGTGCCTGCCACGACCGATTCACCTGGCGACGCCATCGCCGCGCTGAATCAGGGTTTCACCGAGGTGCTGCAAGACACCACGACATGGGTGGCCACCCGCCGCCTCGGCTAGCCTCTTCGCGCGGCATTCTTGCGAAAGCGGAAATCCAATAATAACCGCCCGGAACGGCCGTGTTTGCCAGATTGCTCAATCAATTCGGGCAATTACAGCAGAAACCGCGCGAAACCAAACAAGCCAATCCCGTCGACCGAGAAGGCCGCGGAATCGGGTGCTGCTTTCGTGCCGTGGGTACTTCTTACCGCGCGGCTTTCTTAACGTACTTATGATGATGCGCGGGTGCCGCCGCCGTGGCTCCCGAACAGTAAATCGCTTCAAAGCTGCCCGGCTCGGCAATGCAGCGGCCATGATGCGTTACCGGCGGATTGTAAATTCCCGTGGCAGCCAACCATGGCACAGCCAAGAACGTTAAGATCACGGACATCCCACCCTCCCTCATTTGGCGTGGCGCACGGGGCCGTTCTGCAAGGAAGCCCGGCCGAACGAATCTTCTCACCGCGCCGAAAATGCTTGGCGAGTGTTGCCGATTGAGCACAGAGCTCGAGCCGCTCGCTGGCTCCGACTGAGCCCCGGAATCAAACGGCCCCCGCCGTCCCGTCGGGGAGGGCAGGGGCCGAGGCTGGGGGAGCCTAATCTGTTAGCCGACTACTGGAGCCGCCCGCTCGCATGCGCGAGCAGGAGATAAACGCGTCCCGACTCTGACGTCAGGTAGTTCTGCAGCATGCGGCCTTCGGGGTCTGACGCCTCGGCCTCGCCGAGCAACCGCTCGAAGTCGCCGATATAGCGGTCGACCGTGCCGCGGAAATCGGGCTCACGGTCGTAGCGGCGCGCGACCTCGTCGAAGGTCGCCTGGCCGTCCGGGCTGTAGATGTGGCGGCCGAGAACGCCGCGCTCACCGGTCCTGAAGCGCTGCCACACGTCGACGGCAGTACGGTAGTCAATGGCGCGAGCGATCTCTTCGAGCCGTAGTTGACCTCCGCTTGCGGCCTGGGCTGGCGGCGTCGCGGCGCGAGCGCCGAAGCCTTGGCCACCTCCGCCATAGCCCTGACCAGCATCAGAGGCGCGAGTGAGGAGATCGCCCACCGACCACGAGCCAGCGGCGCCGCGGCGGCCGCCGTCGGCAGCCGGGGCTTGGGGCCGCGGTTGCGAGGCGCCAGCCAACTGCTGAGCGAGCCCCGCCACATGGCCGAAATCCTCCTGGCCGGGCGCACGCGTCTGGCGGCCAGTTGCGTCGAAGGCAGGCATGGGAGGCAGATCGTACCCGCTAGAGGCGGGCCGCGTATCGCGCGGCGCCGGCGCCGGCGGCAGCTCGAAGGGCCTCGGCTGCGGGGCTGCCGCCGCCTGAACGGCCGCATTCTGCGTCGCGGCGCGAGCGAGCGTCGGCGTCAGCGCCTCGATCTCCTTGATCTGATCGTTCAGCGCCTTCCGTACGGCTTCGGCGGCTTGGGCGGTCTGCTCCGGCAGCGATTCCATCCGCTTCTGCATCTCGGTGCGCAAGCCGTCGAGATCGGTCGCCGTCTTCTGCGCGGCCTCGCGCATGCCGCGCGAGGTGTTGTCGAACGTGCCGCGCATTTGCTCGAGCTGCCGGCCGATTTGGGTGATGATCTGCTCGAAGCTGCCCTTGAGGTCGGTGACGGCGCGATTGGTGTGGGCTTGCGCCTCCTCGCGCAGCCGCTCGATTTGGGCGAGCGCCTGCTGTGCTTGGTTCGAAGTATCGCGGGCTAGTGCAGTGCCGACTTGCTTGGCGCGCTGCTCCGCCTGGCTCATGGCGTTCTCCACCATGCCGGCATAGGACCGCATCATGTTGTCGAGGTCTTGAGCCTTGGTGTTGACCGTGTGCAGCAGGGCGATGATCGCCTGGTGCCGGCCCTCGAGGATCGAGTCGATCTTGGTGTTCGACGAGTCGAGAGCCTTGGCGGCGGTGAGGATCGCCTGGCCCTGATTCTCGAAGCGCTGGGTGAGGCCGTGGATCTGGTCGAGCAGGCCGCGCGACACCTCGCGCAGCGTCTGCGTCTGGCTCGTCAGAATGGTGACGGCCTCCTTCGACTGCGCACCGACTTGGTTTGCGGTCTGCTGCATCATCGCCGAGTTGTTGGCGAGCACCTGATTGAGCTGCGCGGTGTGCTTGCCGAAGGCCTCGGCGGTCGAGCGCGTATGCTCGCCGAGCATCCGGTCGGTCTCGGTGGTGCGCTGGTTGAAGGTGGTTTCGATCGCCTGGAGCCGCTCAGCGAGGGCCATGATCACGGCCTGCGCCCGCTCGGTCATGGTCTTGTCGAGCGAGCCGGTCTGCTGGGTGATGGCCTGCTCGAGAGCCCGCACGCGGGTGAGCAGCGCATTGGTGAACGACTCAGACCGCTCAGCGAGGCTCTTGTCGAGCGAAATCGCACCGTTGTTGATCGCGGCGATGAACTGCGAGGTGCGGTCTTGCAGCTCGCGGTCCATCAGCGCCACGCGCTGATCGACCAGGGCGTTGAACTGGCCGGTGCGGTCGTAGAGTGTCTTGTCGAGCAGGGTGGCGCCCTGGCCGATCGAGGTAGTGAGCGCGTTGGTGCGCTCCTGCAAGGTCTTGTCGAGATGGGCGGCGCCCTGGCCGATGGTGCTGGTGAGCTGGTTGGTGCGCTCCTGTAGCGTGCGGTCGATGATGACCGCGCCTTGTGACACGAGGTTGGTCAGATTTTCGGTGCGGTCTCTGAGCGTCTTCTCGAGTTGACCCGCGCCGTGGCCGACCGACGACACGAACTGCTCGGTGCGGTCCTTGAGCGTCTTGTCGAGATGGGCCGCCCCCTGGCCGATGGTCACGGTGAGGGCCTCGGTGCGCTGTTTCAAGGTGTTGTCGAACAGAACCGCGCCCTGCGACACGAGACCAGTGAAGGCGTCGGTGCGATCCTTCATCACCCTTTCGAGCGCAAACGCGCCCTGCGCGATTGTCGAAGTGACCTCCTCGGTGCGATCCTTCAGCGATCTTTCGAAGGCTACCGCGCCCTGCGCGACGCTGGCGGCAAACGCGTCGATGTTCATCACCTTTTCGAGTGCAAACGCGCCCTGCGCAATGGTCGAAGTGACCGCCTCGGTGCGATCCTTTAGAGACTTTTCAAATGCGACCGCGCCTTGCGCGATGCTGGCGGCAAAGGCGTCAGTGCGGTCCTTGAGCGTCTTGTCGAGCGCGACCGCGCCTTGCGCGATGGTTGCGGTAAGCGCCTCGGTGCGATCCTTGAACGCCTTGTCGAGGCCTGAGGTGTTCTGGCCGATGGCCGCCGCGAACTGCTCGGTTCTCTCCCGCACCGTGTTGTCGAGGAGGATGGCGCCCTGCGCCACTGAGGTCTCAAGCCCCTTGATGCGCGCGGCTAGCGAGGACTGCAACGCCTCGGTCCGCTCCTTCATGGTCTTGTCGAGAGCCGTGGTCCGCTGCGCCACCACGCTTTCGAGTTGGGCGAGGTTCTGCGTCGCTCCGTCGATCACCTGGGTGAGGCGGCCCTGTTCCTTGCTCAAGCGCTCGAGCAGCCCAGGGATGGCTTCGGCAATGCGATTCTGCGCCTTGTGCACCTGGTCAGCGGCTTCGCTCGAACGCGAGACGAGGAGTTCGGTGAGCTGGGTTCCGCGCTCGGCAAGCTTCTTGTCGATCGAGGCCGACGCCGAGGCAATGTCGCGGGCGATCTGGGCGCCCACGCCCTTCAACGACTCGCTCACGCGCGAGCTGTTATTGGCAAGCGCTTCGCGCTCGGTGGCAAGCTCGTTGATCAGATTCCGCACTCTAAGCTCGTTCTCGCCATAGGAGCGCTCGAGCGCGGCGACTTCGCTATGCACCATGGCTTCGAGCTCGCTCGCCCGGCCGATCGCGCGCGAGATCGCGTCGTTCATGGCCGCCACCTGGCGGCGAATGGTCTGCCCGACCGAGGCCACCGACTGCTCGGCGAGCTTGTCAGGCTCGGCAAGCCTCACCGCGACCTCGGTCATGGCAGAGGCCATCAGGCGAAGTTCATGCGCGCGCCATACGAGGAGGGCGAGAAACCAGAAGATGACGATGGGAACGAGGATGGCGACGGCGGCAGTGAGCGCCGCTGCACTGGTGAAAAGTCCAGACACGCCGGCCGAGGTGACCTGGGTCGAGATCACCCCATAGGCGAAGAAGCCGCCGATGATGAACCACGCGGCCGAGGCGGCGAGCGCAATCAGGAACGGCGTGCGCGACGGCCTCTGCTGCAACGCAAAGATCAGTCCGCCGATAGAGGGGATGTCGTCATTGGCAGGCGTGCCGAGCTTGCGCTGCGGGGGCGGGCCAGCGGGGCGCCGCGTGCGTGTGAATTGCCGCGGCGCGGTCGGTGAGGCTTGCGGCGCCTCGGTGAACTCGAGTGGTGGTTTCTGTTCCTCCGGTTGAGCGGGAGGCTGCTGCGGCAGTGTCAGCTTCGACTCTTCGCGCAACTTTCCTTCGTCGCGAAGCTTTGACTCATCGCGCGGCTTTGCTTCGTCGCGCTTTGACTCGCCGCCGCCGAGCGCTGCTTCGCGCTTGCGCTGCTCTGCCTTAAGCCGCTCGGCGAGTGAGGTTCGCTTTGGAAGTTCAGGGGCTCGCTCGGCCGGAGCGTCTGCCGGCTTCTCCGTCCTGCTTTTCATCATCGCTTCTAGGGGATTAGGGCGCTCGTCCTTCGATTCTGGTGCCGCCGCCCCCGTCGACTTTGCTTGCTCTTGCGCCATCACGCATCCTCGCGACCGACAGAACTCATGAGAAAATTTGCGCGCCCCACCCGAAATACCGGCAACTAGCGGCGCGGAGCGTCGTATTTGGAGCCGATTAACTTCCGGAGCATAGTAGCCGGAACGGCCCCCTGACGCATTTCCCCCTCTCCGATCATCGTTAACGAATTTTTAGGGCTAAAAAAAGTTGAATCGACGGTTATGGTTGACGGGCAATAAGACTTTAATTTTACTCGGTAATCGTCCTGGCAGGAGGACACGAATCGCGCAAGAGATAAACCTGGGTTGCACCGCGGTAACGGTCTTTGTGGCTGGGCGGCATCACAAGATTGCCCAAAGTCGTTCCGCACTGCACCCAAAAACCGTCTCATTCAGGCTGTTTACAGGTTTGGCCAGTGAAGCCGATGCGAGGGAGAAAAGCGGCATGGCAAGCGAGCTCGCGGCGTGGGGTGTAGCCGAGCAATCCTCGGAATCGCGCAAGGCCTCGTCTAGGCCGATCGATCTAGTTCATCTCTCGCGCTATACTCTCGGCGAGCGCGAGCTTGAGCGGGAAGTGCTCGAACTCTTCTGCTCCCAGTCCCTCCTCTACATCGAGCGCTTGCGTCACGCGAAGTCCGACCAGGACTGGAAAGAAGCCGCCCATTCGCTTCAGGACTCGGCGCGCATGATCGGCGCCTGGCGTGCGAGCGAGGCGGCCGAGCGAGCGGAGGCGCTTTCCGGCGATGCCTTCGACAGGCTTCGCGATATGCGCCTAGTCGAGATCGAGTCCTCAGTGCGCGAGGCGGAAGACTATATCGACTGCCTGCTCAGGGACCGCTGATCGAACGCCCCTGAGATAAAGCACCGCAAGGTGCTGGAGTCTCATCCTCAATTGCCCTATAGAGCACGGGCCGCGAGCGGGCACGCCTTCTCGCGCCTAAATCTTCGGGCGCGAGCGTCAACCGCTGTCCGGAGTCCCCGAGATTGAGCACCCGTCTTGAGCCGCCGACGTCATGGCCAGGATCACCTTTATTCAGAGCGACGGGACCGAGCGCGTCGTCGAGGCCGAGCCCGGCATGACCGTCATGGAAGCCGCGGTGAAAAATTCAATCCCCGGTATCGCCGCCGAATGCGGCGGCGCCTGCGCCTGCGCGACTTGCCACGTCTATGTCGACGACGCCTGGCGCGAAGCAACCGGGCAACCCGAGCAGATGGAGGAGGACATGCTCGACTTCGCCTTTGACGTGAGGCCTTCGAGCCGGCTCTCCTGTCAGATCAAGGTGACTGACGCGCTCGATGGGCTCGTTGTGCGCATCCCGGATAAGCAGTTTTGAGTCCAGCCACCATGTCAGATGACGTGATCAAGACCGATGCCGTGATCGTTGGCGCAGGCCCTATTGGCCTGTTCGCCGTGTTCGAGCTCGGCCTCGTCGACATCAAGGCCCATGTCATCGACATTCTCGACCGGCCGGGCGGCCAATGCGCCGAGCTTTACCCCGAGAAGCCGATCTACGACGTACCTGGTCTCACCGTGGTGACGGGGCAGGAGCTGACCGACCGGCTCATGGAGCAGATCAAGCCGTTCGGCGCGGAGTTTCATTTCAGCCAGCGCGTGGAGAGTCTCGGCCGGCTCGACGGTGGCGGCTTCAGGCTGACCACCGATCTCGGCAAGACCTTCAAGTGCAAGGTCGTGGTGATCGCTGCAGGCGGCGGATCGTTCACGCCGAAGCGACCGCCGCTGCCAGGCATCGAGCGCTACGAGGACATCTCGGTGTTCTACTCGGTGCGCAAGATGGAGAACTTCAGAGGCCGTGACGTGCTGATCGTTGGCGGCGGCGACTCGGCGCTCGACTGGACCCTCAACTTGCAGCCCGTCGCCAAGTCTCTGACGCTACTTCACCGCCGCCAGGAGTTCCGCGCGGCGCCGGCCTCGGTGCAGAAGATGTTCGACCTCGTCGAGCGGGGCGACGTGACCTTCAAGCTCGGTCAGGTTACTGAGCTGCACGGCGAGGGCGGCAAACTCACCTCGGTGACGGTGAAGGCCCCCGACGGCTCAAGCTTCGAGCAGAAGACCGAGGTGATGCTGCCCTTCTTTGGGCTCACCATGAAGCTCGGGCCGGTCGCCAATTGGGGCATCAATCTCCACGAGAACCTGATCCCGGTCGACACGGCGAAGTTCGAGACTAGCGAGAAGGGCATCTTCGCCATCGGCGACATCAACACCTATCCAGGCAAGCTGAAACTCATCCTGTCGGGGTTCCATGAGGCCGCGCTCATGGCGCAACAGGCCTATCACTACGTCTACCCCGACAAGAAGCTGGTCTTCCAATACACCACTTCGTCGTCGAGCCTGCAGAAGAAGCTCGGCGTGAAGTGACGCTGACTAAGCCATAGTCCGGTAGAGCGCGACCTCGTAGGGGCTGAGCAATTGCAGCTTCAGCCGTTCGATGGGTGGAACCGCTAGCCGCGCGAACACGCCGCTATTGTCGATCAGGTCGGTCGCGATCGGATCGACCAGGATAAGGTAAAGCCTGCGCGGTCGCTTGCGGTAGGACACGACGAGGTTATGCAGCACCTCGGCGAACACCTCGCGCGAGAACGGGTTGAAGAAATAGTGCACCGATTCGCCGTCCGGCGGTCCGAGCGCGCTCGCGTCTTCCAGTACGCATTCGACGTTGCGGCATTGCATGCGGCTCCGCGGATATTGCGCGATGTTCATGATCGCGTCGTCGTGCAGCTCCTCGGCGAATTCGATTCCCCCGACCGCAGCGAAAGGATGCTCCGACGCAAGAAGGAGCACGCGTCCCTTGCCCGCGCCGTAATCGACGAACGTTAGCCGCGACAGATCGTGGTCTACGGCCGAGATCGCCCATTTGAACACGGCGCAAGGGCTCGCGCGATAATCGTGGCCGTGCTTTCGGTTTGGCCCACGGATGGTCAGCCCGTTTAGCGAGACGGGAGTCTTGGTCGGCTTGAAGAACAGGGTCTCGGTCGGCGGATCGAGCACGCGATCGTGCAGCCAGAACAGATAATTCTTGTAGTCCTGTTTGAGCCGCTCCGGCCGCGCACGCTCTTTCAGTTTGGCGCCGGTGCGCTCCAGCTCGGGCAGAACGGTATCGCGCCCGATCTCCGCGGCGCGCGCTAAGCCGACCTTGCTCGCGGCGACCGCGGTCTCGGTCGCATGCTTGGTCTGTTGCGCGGTCTTGTCGGCGAGCTTGGCGATGCGCTCGGCCGCGCGGCTCTTCAAGGCGTCGTTTCTGAGCGCGCTGACCTTGGACAGCGCATCGGAAAGCGACGACGCGCTCTTCGGCGAGGGCGCGGCGGGCTTCGGCTGCGTCTTGTTCGACCTATGGGGCACGACTGACATTGATTATATCCCCCGTGCTCGCGCAAAGATTGGGCAGCTTAGTGATCAAAGCAAGCGCTTTTTCTTTCCTGAGCTGCGATCCTCGGTTGCCGGCCAAATGTGCTATCCTCTTGATTCGCGAAGGCGACTCTTGCGAGCCAGCACTCCCAAACGGCGGGGGATGGACCAGTGCAGGCAGAGGAATTCCATCACTCGATAAGGCCGGGCCTCGTCATCATGTTGCCGAGGCTGATGCGCTTTGCCGACCTTCTCGTGGGCGAGCGGGAGGAAGGGACGGCGCTGCTTCGCCGCGCGCTTCAGCGCATGCTCGCCGAGGAGCACCGCTACAGCCACGGCGTGGCGCTCGACGTGTGGGCCTTCGGCGAGATCTACCGCCATTGGCTCGGTGAGCTTCGCGACCACGTCAATCCGATGGGACAAGCGAACATCGAGGACGAAAGCTTCGCCCGCCTGTTCGGTGAGGAGGGCGAAGAGATCGACATGATAACCGCGAGCTTCATCGGCAACCTGCCGCCCCAGCAGCGGCTCACGCTGCTCCTCGTCTATGGCGAAAGGCTCGACCACGCCGATGCCGGCCGCGTGCTCGACGTGCCACCCGATACGATCGCCGTGCGGCTCGTGCGCATCACCGCGGCCTTCGCCGATCGACTCGGCTCGTACGAAGACGAGGGCGGGATGGTCGAAGCGTTTTATCCGGAAGAGCCGAGAGTCTCATGACCGAGCTCAGCGACGAGTTACTGGTGGCCTATGTCGACGGACAGCTCGAGCGGAAGCAGTCGCGTGCCGTCGAGAGGGTGCTCGAGCAGGACGATGTAATCGCCCGCAGAGTCCATGCGCTGAAAGATGCGCATAGCCGGTTCGAAGCTGCCTTCGAGGCGGTCCTCGCCGGCGAGGAGACCATTGTCGAGCCTTCACCCGAGCCGCCGGGTCCCGGCATCTTCATCGCTTGGCGCAACGCAGCCAAGGTCGGGCTCGCTGGCGCCGGACTCGTGGTTGCGCTTGTCCTTGCCATCGCCGGCTATGGTTGGCCGCTCGTATTGCCGAACTTCGCTGGCAATCGCTCCGACACGGCGGAGGTGGAGTGGACCGGAAGTTTGCCCGCTACGTGGCAGGATGACGTGGTGCATGCGCAAACCCTGCTCAGCCGTGAAACTCTCTCAGTCAGTCCAGAGGGTCAGGCGAACCAGGACCTCATCGGCTTCCAGCTTGCGCAGGCAATCGGTCCAGGCCTCAAGCTGCCCGATCTTAAGTCCGAGGGGTTCCGCTTCATGCGGGGGCAGCTCTTGCGTGCGGGCGACGAGCCTGTGGCGCAGGTCCTCTATCTCGGCGCGAGCGGCGCGCCCCTCGCGCTCTACGCCAAGAAGGGGGAGGGGGCGGCCGACCGCGTCTTCAAATCGTATCGTGAGATCGGCAGCGTAAGCTGGTCAGAGGATGGCATTGTCTATCTGCTTGCTGGAGAGCTCAATGGCCCCCGCCTGACGCAGCTTGCCGAGACGATCAAAGCCCAGGCCGATGCGCCGAAGCCTTCGGCACTCAACGCGGTCGTATCGGTGAGCGCGCCGCCGCCGCCACCGCCACCGCGTCCGCCTGCAAAGCGCTGACTATCGTGCCGCGCGCGCGGCTGCCGAGAAGTCGCCGACGAGATAACGGTTGAGGTCGGCCCTGATGGCGGCGGTGCGCTCCTTGTTGCAGTAGTTGGGATCGCCCTTGATTTTATCGAGCACCGCCTGACGAGTGTAGTCGTAGGCGCGCTCGACCTTCTGCATCTGGTCTGGCGGTGCGCCCAAGCGCTGCTCTGAGGCGAGGAAGTCGGCTCGGAGCTGATCGGGATTGAACACGAAGCCGCAGTAGCTTGCCCGAGCCGAGGTCCAGCCCACTTGCACGGGAAGCGCCAGAGGGTCCTCCGGCGCCATGTTGCCCACTCCGGTGTCGCTCGGCGCCTTAGGTCCTTTAATGCGATCGACCGTGCTGCTGACAGTACTGCAGCCTAACAGCATAGTGGCGAGCAGGGCCACGGAAATGCCGGCCGTCACGGCGCACCTTCTCCCCGTCTTGGTCCCTCTCATGGTGGGCGATCTTATCCAAGGGGCAGTTGCCGCTAAAGAGGCGACAAATCCGGTCAAATCGCCGCAAATAGCCGCAAAATGAGCGTGAAACGCGGGAAATAAAAATGAATGGCGCAAAAAACAGGAAAGGCGGAGCTTTGCGGCCCCGCCTCCCTGTGCGATGTCGAGCCTCACGCCCGTTCGGGACGCTCGGTCGGCGCCGCGAGACCTTTCGGTCTCTTGATCACGCGCTCGGCTCCCATGGTTTCCCATGAAAGCGGCGGCGTGACCCGACCACGGTCCTTGTTTAACGTCGCGTTGCTACGACGCGGATCCTGTCCTGGCCGGACTAGGACCCAACCGGCGGTGGGAATTGCTGCGCAAAGTACCCTGTCGACTCCGCCTCACGGTATTGCGGCAGAGCCGCCAGACCGTGGCACTTCGCGCTTACAGATCCCCTCCGCCTTCAGCCGCCCATGGCAGTGGACGACTTTGGGCTTGCCTTGCCCTGTGAGCTTTCCGACTGTTTCCCAGCGCCGCCGGATTTCTCCACCGGCACCTTCCACAACCGGTCACCTCACAACCGGAGCATACATGAGCAAGAACGAGGTGCATTCGGAAAGAGGCGCTTTTCCCCATTATCCACCGGGCGACACGAGACTTTCTGCGGTGCCGAAGCAGCGCTGGGGCCGGTTGCCGCAGCATGCCGTAGTTGTTGATCCTCAGGAGTTCCTGCGGGGGACGTTACGCTTCCTTTGCCGGTGAAGACTGTTAAACTGATCCCCTCGCGAGGGGAGGTCCCTGCGTAAGTTTAGCGGCGTTTTGCGGGTCGTTTTATGCGTTCCGTGGGCATCCATCGTGGCGCCCGCACGATCGGTCTAGCGTTGGTTGCGGGTTTAGTCGCGTTCGAGGCGGGGCTTGGGCTCAGCACGGGCGCGGTCGGGATTCCAGGCGTCGCTCTCGTTCCCTTGGGAGAAGGCAACTGGAAGCCCGAGGAGACCCAAGTCGCTAGCGCCCTAGACGGCGGTGAAACCGTCATCACGAAGCTTCCGCAAATCGAAGCCAGGTCCGAGCAAACGGCATCAGTAAAGCCACCAGCCGCGGCGCCAGTCCCTGCCGGGGAGCAGAAGCTCTCGGGGCTTTCCGACGAGCCACCGTGGGACCGCGATCATGCCAAGCCTGAGAAACCCACAACCTTCACGGCAGACTCCGGCGGGAAGGAGGAGGTGTTACCCTGGGATGCGGTCGAGCCTGTGCCATTCGACTCAGAGCAGCCCGCAAGTGCGGCCAAGCCCGCAGCGGCTGCGGCGCCTGCCGCTGCCCCGCGTCCCACCGTTCAGCCAGTCCATCTACCGGAAAGCCGGGAGGTGGAGGGCTGGGTGAAGGCCAAGGCCACCGAGATCAAGGGTGAGGATCGCGCCAGGCCGCTTTATCACATCGAGCTTTGGCTCGAGGCTCCGGAGCAAGTTAAGCAACGCTTGGTCGCCGTCGCCTATGACTTCAACACGCCGGCGGTGGTGCCCCAATCGCAAATTTCGAGCGAGCAGAAAACCGGCTTTCGCGTCAGCGTAGGCGGTCTCACCTGCGCCGACAAGATCACCGTGACGCTCAGATTCAACGACGGTCAGTCGCAGCAAGTCGCGGTGGATGGCTGCAAGCTACCCGGTTGAGGATTGCGCTGAGAATCCTGCGACCTCGGCAACGAGCTCGCGGAAGCGGGGCCTTTGGCTCTCAATATAGGGAAGCGGCCGGCACACATCGATCGCGGCAATGCCGATGCGCGTGGTAAGCGCGCCGTTGAACAGGCCCTCGCCGAGCCGCGCCGAAAGCTTAGCAGTCAGCCCGTGACCTATCATCTGCTGGATGACGTCGTCGCCAATCGCAATGCCGCCGGTTAGCACGATATGCGTCACCACCATGCGCGCGAGCTTGAGAAGCGAAAGCGTGCCGGGCCGTGCGCCATAGAGAGTGGCGAGACGGCGCAACATGCGCAGATTCTCGGTGCCAACGAACAGCATGTCGATCACCGCGCCGGGACTGACGGCAGTCACGACCGATACGCGCTTGGCCGACGAAGCGACCATGCCGCGCGCATAAGGATCGAGCGGAGCGACCAGAGTGCGCTCGGTGAGTCTCAGTAGCTCGCCGGCATTCATGATGTCGTGCTCATGTTCGCCAAGTCGGCTCAGGCCCCAGGCGAGATCCTTGCGCCCGCTGTAAAGACGCTTCAGCCGGTCGGCGACGTCGATCGCGAGTGGTTTATCGTTCCGGCGCGCGGCGCTGTCCGCCTCGTGCCTGATCTTTCCGAGCCGCCCGAGGCGCGCGAGCCCTGCCACTTCGCGGAGGATGATCGCCACGAGTGCGAGCAGCACCAGGCCTAGGAGGGCCACCGTGGTCCAACCGATCCAGTCGTTGCGCGCGATCAGCGACAGCGCCCAGCCGTAAAGCCAGAGCGACGCGGCGAGGCCGACCAGTCCGCCGAGAGCCGCGAACAGGATGCTTCCCCAGCGGAGCCCGCGGTCGAGCGCAGGGAGCGCACGTGTGCGCGTGACGGGAAGCGGAGTAGGTTCCGCCGGGACCGGCGCAGGGACTGGCGGCTCGAACAGCTCGACGTCTTCCACCTTGAAGGCGGTTGGCCTGCGCTTGCTGGTCTTATTCATGCGACCCGGTCTCCAATCAGCGCCTCGATGGCGCGGTCAAGGCGAATATTTGGGAATGGCGCGAAGCCGCCGGAAGGGATCGGCCTTGGGTTTGGCGGGCGAAAGCGCACGAAACGCATTTCGCCCTCCTCAGTCTCCCAGCCCTTGAGCGCCTCCTCTGGATCGGGGGGAAGGTCACCGGGGAAGATGGCAAATTCCTCATTGCCATCGAAGGTGCGCCTGCCGATGGTCTCGCCGGGTAGGGGATAGCCGACGATGCAGGGAAGCACCTCGCCATGCCGTTTCGCTTCGGCTTCGCGGGTGGCACGCACGGCGGCAAGCGCCAGTACCTTCAAATCCGCGCCGGCGAATTCCGCCCGCACCATGGCTCTGCCGGTAAGCTTGGCGAGAATCGCCTCAAGCCGGTCATGGCTTTTGTGATGGAGATGATCAGCTTTGGTGGCAGCAAACACGATGCGGTCGATGCGCGGGGCAAACAGACTCGACCAGAGATTGTTGGCGCCGGTCCTAAAGCATTCAAGGATTTCCGTCATTGCGCGTTCGAGATCGGCAACCGCCTGCTGGCCGCCATTCAGTGCTGCGAGCACGTCGATGAGCACAATTTGGCGGTCGAGCCGCGCAAAGTGGTCGCGAAAAAAGGGCCGTACCACATGGCTCTTATACGCCTCGTAGCGCCGCTCCATCATGGCGAACAGCGAGCTACGCGAGAAACTCTCCTCGTCCTTCACGCCCAGCGGGGAGAAGGTCAGCGCGGGCGAGCCGGCAAGATCTCCAGGCATGAGGAAGCGCCCCGGTGGAAGAGTCGAGAGCGCGTTCGGGTCGGCGCGAGCCTCGCGGAGATAAGCCTTGAATAGGTCTGAAAGTCTCTCGGCAACGCCTTCATTGGCTGGATCCTTGGGATCGACCAGGCCAAGCGATGCGTGCCAGTGCTTGGCGGCCTTCTTGCGGCCGGGCATCCAGCTCTGCTTGATCGCCGTTTTCGACCATTCCCTGTAGTTGAGGCCAAGCAGCGGCAGGTCGAGAAGCCATTCGCCAGGATAATCGACGATGTCGATATGCAGCCGCTCGCGGCCGAGCTGCCGCTTCCAGAATCGTGTCGAGCTATATTCGAGCGTGAGCCTGAGCTGGCTGATTCGGCGCGTGCTTTCCGGCCAGCGTGGGGGAGAGCCGACGAGGTCGGCAAGGTGCTTTTCGTAGGCGAAGCGCGGAATGACATCGTCAGGCTGCGGTTCGAGATAGACGCGCAACAGACGCCCTTGCGCCGCGGCATCGAAGAAAGGGAGGCGGGCGCCCGACATGAGATTGTGCACGAGCGCCGTGATGAAGACGGTCTTGCCGGACCGGGCGAGGCCCGTGACGCCAAGCCTGAGGGTTGGCGATACAAGGTCGGAGGCGAAGTCGCCGAAGCTGCGAAAAGCGTCGCCGAGGCCTTGGGTGTAGGTGGAAAGCGGCACGACGGCCTCTTAGCGCGGCGGCGGCGGGCGAGGAAGGGGCTGCGCGCGACCGAATCAGGACAAAATGGCCGAAGGCTCGCCCTCGTCAGTCGACGCAAAGTCGCGCCATAAGTCCGGCAACGTGCATAAGAAAATGTGCTCGGTTGCGGCCTCTTTCAGGCGCGAAACTATGACGGTTTTGCAATCTCCTGGCTGCCGCCGCTTCGTGCCGTTGTCAAGGTAAGTCTGTCGTCTTGACTTGCCGACTCGCTTCCGTAAATACGTGGCTGCCCGGCGGGGGTCGCTGACACATGCGAAAAGCCGGTCAAGGGGAGCAGGGCTAAACGCCCGATGGCGAAACGGATGCGTCAGGACACAATTCACATGCCGGCGAAGAAGAAGCTGCTGCCCGACGATTATCGTCCCACGGAGGACGAGCCTTTTATGAGCGACCGGCAGCGAGCCTATTTCCGCTGCAAGCTGGTTACTTGGCGGGACGAGATTCTTCGCTCGACCAAGGAGACGCTTCAGCACTTGCATGACGAATCGGCACAGCACGCCGATATCGCCGACCGGGCGACGTCGGAGACCGAGCGTGCGCTCGAGCTTAGGGCCCGCGATCGTCAGCGCAAGCTGATCGCCAAGATCGACGCCGCTCTCGCTCGGCTCGACGACGGCACCTATGGTTATTGCGAGGAGACCGGCGAGCCGATCAGCTTGAAGCGGCTCGATGCACGCCCGATCGCAACCCTTAGCGTCGAGGCGCAAGAGCGCCACGAGCGGCGCGAGCGCGTCTACCGCGACGAATAATCAATCGACTGTCGAAAGTGGTGCGGCGACGCTCTCGAGCGACTTGCATTCGGCGTTGACGCCAAACCTGAACGCGACGACCGCCGCCGCAAGCATCAAGATCGCCCCGAGCGCATAGCCGCCGAACAGGCTCAGCCGCGAGCCGGTATCGATCAAAACGCCGAACAGCCAGGGCGCCGCCACGCCACCGATGCCGGTGCCAACCGCATAGAAGAAGGCGATGGCGAGTGCCCGAACCTCGAGCGGGAAGGTCTCGCTCACGGTGAGATAGGCCGAGCTCGCGGCAGCCGAAGCGAAGAAGAAAATGACGGTCCAGGCGATTGTCTGTTCGGTCGCTGTGAGCATGCCTGCCGCGAAGAGATAGCCTGTGAACGCAAGCAAGAGCCCTGAGAGCGCGTAGGTGATGCCGATCATGACGCGGCGTCCGACCGTATCGAACAGCCGGCCGAGGAAGAGCGGCCCGAGGAAATTGCCCGCCGCGAAAGGCAAGATGTACCAGCCGACTTGGTCCGACCTGATGCCGTAGAAGGCGGTGAGCACCAGCGCGTAAGTGAAGAAAATCGCGTTATAGAAGAACGCCTGCGACGCCATCAGACAGAGGCCGACGAGCGTGCGCCGGCGATGAGTGGCGAACAGCGTCTGCCAGACTTCGCAGAGCGGAGTGTGGTCTCGTGCGAGACAGCGAAAGTTGGGAAGCTCTTCATCGGGCAGATGGTGGCCGTCGCGGCGATGTCCGTCTTCGATTGCGTCCATGATTTCATGTGCCTCATCCGGCCTGCCGTGAATCATCAGCCAGCGCGGCGACTCCGGAATCGCAGTGCGCATCGCCAGAATGACGAGACCCAACACCGCGCCGATGAAAAAGGCAGCACGCCAGCCGAGATCGGGCGGCAAGAGCGCAGGGTCGAGAAGCACGATGGAAGCGCCGGCGCCGAGCGCGGCGCCTAACCAGAAGCTACCATTGATGACGAGATCGGCATGGCCGCGGTAGCGCGCCGGCACAAACTCCTGAATGCAGGAGGCAATGGCTGTATATTCGCCGCCGATCCCTGCACCGGTGAGAAAGCGGAACAGGGCGAAGCTTGAGAAATCCCAGGCAAAGGCCGTGGAGGCGGTCGAGACAAGATAAACGCCGAGAGTAATGAAGAAGAGCCGCTTGCGGCCCAGCCGGTCGGTGAGCCAGCCGAACAGGAGGGCACCGAGCACGGCGCCGGCCAAATAAAAGCTGCTGGCGAGCCCGACCTCGGCATTCGAGAGAACTAGAGTTGGGCTCTCCCTAAGCGCTCCGGCGACCGCGCCAGCAAGAGTCACCTCCAGCCCGTCGAGAATCCAGGTGATGCCGAGCGCAAGCACGACGAGGGTGTGAAACCGTCCCCAACCGAGCCGGTCGAGTCGCGCAGGGATGGTAGTTTCGATCAAGCCTGCGGCTGGCCGTGCCTGGGCCCGCGCTTCCGCGGCGGCGCTGTCCTGCATGAGCAAAAAACGACGCCAGGAGCGGGCGCGTTCCGCTCATCTCCGCAAGCTAGTTCCGGGGCTCAATCGGAAAGTCGAAGATGGTGTCGGGGTAAGGCTCGGGCTCAAGCGTGAAATGCCACCATTCCTTCGGGTAGTTCTTGAAGCCGTGCGCCTGCATGGCCTCGACAAGCAGCGCGCGGTTGTTGCGCTCCTCGTCGGTAAGTCCCGGAACGATCGTGTGCGACTTGAGATCGAAGCAGTCGAAGCTCGTGCCCATGGCAACGCTGCCATCGGGCGCGTCAATGGCTTGCGGCGCCGTGCACGGCCGAGGCTTACCGTCTTCGGTGAGCGGCGCAGGTTTGGCATTGGCGCCAGCAAGCGGCACAAGCGTCAGATCCATGGTTGCGCCGCGCGAATGGCCCGAGCGCGTGGCGATATAGTCGGGAAACAGCGCGCTCTTCGCCAGGTTCGGGTAGTAGACGACCTTGGCGTCAGGGTCGTCCGGTTTCTTGGCCCACTCGACGAAGGCCGCAACCGCGCGGGCAGGGCGGTAGCAGTCATACACTTTCAGCGTGAAGCCTTTTGCGCGTATGTCGGCCTGCACGGCTTTGAGCGCTTCCGCGGCCTGGTGCACCAACACGCATTCAGGCGCGTCGTAGCCGTCGACCTTGCCGCCGGTGAAATTGTTTGCGCTAGCGTAACGCATGTCCTGCTCGATGCTCGGATCGATGTCGCGGAGATAGACGAAGTCCTTCGGCATCTCAGAACGCTGCGCAAGCGAGGCCGAGGCAATCGCACAGAGTGCAGCCGCCGCTACTGCGCGTCGACACGTACTTCGTTTATGGCGGTGTCGGAATATTTCCATCCGGGATAGACCGAGCGGATGATGAGCTGGATCCATTTTGCCTTGACTGGCCGGCTCAGCGCCACGTGCTGCGGGGCGGGATCGTCTTTCAGCGTCGCTTCGAGTTTGTCCCCGGTCGAGAAGCGAAGCTCGACGTCCTTGGCCCTACTGTTCTTGCCGTAGATGTCGGCGCTCTTGTCGTAGCCGTTGCGGATGGTAAGACCACTCACCGATTGCGGTGCATCGAATTCGAGCACCAGGTAATCGTCGACACCCTGGCCGCTGCTGCCCTCGACCCAGGCCGTGGCGTCGTTGCCATCGAGAAGATTGTCAGGGCCATAAAGATTGCCATGCGCCGAGGGCAGCACTGAGCTTGCGCAGATAGTCGTGTTGCCTGAGTGGCTGCAGCTCTCATTGACGGAGCGTAGTCGCGGTGCCTCTGCCGGCGCAGCCTCCGGCAGTCGCACGAGCTTGGGTTCTGTTTCGGACACCGCCGGCGGCGAGGGCGGAGGTACGGCGGTTGCAGTTTCCTGCGGAGCGGCAAAGAAGAAAGTGCCCTCGATCGGAGAGCTTGCCACCCAAGGCTGCTGCGAGCCTCCAGTCGCGCGTTTCACCTGAAGGCCGACTTCATTGAAGGTCTGAAAAATATCTAGGCCCGGCGTGCGCATCGTCGCGGCAAGTGCTTTGGTGTAAGGACTGTCGCCGTCGGCGCCGTCCTGCGCCACGTTGCCGGGCTGTGTGGCGTAAGAGATGAGCGTGCCTTCGGGCGCCTGCATCTGCGCCAAGCCTCCACCGCTCGCGCGGAGCCCGCGCCCGCCGAAGGGATTGTTGCGGCAGGCGTCGAGAATGACGAGGTTAAGCCGCGTGCCGGCGCTCTCCATCTGGCGGAGCACAAGCGTGGCATCGAGCATCTGAAAATCTCGCGTGTCGGGTTGGCGTTGATCGGCACGAGATAGTTGGAGCCGCGCACCTGCACACCATGCCCGCGTAATAGAAAAAGACCAACATCGCACCTTGCAGTTTCGCGCCGAAATCCTGCACCGCCTTGTCGAAAGCCGCTTTGTCGAGATTGAACTGCGGCCCGCCGCCCAGCGTGAAGCCCAGGCTCTGAAGAGTGTCGGCCATCAGCTTCGCGTCGTTGGTCGGGTGTCGAGCGCAGGCACGAACTCATAGCTCGAATTGCCGACCACGAGCGCGACGCGCGGATCGGCAAGCGCGGGCACGCTGAGCAAGACCGCGACCAACACGGTGAAGAGACGAAGCATGCTCATGCTCCGGCGAGGCGGTAGCGGCAAAGCTACCGCATGTGCCCCGGCTCAAGATAAAAAAACTCCCCGCTGGAGGGCGGGGAGTGGAGAGGTTTGGGGGACTGACATGACTGGCCGGAGCCAGTCGGTGTCGGACCATTAGCAGGGAACTGCCGGCGTTCTTACGGCACTAGCGGTGAAATTACCGGCGTCGCCTCACCCGCCTGCCCTGACTACACAGGGCCGCCGTAAGCTCGGAGTGATTGTTTACCTCAACTTAGAGGCCGCTACAAGTGAAACCTCCTGTGGCATTTTAGGCACAGTCAACTCCAAAAAGGCTCGGACGGCTAGGATTTGCTGAAAGACGGCGCTTGGCGGATATCGCTTTTGGCGATGATCACGTCCTCAAGCGGGGGCTCCAGATGAGGCCGTCCCTTAATGCCGGTTTCGACCACCATATCGACCGGGCCGCCGGTGATGATGAGGTGCTCGACGTCGCCCGCCTGATAAGGACGAGCTTGCGGCGCTGATCGACCGATGCCGTCTCGACCACGCCAAGTCTGCGATCGCGCGGCCGCAAGAAGCCATGGGCGCTGGTACGCCCGCCGAAAAAGGTCCTGAACGCCCACATTAGAAGCGCGCCGATGGCGATCACGAACAACGTGGCCGCGACGGCAAGGATGAGCGTGTTGAGGTCGAGCATCGACGAGGTTTCCTACGTGCTCCAAATTAACAGTCTATTAGCCACGCCTAGGGCATCGCGGAGGCTTAAAGCGCCCCGCCCGCGAGATCGTTCCCGGCTAAAGCTTTGGGGACGCATGGGCTTGGCAACGCATTCGTGACAATGTCCCGTCAAGTTGATTCGAATCGGGTATTTTGACGGTCCATGACCGACGTCGATGCGCCGATGCGCTACGCCGAGCCAGCCACCGACCGCACCGAGCGCGACGGCAGCGTCGGGCTCGTGGTGTTGCTTGCGCTCGCGCTTGCCTTCGCGGCGGTGGCCCTTGCACTGGTGTCGCGCGAGACGGCTGAGCCCTTCGTTCTCGGCATTCTCGCGGGCCTTGCCGCCATCGGCATCTTCTGCCTGTTCGCTGGCGCTGTCGGCATCCTCCATTTCGGCCTGAGGCACGCTCGCAACGACGTCACGAAGGCGTTCGTCGACAATCTGCCGCAAGGAGCTCTGATCGCCGACGGCGCCGGCCGCGTGCTTTATGCGAACGAAGCCTATCGTGATCTGCTAGGGCTTGCTCCCGACGCGAGCGTGCCTGCGCCGGACCGCGCCTTCGCCGGCAATCCGCATCTCGCGGAAGCGATCTTTCGTCTCGCCCGCGCGGCGCAGCAAGGCCGCGGCTTGAAGGAGGAGTTCCGCCTGCCGCCGCCGGGCGAGGGCGAGGACGAGGCCGGCGTTGCTCCGCGCTGGTTCCGCATCTCTGTGCAACCGATGCCGGCCGATCCGCGCTCTGGCCGCAAAGGCGCTCTCGTGGTGTGGCTGGTCGATGAGATCACGCAAGACCGCGCGCGCGAGGAAGCGAACTTCGCCAAAGTACAGGCGGCGATTGCCTATCTGGACAGCGCGCCAGCCGGCTTCTTCACCGCCGATGTTGACGGCAATATCGAATATCTCAACGCCACGCTCGCCCAGTGGCTCGGACTCGATCTCTCGGAGGTTGCGGGACGCCCCCTCATGCTCGAGCGGATCATGTCGCATGACAGCGCGGCTCTGATCGCTCGCAGCGGCCGTGGCCAGCCGCAGGCGGCCACGCGGCGCTTCGACATCGACCTCGTCAAGGCCGATGGCACGAGCCTTCCGGTGCGCGTGCTACACCGGATTCGTGGCGGATTGGCGCATGCGCTTGTCATCAATCGCGGTCCGGGAGAGGGCGAGGAAGCCGGCGCCGCAGAGCTGAGATTTGCCCGCCTGTTCCACTCCGCTCCGATCGCCATCGCCACGCTCGACGCAGAAGGCGCCGTCAGCGCCACCAACGCCGCCTTCGCGCGCCTGTTCGCCACCGCCGCTGACGAGGGCGGCAAGGCAAGCCTCGAAAATCTGGTCCAGCCTGAGAGTCATGAAGCGCTCAGGCGCGCGCTCGGCGCGGCGTTAACGGGGCACGGCTTGATTGAACCAGTCGATATCACTTTTGCAGGCACTCCAGAGCGGAGCGGACGGCTCTATTTAAGCCCGGTCGAGCAGACCGAGAGTGAGGCGGCGATTGCTTATGCCATCGACACGACCGAGCAGCGCGCGCTCGAAATGCAGATCGCGCAAGGGCAGAAGATGCAGGCCATCGGTCAGCTCGCCGGCGGCATCGCGCACGACTTCAACAATATGCTCACGGCGATCATCGGCTTCTCCGATTTCCTGCTGATGAACCACCGCCCGACCGACCCCGCTTTCCAGGACATCATGAACATCAAGCAGAACGCGAACCGCGCCGCGGGGCTCGTGCGCCAGCTGCTTGCCTTCTCGCGCCAGCAGACCTTGCGGCCGCAGGTGCTTCAGCTCGGCGACTTGCTGTCCGATCTCTCGATCCTGCTGAGCAGGCTGCTCGGCGAGAATATCGAACTCAGGCTCGACCAGGCCTCCGGGCTATGGCCCGTCAAGGCCGACCTGCATCAATTCGAACAGGTGATCATCAACCTTGCCGTCAATGCGCGCGACGCCATGCCTGACGGCGGAAAGCTCACCATTCGCACCGTCAATGTGGACGAGCGGGATTCGCGCGAGCTCGGTGCACACCAGATCGTCCCGGGGGAATACGTGCTGATCGAGGTCAGCGATACCGGCTGCGGGATGAGCGAAGCGGTGAAGCAGAAGATTTTCGAGCCGTTCTTCTCCACCAAGGAGATCGGCCGGGGCACCGGCCTTGGCCTCTCCACCGTATTTGGCATCGTCAAGCAGAGCGGCGGCTATATCTACGCCGAGAGCGAGGTGGGACGCGGCACCGTCATGCGCGTCTATCTCCCGCGTTACATCGAGACGGCCGGCGAGGCGGAGATCAAGACCGAGCGCCGCATCGAGAAGCCGAAGGATCTCACTGGGCGCGGCACAGTGCTGCTCGTCGAGGACGAGGACGCCGTGCGGAGCTTCGCCGCGCGGGCGCTCGGCCAGCGCGGCTATCAGGTGCTCGAAGCGTCGACCGGCTCCGAGGCGCTCGACGTGTTCGAAAGCCACCAAGGCGATGTCGACCTCGTGGTAAGCGACGTGGTGATGCCGGAGATGGACGGTCCGACGCTGATGGAGAAGCTCCGCCGCGACCGGCCCGACCTCAAGATCATCTTCATCTCGGGCTACGCGGAAGACTCGTTCCGCAAACACCTCGCCGAGAACGAGGACTTCATGTTCCTGCAAAAGCCCTTCGATCTGAAGGAACTCGCCGCAGCAGTGAAGGCGGCGCTGCAGCGCTGAGGTCTTCCGAAGCTTGTCATTGCCTGGCTCGACCGGGCAATCTAGTAACCAGCGACAGATTTTAATTGCTAATACCGGGACGACTGGATGCCCGCTTGAGCGGGCATGACAGTTTTCCGCGTTGATCATCGGAGCCTGTAACGCGTGCCGGACTACGAGATCGTCCCGGCGGAGGAAGCCGGCAAGCCTACCAGACGCCGCCGTGCCAAGCCACGCATGCCGGCGCTCACCATCGAGCGCTACGGCGGCCGGCTCATCTATTTCTGGTACGGACTTCGCCTCGGCGCGCTGATGAAGCTGTTCTGGCGGGGCCGCTTCTCGTTCACGCTGAACTGCATCCCGGACGTGCTCGCGCTCTTCCTGTGGGTGCCGTGGAACTCGCCGCTTTATTGGATCTCCGAGGCGAAATACGGCAGGCGCGCGCGCGAGCTTAAGCTCGACAAGCCGCCGATCTTCGTGATCGGCCATTGGCGCACAGGCACGACGCTTCTGCACGACCTGTTCTCGGTCGATCCGAAGCTTGCTTATCCAACGACCTATGAGTGCTTCTTCCCGCACCACTTCCTGCTGACCGAAGGCACGCTGCCAAAGGTCATGAAGGTGCTTCTGCCCAAGCGGCGACCCCAGGACGACGTGCCGGTCGGCTTCGATCGTCCGCAGGAGGAAGAGTTCGCCATGATGATGCTCGCCCAGGGCACGCCCTACAACACGCACGCCTGGCCGCGCTTTGGCCCGGTCGACAGCGACTATCTCGACTTCAAGGGCGTGCCGGAGAAGGACAAGAAGAAGTGGGCCGATGCCTATATGTGGCTCTACCGCCGGCTCTACCTCAAGCATGGGGGAAAACGCCTGGTGATGAAGACCCCCGCCAATGCCGCGCGCCTCAACCTCCTCACCGAGCTGTTTCCCAATGCGCGCTACGTCTATCTGGCGCGGAACCCGCTTCACGTGTTTCCCTCGACGGTGAAACTGTGGCGCGCGCTCTATTCGACGCAAGGACTGCACAACCCGCCCAAGCTCGATCCGTGGCTCGACGACTACATCCTCGATATGTTCGCGAGGCTCACCGAGGATTATGAGGAAGACCGCCACCTCATTCCCAAGGATCATCTTGTCGAGCTTCGCTACGAGGATTTTGTCGAGGACCCGGTCGCAACCATGCGCGACGTCTATGCGAAGCTGCGCATCGAGGGATTCGCCGAGGCAGAGGGGCCGATGCGCGAGTTCCTCGGCGAGCGCTCAGAGCACCAGGTGTCGCGCTACGAGCTGCCGGAGCCGCTCAAGCGCAAGGTGATCGCGCGGCTCAAGCCGTATATCGATCGCTTCGGCTACCGCCAGGCAGTAGACGCTGCGCTTGGCGACGCGCCAAAACCGGCCCGCAAGCGCAAGCCGCAAGTGCGCGAAAAAGAGCCGTCGTAGCTGCGTTCCGCCTCTTATTTCTCCGATCGATACCGTGGCCTGCCGCTTCGATGCGTTTTGCAGGCCCGGCTACACTATGGTGTGCCGGCTGTTCAACTGCTGGTGCGCCCGTTGTGGCCGTCTCTATCGCTGAGATTTGAAGGCCGGCCCAGGCGCCGCGCCACAAGTCTCGCGCGAGGCCGCCGCTCAAGGCGGCCTCTTTTTGAGCGGCGAAGCGAACGAGCAGTCTCCTGTTTTAGTGGCTTGAGCGGGACCAACGGCAGGGGTGAGTGCCGGTTCCTTTTCAAGACCAACGAGATGAGAAGGTTTTTGCGACGCTGTTAGGCGCAAAAAGAACAATTGCAGAACAGGAACAAAACATGTACATTTTCGTCCGCTGCACCTTCTCGCCCTCTCCCCGCAACGAGCCGATTGGCAGGCTGAACGGAACGCC
>DASSLP010000072.1:0-9203 GCA_035689365.1 Methyloceanibacter sp.
TATCTCAGTTACAAGCGCTCTCACGAAATCGACGAGATCAGGCTTCGCCCGCACCCTTACGAGTTCTTCCTCTATTACGACATTTGAGTCTTACGGGACTGAAAGAAGCGAACGCGTTATAGGATTCGCAATGCCGGTTGGACGGGGTGGCTGTAATGGAGCATGCCATGGCCACATTCATCGTGCTTGCAAGCTTCACCGATCAGGGCATCCGCAACGTCAAAGAGACGGTCGGCCGCGCGGAAACCTTCAAGGAAATGGCCAAGGAGGGCGGCGTTGCCGTCAAGGACCTCTATTGGACGCTCGGCAGCCATGACGTGGTTGCCGTTTGTGAGGCGCCTGACGACGAAAGCGCGACCGCGCTATCCTTGAGCATTTGCTCGCGCGGCAACGTCCGCTCCGAGACCCTGCGAGCGTTCTTCTTCGAGGAGATGAAGCGCATCCTCGCAAAGATGGTCTAGGCAAGATCTCGCCGACCTGACGAAACGTGATTCGCGCACTAGCTGACGTGCGGACCCCGCATCTCCGCAAGCGCATCGCGAATGCGCCGCCAATCCTCGGCTTCCTGAGGCTCGCCACGCTTCTCGCTCTCGAGCGCTCTTTGCGCGGCGACCACGCGGGCCTTGTCTCCATGCAGGCTGATGAGTTGCCTAGCATAGTCATGGATTTCGGACATCTGCATGGGAGGATCCTCCCCTTTCGATGGCCGGCACGTCCAAGCTGCCCTGTGGAAATTGGGCCGCTGGCCGGCCCGTATGCTCGCGATTCTATCGCAACGCGATGTCCGCGACAAAGTTTCCTGTGCCATCGCAATTGCGGCGGAAGGCTGAACCGCCGTGAAATTGACTTCAGCCAAAGGCCAATCGGGGCTCGTGAGGGCGCGTGAGGTCCGCTTGCGGCACTTAGCGGACGTTCTGACCGGCACCTCTCGATGTCTGGTTCCGGACCGCAAGCGGACATGCAGATCGACGCGTCGAACGTCCGCTAATGACCACTATCGGACATTGCGTATGAGGACTGCTGACGGGCCTGAATCTCGGAATCACTGTTTAGGGCAAACGATCACAACCCGAATATCCGTGCCTCTAGTCACATCGTAAGACGCCTCGTGTGGGCCGAGACCGACGCATGGAGCGTTCCGGCGGCCGTCTCGGCTACGTTGCACGCACAAAGCACTCCCGGCCCGAGTTTGCGCGAATCTTGAAGCCCCTTAGTTTGGACGCATTATGATTGGCGATTGGTGGTTGTAGGTGGCTTTGATGAAGGCACGCATCAAATGGGTTGAAGACCGCACGTTCATCGGCGAGTCCGGAAGTGGGCATAAGATCGTGCTTGGAACGGCTTTCGGGTCGGAGGGACGCACTCCGGGACCAAGTCCCATGGAGTTGGTGCTGATCGGCCTGGGGGGCTGTTCGGGGCACGATGTAGTTCATATCCTCGAGAAGGGCCGCCAGGCGATCGAAGATGTTACTGTCGAGCTTGAAGCCGAGCGCGCGCAACAGGATCCAAAGGTATTTACCCGCATTCACATGCATTTCGTGGTGAAGGGGCGAGGGCTTACGGCGGAAAAGGTTGAGCGCGCCGTCGCACTGTCAGTCGAGAAATATTGCTCGGCATCGGCGATGATCGCTAAGACGGCCACGATTATCCACGACTTCGAGGTCGTCAATACTACCGCAACAGGAGCGGGAACGCCCTGACGCGTTCACGACCATGACATCGGACGAGGCGCTGAAGCATACGCCGCTGCATGCGCTCCACGTGGAGTTGGGCGCACGGATGGTGCCATTCGCCGGCTACGAGATGCCGGTCCAATTCAAGCCAGGCGTACTCAAGGAGCATCTTCATACGCGCGAGGCCACTGGTCTGTTCGATGTCTCGCATATGGGGCAGATCGTCGTGCGCGCGAAGTCGGGTGATGCTCACGATGCAGCGCGGGCGCTCGAACGCCTCGTTCCGGTTGATATTCTCGGTTTGGCACCGGGGCGGTTGCGCTATGCCTTCTTCACGAACGCGCGTGGCGGCATTCTTGATGATCTGATGGTCGCAAATTGCGGGGATCATTTCTTGATCGTCGTCAATGCAGCCCGCAAGGTGGCGGATGAAGCACACTTACGAACCGAACTCGGGAACGAGTGCGAGGTCGAAAGGCTCGACCGCGCGCTGATTGCACTTCAGGGGCCGAAAGCCGAGACGGCGCTCGCAGTGCTCGGGCCGGAGTGCATGAAGATGCGATTCATGGACGTGCGAACGCTGATCCTGATGGGTGCCACATGCATGGTTATGCGCTCGGGTTATACGGGGGAGGACGGATTCGAGATCTCAACCCCGGCCGATATCGCCCGCGAGATCGCGGAGGAATTGCTTGCGAATGCCGACGTTGCACCGATCGGGCTTGGCGCGCGGGATTCGCTGCGCCTGGAGGCAGGACTCTGCCTTTATGGCTCGGACATCGATGAGGGCACGACGCCAGTCGAAGCTGGCTTGTCGTGGGCCATCCAGAAAGCGCGACGCCACGGCGGAGTGCGCGAGGGAGCTTTCCCAGGGGCCGAAATCATTCTCGGGCAGCTTAAGCATGGTGCGCCTCGCTATCGCGTCGGCCTCAGGCCCGAGGGACGGGCACCCGTGCGCGCTGGCGCCCCGATTTATACTGACATGGCGGTCGCCCCCCTGAGTTCCGTGACTTCAGGCGGCTTTAGCCCCAGCCTTGATGCCCCTATAGCAATGGGCTATCTGCCGGCAACGCTCGCAGCGCCCGGAACCAGGGTCTTCGCCGAGCTGCGCGGTAAGCGCTTGCCTGTCGCCGTCGCGACGCTCCCGTTCATTGTACCGAACTACAGACGCGGCTGAGCCGCCGCAGCAGGAGGATACCTTGCTGAAATACACAGTAGAGCACGAGTGGCTTAAGCTCGAAGGGGACATCGTGACGGTCGGCATCACCGGGCACGCGGCGAACCTGCTCGGTGACGTCGTATTCGTTCAGCTACCCGAAGTGGGCACCAAGCTCGCGAAAGGCGACGGCGCAGCAGTCGTCGAATCCGTGAAGGCGGCCTCCGATGTCTACGCGCCGCTTGGCGGCGAGGTCGTCGAGGTAAACCAAGCCATCGTCGCGGATCCCGCCGTCGTCAATGCGGATCCGCAAGGCGCAGGCTGGTTCTTCAAGCTAAGGCTCGAGGACCCCAAGGCGATGGATGATCTCATGGATGAGGCTGCCTACAAGAAGCTAATAGAATGAGCGGTGCCTTGATGTCCTCCTCCGACAGATATGAGCCCTACGACTTCGCCAACCGGCGTCATATCGGGCCATCGCCTGAGGAAATGGATGAGATGCTGCGCACCGTTGGTGCTCCCAGCCTCGAAGCGTTGATCTCGGAGACCGTGCCGAAAGGTATCCGTCAACAGACGCCGCTCGATTTCGGTCGTCCACTATCCGAGCGCGGCGTGCTCGATTGGATGCGTACGACTGCCAACAAGAACCGCGTGCTGACATCGCTCATCGGCCAGGGCTACCACGGCACGATCATGCCGCCCGCTATTCAACGCAACATCCTCGAGAATCCCGCCTGGTACACCGCCTATACGCCCTATCAAGCGGAGATCAGCCAGGGGCGTCTCGAAGCGCTTCTGAACTTCCAGACGCTGGTCTCGGATCTGACCGCGCTCGATGTCGCCAATGCCTCGCTGCTCGACGAGGCGACTGCCGCGGCCGAGGCAATGGCGCTTGCGCATCGCGTGACAAAGTCGAAGGCCAACGCGTTCTTCGTCGACAAGGAATGCCTGCCGCAAACCATTGCGGTGCTGAAGACACGTGCGGAACCGCTCAGCTGGCAGATCGTCGTCGGCGACCCGTTCAAGGACTTGGAGGCAGAGACGGTCTTCGGCGCGCTGTTCCAGTATCCCGGCGTATGCGGCGCCTTCTACGACTTCTCCGAGCCTATCGCGAAGCTGCACGCGACCGGGGCGCTCGGCATCATTGCTGCCGATCCCCTGGCACTCACGCTTCTGAAGCCGCCGGGCGAAATAGGGGCGGATATCGCGGTCGGTTCCGTGCAGCGGTTCGGAATGCCGATGGGCTACGGCGGACCGCACGCCGCCTATATTGCCGTGAAGGATGCATATAAACGCGCTCTGCCCGGCCGCATTGTCGGCGTCTCCATCGATGCACGCGGCAATCGCGCCTATCGTCTCGCATTGCAGACGCGCGAGCAGCACATCAGGCGCGAGCACGCGACCTCCAACATTTGCACCGCGCAAGTGCTTCCGGCGGTCATTGCCTCGATGTATGCCGTGTTCCATGGTCCCAAAGGACTGAAGGCCATAGCCGAACGAGTGCACCGCAAGGCGGCGCGTCTCGCTGAGGGGCTGTCCTCGCTCGGCTTCAAGATCAGGCCGGATTCCTTCTTCGACACCATTACCGTGGAGGTCGGGCCCTATCAGGGACTGATCATGAAGAACGCGGTCGACAACGGCATTAACCTGCGCAAGGTCGGGCATGACCAGATCGGCATCACGGTCGATGAGCGGACGCGGCCGGCAACGCTTGAAGCCGTCTGGCGCGCCTTCGGCGGCTACGACCTGGCCTACCGCGATGAACAGCCTGAATATCGGCTTCCTAAGCCGCTCATCCGCCAGTCGGCTTATTTGACCCATCCGGTCTTCCACATGAACCGGGCGGAAAGCGAGATGACGCGATACATGCGCCGCCTCGCCGACCGGGATCTCGCGCTCGACCGAGCCATGATCCCGCTCGGCTCGTGCACGATGAAGCTCAATGCGACGGCCGAGATGCTGCCGATCACATGGCCCGAGTTCGCCGAGATCCACCCTTTCGTCCCGGCCGATCAGGCGCTCGGCTACGCCGAGATGATCAAGGACCTGTCCGAGAAGCTGTGCCAGATCACCGGGTATGACGCGATCTCGATGCAGCCCAACTCCGGCGCGCAGGGTGAGTACGCCGGCCTCTTGACCATCCGTGCCTACCACAGGAGCCGTGGCGAGGACCATCGCGACGTCTGCCTCATCCCGGCCTCTGCGCATGGGACCAACCCGGCCTCGGCGACGATGTGCGGACTGAAGGTTGTCGTGGTGGCCACTGACGCAAAAGGCAACATTGATCTCGAGGATTTCCGCATCAAGGCCGAGGCTAACGCCAAGACTCTCGCAGCCGCTATGATCACCTATCCTTCGACACATGGCGTGTTCGAGCAGATGGTTCGTGAAATCTGCGCGATCACCCACGCCAACGGGGGCCAAGTCTACCTCGATGGCGCCAACATGAATGCACTGGTCGGCCTGGCGCGGCCCGGGGACATGGGCGCTGACGTGAGCCATCTCAATCTACACAAGACCTTCTGCATCCCGCATGGCGGTGGCGGGCCCGGCATGGGGCCAATCGGCGTCAAAGCGCATCTCGTCCCGTTCCTCCCTGGTCATCCCGAGACCAACGGCGATGAGCTAACGGTTTCGGCGGCTCCCTTTGGCTCGGCGTCGATCCTGTCGATTTCGTGGAGCTATTGCCTGATGATGGGCGGCGCGGGTCTTACCCAGGCGACGCGCGTCGCGATCTTGAGCGCCAATTACATCGCGAAGCGCCTCGCAGCTGCCTATGACGTGCTCTACACGGGAAGCAAGGGCCGCGTTGCGCATGAGTGCATCATCGATACGCGCCCGCTCAACGAACGCGCGGGGGTGACCGTCGACGACGTCGCCAAGCGGCTCATCGATTGCGGCTTTCATCCCCCGACAATGAGCTGGCCGGTGCCTGGAACCCTGATGATCGAGCCGACAGAGTCGGAAACGAAAGCGGAGCTCGACCGCTTTTGCGATGCGATGCTGGCCATCCGCGAAGAGGCACGGGCGATCGAAGAAGGCCGTATGGATCGAAAGAACAATCCTCTCAAGAACGCGCCTCATACCGTCGAGGACTTGGTCGGCGAATGGAACCGGCCCTATTCGCGCGAAGCTGCGTGTTTCCCTGCCGGCGCTTTCCGGGTCGACAAGTACTGGCCCCCTGTGAACCGCGTCGACAACGTCTACGGCGACCGGAATCTTGTATGTACCTGCCCCATCATGGACATGTACGTGAAGGCAGCCAAATAGACCTTCGGTTGAAATTAGTGAGGCGAAGTCCACCGCTTGCTTCACTGGTTGCAAGCCCTCAAGGAGCAACATTGATTTGCACGATGCATCGGATTCTCATCGCCGACCCGATTCACGAGCAGGCGCATAAGCAGTTGGCTTCGCGGCCAGGCTTTGAAGTGGCCGTCGCAACGGGATTGAGCGAAGCGGAGTTGGTTGAGCGCATACCCGCTTACGACGGAATCATCGTGCGCTCAAAGACGCGCGTGACCGCGACGGTAATCGCCGCCGGCCAAAAGCTGAAGGTCATCGGCCGGGCCGGCATTGGGGTTGACAATATCGACGTGGCCGCCGCTACTGAGCGCGGGATCGTGGTTCTGAACACGCCCGACGCCAATGCAACGACGACCGCCGAACTTGCTCTCGCGCATCTCCTTTCACTAAGCCGCCACCTTCCTCAGGCCGATCGTTCGGTGCGCGCAGGCGAATGGCAGCCAGCCAAGTTCGTCGGGACAGAGCTCGCGGGCAAAAGCGTCGGCATAATTGGCTTCGGCACCATTGGCCGCATCTTCGCCAGACTGTGCCTCGGGCTCAAAATATACGTCCTCGCCTATGACCCATTCGTGACGCCGGAGATCATCGAGCAGGCTGACGCGGAACCCGTCACCCTTGATGCGCTGCTGGCGCGAGCCGATTACGTGAGCCTCCATTGCCCTTTGACCGAGCAGACGCGTCATCTCATTAATGCCGAGCGGCTCACTCAGATGAAGCCGGGCGCCCGATTGATCAATTGCGCACGCGGGGCACTGGTCGACGAGGCGGCCCTTTGCGAAGCTCTGCAGCGTGGCCATCTCGCAGGCGCTGCGCTCGATGTCTATGGGCAAGAGCCGCCGAAAGGATCGTCCCTATTGGCGCTCGACACCGTCGTCATGACGCCGCATCTCGGAGCTTCGACTCAAGAGGCGCAGCAGGCGGTGAGCATGAAGATCGCAGAAGATGTCGCTGCATATCTGACCACAGGCGAGGCGGCAAGCGCCGTCAATCTGCCGAAAATTCCTGCCGAACAGCTCACTCGCGCGCGGCCTTATCAACATCTCGCTCATGCGCTTGGAGGTTTTGTCGCCGCGATCACGCCCGGCCCCATCACCGAACTGGAAGTCGGGTTGTTCGGACGTGCGGCTGAACTCGATCCTCGGCCAATCACCTCGCAGGCGCTCGTCGGACTCCTCGATAAGCGGCTTGCCGTCCCCGTCAATCAGGTGAACGCCGCGCAGCTGGCGCAGCGGCAAGGAATTGCCGTGCGCGAGACCCGATCCGATGCGACTCACGATTACATTGCCCTAGTCGAAGTGCGCGCGACAACCGCCGCGGGGGCCACGAGCGTGGCGGGAACGCTGCTCGGCGAGCGTCTGCCGCGTCTCGTCCGCATCGATGAGTACGATGTCGAGGCGGTGCCGGAGGGACACATGCTATTCACACGCCACGATGACCGGCCGGGAGTCGTCGGCGCACTCGGCGGCATTCTAGGCCGCGAGAATATCAACATTTCGCGGATGCAGGTCGGAAATGCCAACGGTAAGTCTGAAGCGATCGCGCTCATCGGCATTTCCGCAGCTTTGCCTGAGAGAGCGCTCGCAGAGATCCAGGCGCTACCGGCCATCCGGCAAGTCGTGCAATTCACTCTGTGATGACGCAGCACCCGAAATTTGGCGCGGTGTGTTTCGACTGCGACAGCACCCTCACCCGCATTGAAGGTATTGACGAATTGGCACGCCGCGCCGGTTGCGAGGCCGAGATCGGCTCGCTGACCGAAGCCGCGATGAACGGCACCATTCCACTCGAAGAAGTTTATGCCAAGCGCCTCGACTTGGTACGGCCTGACCGAGCGGCACTTGCTTGGCTGGCAGACCGCTACGCGGAGGAAATGACGAGCGGAGCTGCCGGGACCATCGCTAGGTTGAAGCGGCATGGCAAGGCTGTCTACGTTGTGACGAGTGGGCTACTCCAAGCTGTCGTGCCGTTTGCTCGCCTGCTGGACCTAGCGCCAGCACAAGTTCATGCGGTGGAGGTACATCTTGATTCGGCGGGAATGTATCAAGGCTTTGATTCATGCTCCCCGCTCTGTGGTGGCGACGGCAAGGCGATCGTCTGCCGAAGGATTGCCGCGACGCACGGTAACGTCGCCATCGTTGGTGACGGGATGACCGATTTAGCCGCCCGCGCAGGCGGAGCCTACGTTGTTGGTTATGGCGGCGTTATCAACCGAGACATAATGCGGCAAGGAGCAGACTGTTACGTCGCTGCGCCCTCCCTGATAGCGATACTCCCTGCCTTGCTGACCAGCGAGGAATCCCGATCTGATTGCGGAGCGTAGAGCTAGGTGGGTGCTGCTAATTAACTCGACAGCCGCTTCTCCTCTTATGCGATCGAGATGATAGGCGTGGCCACGACAAAATTGTCTCCTATGCGTCATTAGCGGAGATGTTGGGCTGCATGAAAGCATCCGCTTTGCCCCTGAGCGCAGACATTCTGCGAGGCTGAAACGGTCGGCTATGTGCCAGAAGTGGGCCTTTAACAGCTAGTAGGATCGGACTTCCATCGGAATGTAGGTACGCTCCGTTGCGCCGGTATAGAGCTGTCGCGGCCTGCTGATGCGCTGAGAGGTATCGTCGATCATCTCCTTCCAGTGCGCAATCCAACCTGCCGTACGAGCAACCGCGTAGAGAACGGTGAACATCTCGGTCGGGAAGCCGAGCGCCCTTAACGTGATGGCCGAATAGAAATCGAGGTTAGGCGAGAGGTTATTCTCGATGAAGTACTCATCGGAGAGCGCGATGCGCTCGAGCTCAAGCGCCACCTTGAGGATCGGATCGTCGTGGTGGTCACGACCGACGGTATCAAGCACCTCCTGAAAGGTCGCCTGCATGATTTTAGCTCTGGGGTCATAGCTCTTGTAGATGCGATAGCCGAAACCCGTGAGCCGCAACGGATCGTTCCCATCCTTGGCGCGCTCTATGTACTCCGAGACGCGATCGACCGAGCCGATCTCCTTCAACATCAGTAGCACCGCCTCGTTGGCACCACCATGGACAGGTCCCCACAAAGAGGCGATACCCGCTGATATG
>DASSLP010000073.1:0-15211 GCA_035689365.1 Methyloceanibacter sp.
GTTGCAAGCCACTCGCAGCGCTGCACGCGATCAATGTCGCCAGAGCGGCCAGACGAACAGCCACAGCCCGGCGGCCACGACGATGACAACCGCCCCGAACAGTACGAGGGCCGCAAGGCCTATAAGGCCTCAGCGTGAGTAATCTCGAACCTTGCTAATGCAATCCCGGCGAGCAGCAATGCACTTGCAAGGACGAAGGAGAGGGTTCGGCGCATCGCCAACACCCTATTAGTCAACGTCTGGATGAAACTGGATGCCGCGTGTCATATTGGTCGGCTGAGGGAGTGTGGCGCATAACACCGGATAATGAAGATGCACAAAGGTGGATGTTTCTGTGGGGCAGTTCAGATTGAGGTCTCGGGCGAACCCGAAAGCATGGGCTACTGCCATTGCCAATCCTGTCGCTCGTGGTCGGGTGGACCAGTCAACGCCTTTACACTGTGGAGACCTGAGGCCGTGCACGTCACGGCTGGTGCCGAACATATCGGCATGTTCCAGAAGACCGCAGCAAGCCAGCGGCAGTACTGCACCAAATGCGGAGGACATTTGATGACCAATCACCCGCCGCTGGGCTTGATCGATGTCTTTGCAAGCACGATACCGTCTTTCAGCTTCAGACCCGCGCTGCACGTCAACTATGCAGAGACGGTTCTCCCCATGCGAGACGGACTGCCGAAGTTCAAGGATTTTCCCGCAGAGATCGGCGGATCAGGCGAGCAAATGCCAGAGTAGCAGCTGCAGAGGTGTGCCGCTCAGCATCACTCTACCTCATAGAATGCTTCATGCTCCTGAGCGCTTTTTCCAGCTGCCTCTCGGAGACCGGCCTCTGCTGAATAATTCTCTGCAAAAGCCGCTTCAAAGCCTCCACTCTCGCGGTTAACTTCTTCACCTGCGCGGCAAGCGCCCTCAGCTCCGTGTCACTCATGCCTCAATCTTACCCAAGGTGCATAGCTCAAGGCAGCGCTTCAGCTCATCAATGTTAACTTGATCAAGTCGCGCACATGAGAGGCTTAATTGCTTTCGATAACCTTCCTTCTCAGTAATGACTAAGACCTGAAACAGAATGAGGGGCTACGATCGAAGGCCATCGCGGAAAGGACACTCCTGTCTACGCAAGACGCTCCAACGGAATGGACCGCAAACCGCTCCAAAATGCGTGAGCTTGGATGAGCCGAAAGGCTCACAAGTTTGTTCGCGAGGGCGATCGGGAAAAGCGCATCATCGTACATGTCGCAATGTAGGGCATCGGCGGTCTGTAGCGCGCGCTCAAGACCGATAAAATCATTTGCATTCGGATCCGGCGTCTCCCTGCTCGTCGGAACTGTTACCACATGGACCCCACCGGTCCTGGTCTTGAATATCACCTTGCGTCCATAATAAGTGCTTGCGCCGTATGATCGACCAGCGTCGTCCGCGGCACCGCTCGCTAAATGTAACGATAGATATAGCTGTCGTTCAGAATAAGTGCCTGACCCGCTTTCATTCGGTTTGAAATTTGGTGGGCGTGCTCAACAAACGGGCCGCTCTTTTCCACACCAAGAACGCCTGAAACTCGCGCTGCCGTTGCGAAACATGCGCCTATCGCAAAAGGCGACGCTGATCGACAGCGTGCGAATGGCGGTTCACCGGTTTTTTTTCTAACGCCATTATGTCCAGCGTTCCGCTTGTTGACACGCTTAGGTGGTTCATTTTCCGTAAATTTATCAATATTCCCGAAGCTGAACGGGTGTGGCACCTGGCCAGCAATCCGTGTAGCTCCCGGGCCGGTGGCATCGATCTTTGTTCTTCGGATATGCGCGATGACTTCACATTCGTCTGCTCCCCAATCAAACGGAATAATCTACCTC
Organism: Methyloceanibacter sp.; assembly: GCA_035689365.1. Taxonomy (GTDB): domain Bacteria; phylum Pseudomonadota; class Alphaproteobacteria; order Rhizobiales; family Methyloligellaceae; genus Methyloceanibacter. Next base: position 1,848 of record DASSLP010000073.1, read on the forward strand.
ACCGACGTATTCCGTCTTCACGAGCGCGTAGATGAAGGACTCGGGGCAGGTGGTATCGTGAGCTACCTGCTCACCACGATAGAGCAATTAATTATCGTCCACGTTCTGCGCTTGATCGCACGTCGCCGCCCAGCAGCTCTTTCGACATTGGCTGTGGTGAAGGATGGTCCACTTGCGTTTTTTGGCGTCACAGCAAACCTACACACTTCGATGCGTGAGCGGGATTGTCCTTGCGCCAGCCCTGCTGGATCGCAATGCGCATCAGAAGTGAGAGCAGCTTGCGCAATCTGTTGGCGGCGACCGGCGTCGCAGCCTTGGCGTCCATGATCGCGTCGACATGCTTCGCCTCCATCTGATTAACGCGCCGGTTATGCAATTTGGTGCGGGTAGCTTTTACGCGGAAGGATTTACTTACCCTCGGGCGCACTCCTCATCCGAGCCCAGAAGACATGGAGCTCCTTTTGAGCCGGGTGGCCGATCTCACAAAATCGAAAACTTCAAGATCAGGTCTATGGGCCACCGCACCTGGACGGTCGATGAGGTCGACGCTTTCCAGGCGTTCTATCCAATCGGCACCGAGGAACGACTAGCATTCGATCTGTTGCTCTATACCGGGCAGCGTGTCTCGGACGTCGTGCGTATGGGCCGACAACACGTCAGAGACGGCGTGCTCACCATCATGCAAAAGAAGGGACAGGAGACGGTCGAGGTTTCGATCCCAATTTGCGGGCAGCTCAAGGTGGTCCTTGATGAAGTCCAGAGCAGGAGGATCGCGCCGACCTTCCTACTCAATCAAGGCCAGAACCGCGGCGGGTCTAAGCACCATGTTCGGCGAGTGGCGCAAGAAAGTGGGTCTGCCAAGAGACCTTCATGCTCATGGGTTGCGCAAGACCTTCAGCGCTATCGCCGCAGAGGCCGAATGCACGCCGCATGAACTGATGGCGCTGACGGGCCATAAAACCCTCTCTGAGGTCACGAGATATACCGTCGCCGCCGATCGTAAGAGACTTGCGGTGGAGGGGATGCGAAAGATCTAACGGCGAACGAAATGACCGTCTAACTCATTGCGAAAAACTGAATATTTTTGGCGTTGGGTAACCTTAACGGTTCGTCAAGAGCTGCCCCTTCATGCTCCTCGCCAGCGTTCTTTCAGTGGGGAGTGCTCGCCATGTCGGCCGTCATCCAGCTTCGTCCAAGTAGAACCACAACGCGCCTGCGGATCAAGAGAGCGGCCCCCGCCGAGATCTCGCTCACGACGATCCAGAAGCGGCGGATTCTCGAGAGCTTCCGCAAAGTGGAGCCAGCGCTCGAGCTGGTCGGGCAGCTGTTCTACCTCAGGCTGTTCCGCATCGATCCTTCCTTACGCGCGCAGTTCGACGGCCCAGCCGAGGTGCAGGCACGCAAATTCGCCGCCGCGATCAAGCTCGCCATGATCTCGCTCAAGCACGACGATGGTTTGGGCGCGGTGCTCGAGCTACTCGGCGCCCGCCACCGCCAGCTCGGCATCAGGGGCCGCCATTACCGCTCGATGACGCGGGCGCTGATCTGGACGCTCGAGCAATCGCTGGAGAAGAGCTTCACGCGCGAGACCAAGGACGCGTGGAACGCGTTCCTTGGGCAGGCCATGCGGAAGTTGTCAGCGTAGAGAGCTGCGGTCGGCTATTGCGAGGTTTGACCGGCGCTTCCCGCGTCCGACAGACGCTTGATGTTGATAGCGCCCTTGTCGTCGACCGCGACCTCGATGTCCTGCCCGGCTTCGAGCACCTGCGTCTTGCCGTCGACGGAGAGCTGATCGGCATTGATGGCGATCTCATGGCCGTCGACCTTGATGTCCATGCCGTCGGCCATCGATTCCTGCGTCAGGCTCTTATAGTTGCCAGTGACCGTGACGGTGTGATCGCCCACCTCGATCGACATGGCCTTGGCCACTTCCGGCTGCCCGCCTGGAGACCAATGGCCCACCACGAGCACGATGGCGACGATAAGGGCGAGGGCGATGCCGAGCCCGATCAGAATTTGTTTCAGCGACATGATATTCCCTTGCCCGTTTCCTTGCGCTAACGGCGCTCACCCGCCAGCGCGGTCAAGCCGATTTTTTGTTCTGGCGATGCTGAATGAGATCGTCGACCACGTTCGGATCGGCAAGCGTTGAGGTGTCGCCAAGATTGGAAAAGTCGTCCTCGGCGATCTTGCGCAGGATGCGGCGCATGATCTTCCCCGACCTCGTCTTGGGCAAGCCCGGAGCGAACTGGATGAGGTCAGGCGAGGCAATCGGACCGATCTCCTTGCGGACCCAGTCGCGAAGCTCGACCCTCAGCCCGTCGGACCACTGCTCGCCGGCCATCAAGGTGACATAGCAATAGATGCCCTGGCCTTTGAGATCGTGGGGATAGCCAACCACGGCGGCTTCGGAGATCTTGGGGTGGGCGACGAGCGCGGACTCGACCTCGGCCGTTCCCATGCGGTGGCCGGCGACGTTGATCACGTCGTCGACGCGGCCGGTGATCCAGTAATAGCCGTCCTCATCGCGCCGGCAACCGTCGCCGGTGAAGTACTTGCCCTTATAGGCCGAGAAGTAAGTGTCGACGAAGCGGCGATGGTCGCCGAAGACGGTGCGAGCAAGCCCCGGCCAGGCGTCGAGGATCACAAGATTGCCGGAGCCCGCGCCCTCGACAATGTTGCCCTCGGTATCGACGATCGCCGGCTGCACGCCGAAGAACGGCAGGGTCGCGGAGCCAGGCTTAAGCTTGGTCGCGCCAGGAAGGGGCGTAATCAGAATGCCGCCGGTCTCCGTTTGCCACCACGTATCAACGATCGGGCAGCGCTCCTCTCCCACCACACGGTAGTACCACTCCCACGCTTCGGGATTGATCGGCTCGCCGACGCTGCCAAGCAGCTTCAACGATTTCCGCTTGGTCTTCTTGACGTAATCATCGCCGGCGCCCATCAGAGCCCTGATCGCGGTCGGCGCGGTGTAGAAAATATCGACCTTGTGCTTGTCGACCACCTGCCAGAAGCGCGACGCGTCGGGATAGCTCGGCACGCCCTCGAACATCAGCGTGGTGGCGCCGTTGGCGAGCGGTCCGTAAACGATATAGGAGTGCCCGGTGACCCAGCCGACATCGGCCGTGCACCAATAGACGTCGCCGTCGTGGTAATCGAACACGTATTGGTGCGTCATGGCGGCGAACACGAGATAGCCGCCCGAGGTATGCACCACGCCTTTGGGCTGCCCGGTCGAGCCAGAGGTGTAGAGAATGAAAAGCGGATCCTCCGCGTTCATCTCCTCTGGCGGACACTCGTCGCTCACCTTGGCAGCCTCCTCGTGCAGCCAAAGATCACGACCAGGCGTCCACGGCACCTCTCCGCCGGTGCGCCCAACCACGAGCACTCTCTCGACGCCGGAAACTTTTTTCAGGGCTTCGTCCGCGTTGGCCTTTAGCGGGACCTTGCGGCCGCCGCGCAGGCCTTCATCTGCGGTGATGACCACCTTCGATTGAGCGTCCTGGATGCGGCCGGCGAGCGAGTCAGGCGAGAAGCCCCCGAAGACCACGGAGTGAATCGCGCCGATGCGCGCGCAAGCGAGCATGGCGTAAGCCGTCTCGGGGATCATCGGCAGATAGATCGTGACGCGGTCTCCGCGCTTGACCCCTTGCGCCTTCAGCACATTGGCTAGGCGGCAGACCTCTTTGCGCAGCTCGCGATAGGTAATGAAGCGTGCTTGCTCGGAAGGGCCGTCAGGCTCCCAGATGATGGCGACCTGCTTGCCGCGCTTCTTGAGATGCCGGTCGATGCAGTTAACCGAGACGTTGAGCGTGCCGTCCTCGAACCATTTGATGAATACGTCGGGATATTCGAACGAAGTGTTCTTGACGATGGTGTAGGGCTTGATCCAGTCGAGGCGCTTGCCCTCTTTGCCCCAGAACTTGTCGGGCTTCTCGATGCTCTTCTGGTAGAGCTTCTCGTATTCATCCTTGTCGATGAACGCGCGGTCCCTCCATTTCTTCGGGACCTTGTAGCTTTTGACCTTCTCGACTTGCTCCAGCATCGATTTCCTCCTCCCTACGCAGGCGCATTTGTTCTCGCGCCACTCTTCTTGAGTTCGATAGTATGACCGGAAGCGTTGCCGGGGAATGGCCTACGCGCTTCAGGCTAGGCTCCGAAAGCCCCGATGATGGCTCCCATAAGGACGAGCACGGCGAGCCAGTGGCTGGCATCGATCGCTGTTACCAATGGTTTCATGCCCTCGAAGGCATGGTTGGTGGCGACGGTGGTCAGCACGAAGCCGATCCACACGAAGATGGCGCTGACGACCCCGCCCTTGATGGTGACGTCGGAAAGATGGCCCATCAGGCCTGCGAGCATCCAAGCCATCAGGAAGCATGAGACCGCGGCGATGATTAGTGGCGTCGGCGAGTGCTGGGTCTTGTCGCACTCCTCCTTGCTCTTGCCGCGGGCCGACATCCAGACCTTGCCGAAGACGGTGTACCAGCCCCAGCCAAGAAGAAATGCCGCGACGGCCGCGACCACCACGGCGAGATAGTTGATGTTCATGGCGCTCCCTCCCTCGTTCAAGCTTGCGGCGGCTTGGGCAGCCCGCCGAGCTTTGCGATCATACTCCATTCTTGCGGCGAAACGGGCTGCACGGAGAGGCGCGGCACCCGCGCCAGCACCATGTCCTTGAGCTTCGGGTTCGCCTTGATCTCAGCGAGCGTCACGGGTGTTGGTAGGTCGGTGACGGCCGCTACGTCGACGGCATCCCATTGGCCGGTGCCGTCGGTCGAGTCCGGATGCGCTTCTTTCACGACTTTGACGATGCCGACGACCTGCTTCTCATCTCCCGTGTGATAGAAGAAGCCGAGGTCGCCTTTCTTCATCTTGCGCAGGTTGGCGCGGGCCTGGAAGTTGCGCACGCCGTCCCACTCGGCGCCCTTGCTGCCCGCCTTCTTCTGCTGGTCCCAAGACCATTCCTCAGGCTCGGATTTGAGCAGCCAATAGGCCATTGCGGACGAAGAGCGCTTGAGCGCTCACTCCTCCTCTTCCTCAGGATTGTTGATGGTCCACAGCCACGGGCGGATATCGACGCTTGCGAACACGCCGGCCTTGGCAAAGGGATCTCCTGCCGCGATCTTGCGCGCGGCGTCGAGCGTGGCTGCCTCGACCACGACCAGGCTGCCGTTCATGGTCACGCCATCTTCCGCGGTGAACGGGCCGCCAAAGACGAGCGTTTCGCCGAGGCTGTGCAGGTAAGCGAGATGCTCCGGCCGGTTCGCCATGCGCAAGGGCAGGCTGTTCGGCTTGTCGGTACAGATCACCGCGTACAGCATCGTTTCCCCCTGGCCCGAAGCTATTGCGCGCCTGCGTCACTGTCCACGGTCAAACCTCGGCCCTGAGCGGGCGGGCGAGCAGCGCCTCGATAGCTTCATCAACGGTGGCGAGCCCCGAGATCACCGCATGCACTGCTTGCGCGATCGGCATGTCGATGCCGCGCGCCGCGGCCAGTTCCACCACGGCGCTTGCGGTATAAACGCCCTCGGTGATGGTCGGGCGCTTGTCGAGCACGTCCTTGACGCTTCGCCCCTTACCGAGCTCGATGCCGAGCGACATATTGCGCGACTGTTGGCTGCCGCAGGTGAGCACGAGATCGCCGAGGCCAGAGAGGCCGATCAGGGTCTCGCGCCGCGCGCCGAGCGCGGTGCCGAAGCGCGTCATCTCGGCAAAGCCGCGCGTGACAAGCGCCGCTTGCGCGCTGGCACCCAGCTTCTTGCCGGCGACGATGCCTGCGGCGATGGCATAGACGTTCTTCACCGCGCCGCCGATCTCGGCGCCGACCACGTCGTCGCTCCAATAGCAACGGAAGGGTGGATGGCTCAGGGCATGTGCAAGCGCGCGACCCTGCGGCTCTTCTGCCGTAGCCAGAGTCACCGCTGCGGGAAGTTTCTTGGCGATCTCGGCGGCGAAGCTCGGGCCCGAGAGGACTGCGACCACGACATCCGGCATTGTCTCGGCAACGATCTCTGAAGGAAGCTTGCCGGTTGCCTGCTCGATGCCCTTGGAGCAGATCACCACGGGCTTCTCGGATTTCACGTGGGGCGCAAGCTCGCTTGCGATCTCGCGAAGGTTTTGTGTCGGCGTCACCAGCAGGACCATGTCGCGAGCGGCAACCTCGGCAAGCCGCGTGGTTGCCTTGATCGCCGGGTCGAGCTTGATCCCGGGCAGGTAGACTTCGTTCAGGTGCTTTTCGTTGATGTCAGCAACGGTCTGCGGCTCATAGGCCCAGATCAGCACGTCGCGGCCGGCGCGGCGCGCGGTGACAGCGAGCGCGGTTCCCCATGCGCCCGCCCCCACGATGCCGACCGATTGTAGTGCCATGCCCGCCTCGCCGGTCTCCATATGCCAGATTTCTTGCCCGAGCGCGAAACGAGACGATTCAAGCCTTAACGCCGGCGCCGAGCGCTGGCGGCGCATCTGGATCGAGCGGCCAGCGGGCACGGGCAGGCGCCGAAAGATCGTCGGCGAGACCGCGTGCGAGACGCTCCGCGCCTGCCCAGGCGATCATGACTGCGTTGTCGGTGCAAAGCGCAGGCGGCGGCACGATGAGGCGGAAGCCGTGTTTCTGCGCGACCGCTTCGAGCGCGGCTGCAAGTCTCTTGTTGGCCGCGACACCGCCAGCGACGACGAGCGCGCGCTGCGCCTGCGCGCCGAGGCGCTCGACATAGAGTTCCATGGCGCGCGCGGTCCGGTCCCTGACGATGTCGGTGACGGCCTCCTGGAAGCTCGCGGCGAGATCGGCGACGTCCTTGTCGCTGAGCGGCGCGCGGGCGAGAGCCTCGTGTCTCAGCGCGGTCTTGAGGCCGGCAAGGGAGAAATGCGGCTCGCTCCGGCCAAGCATTGGACGCGGCAGAGCGATGGTGGGCTGGCCTCGCGCCGCGCAAGCCTCGACGGCAGGGCCGCCGGGGTAGCCTAGGCCGAGCAGCTTGGCAGCCTTGTCGAAGGCCTCGCCCAGCGCGTCGTCGAGCGTCGTGCCGAGCCGCTCATACTCGCCAACATCCCCGACGATGAGTGTTTGGGTGTGGCCGCCGGAGACGAGCAGCAGCAGATAGGGGAAGGCGAGATTGTCGGTGAGGCGGGCGGTCAGCGCGTGTGCCTCGAGGTGGTTGACCGCGATGAACGGCAGACCGCGCCCGAGTGCGATTGCCTTTCCGGTGATCACACCCACGATCAGTCCGCCTATCAGCCCCGGGCCTGAGGCCGCCGCGACTCCGTCGAGCGCGTCGAAATCGAGCTCAGCCTCGGCGAGCGCCTGCTTGATCGCCACATCGAGCAGCTCGACATGAGCGCGCGCGGCGATCTCAGGCACGACGCCGCCATAGGCTGCATGCAGATCGAGCTGCGAGCGCACCACGCTGGACAGGATCTCGCCATTTCCATCGGAGGCGCGGCGCACGACGGCGGCCGCGGTCTCGTCGCAGCTCGTCTCGATACCGAGCAGGGTTAGAGGCTTGTCTTTAGTCGGCCGCGCCATGCTGCTTCTTAAGGGGCGGAGAGGATTGATTGAAGGGGGAGGCGAAAGGGGCCATTAATGCGTTGAACCGGCCTCGTCAAACCGAGGCAACTCAAGGAGTTAGCAATTGCCAGCCCGCCCCCTCCTAATCGGAACAAGAGGCAGTCCACTCGCGCTTTGGCAGGCGCGCCACGTCGGGGCACGCCTGACCGAGATGCATGGGCTCGCCGAGGGCGACGTTGATCTTGCCGTCATCACCACGTCAGGGGACCGCATCAAGGACAAGCCGCTGCGTGAGTTCGGCGGCAAGGGGCTGTTCACCAAAGAGATCGACGAGGCGCTACTCCGCGGCTATGTCGCCATGGCGGTGCATTCGATGAAGGATCTGGAGACCGAGTTGCCCGCTGAGCTTTGCATCGCCGCGGTTCTGCCGCGCGCCGATGTGCGTGATGCGTTCATCAGCAACAAAGCGCCTTCGCTTGCCGAACTGCCACAAGGTGCGGCTGTCGGTACCTCGTCGTTGCGGCGGCAAGCGCAAGTGAAGCGATTGCGTCCCGACCTGCGCGTTGTCGATTTCCGCGGCAATGTCGAGACGCGACTGCGCAAGCTCGATGAAGGCAAGGCCGACGCCACGCTTCTCGCTCTCGCCGGGCTCGAACGCCTAGGCCTCGAGTCGCATGCGACATCCATTCTCTCGACCGACGAGATGCTGCCGGCAGTGGCGCAAGGCGCCATCGGCGTCACCTGCCGCAGCGACGATGCAAAGATGCGGCAGCTGCTCGGAGCATTGAACGATGAGCGTGCGGCGACGACCGTCGCTTGTGAGCGGGCGTTTCTTGGCCGCCTCGACGGCTCGTGCAAGACGCCGATTGCGGGGCTCGCCGAGATCGAGGACGGCATCTTGCGCCTGCGCGGATTGATGCTCACGCCCGATGGCACGGAATCCTACGGCATCGAGGTGACCGGCCCGGCAGAGCACGCGACGAAGCTCGGCGCCGACGCGGGCGAGGAGCTTGTGGCCCGGGCGGGGCCAGAGTTCCTCGCGAAGCTCGCCTGATGCGCCTTCTCGTCACGAGGCCAGAGCCTGACGCGAGCCGCGAGGCCGAGGCGCTCGCCGCGCGCGGACATGAGGCGGTGCTCGCGCCGCTGCTCAAAATCGAGTTTGCCCCTGACGTGCCGCTCGATCTTGCCGGCGTGCAAGCGCTCATCGTCACGAGCCGCAACGCGCTGCGCGCCCTCGCCACTCGCCACGAGCTTGAACACGCGCGCAAGCTTCCATTGTTCGCGGTCGGCGAGGCAACCGCCCGCGCTGCGCGAGAGCTTGGCTTTGCCATCCTTGTCAGAGCCCCCGGGACTGCGGCAGCCCTGCCTGAATTGATCGGCGGCAAGCTCGATCCGATTCGTGGACCGGTGCTGCATCTTGCCGGCGAAAACCTTGCCTTCGACCTGAAAACGGCCCTTGAAGCCAAGGGGTTCACCCTGCACCAGCCTGTGCTATATCGGGCCGTCCCGGCCGAGCAGCTTCCGGCGCGAGCCTTGAGTCTGCTTAAGGCCGGCGAGCTCGACGGCGCGATCTTGTTATCGCCGCGCACGGCAAGAACTTTGGCCGCGCTCATCGACAAGCACGGCGCGGTAACGCAAGTGAGGCGTCTCGTTTGTTATTGCTTGTCGCAAGCGGTAGCAGAGGTCCTGGCGCCGCTTGGATTTAGGGTGCGGGTCGCTTCCAAACCGCGCGAGGAAGATGTCCTTGCGCTCGTGGACTCCGAGGCGGCATCCTCTTAAGGCAATCTGCTGGAGATTGAAGGTTAAGCGTGATGGCAGATCCCTTCGGCGACCAGGATCATGATTCTAGCGGCAAGGGCAAGCGCCCGGCGCAGACCATTGAGGGGACTCCGACGGAGATTTCGGTCGAGCCTGCGAACGAAGAGGCGGCACGAGGTGAACCTGACGAGACAAAAGGCGAGGGCGAGAACGAGCGCGAACCCTTAGATGAGACTGAGGCGAGCGAGCATGACGATGCGCCGCCACCCCGGGCAACCCTGCCAGAGATCAAGAACTTCGTGACACACCTTGCAGCGGGCGTGCTCGGCGGGCTGGTCGGCGTCATTGCCCTGGCGCTTGCCTGGGGTATGCCATCGGGCAAGCCGAGCAACAACGCCACCGAGCTTGCCGAGCTCGATCAGCGCATCGCCAAGCTCGAGTCCGTGCCCACTCCGCAGGGAAGCACTGAAGCGGTGGCTGAGCTCGACACGAGGGTCAAGGCGCTCGAGCAGCGCCCAGAGAAGCCAGCTCCGGATTTCTCCGATTTGACCAGCAGGGTCGCTCATCTCGAGGGGTCGATGAAGACTCTGGCCGATGCCGCCAAGCAAGGCGGCTCGGTCGCCGATGCCGCGGCCGTGAGCCAGCAGATCAACCAGGCCGAGCAAAGGCTGCAAGGCAAGATCGACACTGCGCTTGCGAGCGAAGGCACAAATGCCTCGACCATTCAGGAAATGCAAAACTCGATTTCGGAGCTCAAAGCCAAGATCGCCGCTCTCGCGGATGCCGAGCTTGGTACCGGCGACAGCAACGAGCTCTCCGAGCTGTCGGCACGGGTGAACAAGATCGAAAAGGCATTGCCTGAGCTCGCCACCGCGGCAAGCAAGGGTGCAGCAGACACAAAATCGGCAGCCGTCGCCATCGCATTCGCCAATCTGAGGGCTGCGGTCAGCGAAGGACGCCCATTTGCCACCGAGCTTGACACCATCAGCACGCTCTCGCCGTCAGCGACAGATGTGGGGGCGCTTCCCGCCTATGCCGAGAAGGGCATCCCCACGGTGCCTGAGCTTGCGCGCTCGTTCGACACTGCCAAGGATTCCGCGCTTGCCGCCACAGCTCCTCCGAGCTCCGGCGGCTCGCTGCTCGACAGGCTGATGGCGAGTGCGGAGTCCCTTGTTAAGGTCCGCAGGGTCGATGCTACAGCGACGGGCGACACGCCGAGTGCCGTGCTGGCGCGAGCCGAAGCCGCGCTCGACAAAGGCGATCTAGCCACGGCAGTAAAGGAAGTCGGGACGCTGCAGGGCGCGCCGCGCAATGCGTTCTCCGGCTGGCTCGATCAGGCGCGCGCCCGACTTGACGCGGATGAGACCTTAAAGCGGCTGGAAAGCCTTCTGCTCGTCTCGGTGAGCGGCGGCGCCGAGCCCGCGCAACCATAGTCGCCATGATCCGCGTCCTCATCTTTACTCTGTGTGTGGTGGCGGCGGCGCTCGGAGTCGCCTGGCTCGCCGACCGCCCCGGCACGATCACCGTCGAGTGGCTAGGCTATCAGGTGGAGACCAGCGCGCTGGTCGGCGCGCTCGCCCTCGTTGCCCTCGTCGCCCTGCTCGTCCTGCTATGGGGCCTGCTGCGCTATCTCGTCACGCGTCCCGCCGCTATTGCTGCTTACGCCAGGGAGCGCCGCAAGCGGCAGGGCTATGATGCACTCTCGCGCGGGCTCCTCGCCATCGGCGTGGGCGATCGCGCGCTTGCGCAGCGCTATGCCGGGATCGCAGCGCGCAACCTGCCGCGCGAGCCTCTGACCGGGCTGCTAAAGGCCCAGGCGGCGCAGCTCAAGGGCGACAAGACGGCGGCGCGGCGTGCCTTCGAAGCCATGCTCGATGACCCGGAGACCCATCTTCTTGGCGTGCGCGGCCTCTTCCTCGAAGCGAAGCGCAGCAACGACAATGCCGCGGCACAGGCTCTCGCTGAGCAGGCGGTGAAGAGCGATCCGAAGCTCGCCTGGGGGGTCAACGCCCTGTTCGATTTGCAGGCTCGCGCCGGCGATTTCGAAGGCGCGCTCGACACGCTCGCCATTGCCCGCCAGAACGGCCATGTCGAGCCAGACGTCGCGGTGCGCCGCCGCGCCGCTCTCTTGACCGCAGAGGCGCGCGAGAGGGAAGTCTCCGATCCCGACAAGGCGCTCGCTCTGGCGAGTGAGGCGTTGCGGCTTGCGCCTTCTCTCGTACCCGCCGCCGAGATCGCCGGCCGCATTCTTGCCTCCAAGGGAGAGAGCCGCGCCGCATCGCGCCTAATCTCGCGTACCTGGAAGCTGTCGCCGCATCCGGACCTCGCGCTCGTCTATGTCTATGCCAAACCAGGCGAGCCGCCGCGCGAGCGGGTGAAGCGCGCCAAGCACCTTGCGAGCCTCGCGCCGAACGACATCGAGGGCCCAATCGCCATCGCCAACGCCGCGATCGAAGCGCATGAATGGCAAGAAGCGCGGGATGCGCTCGCGCCCTATATCGATGGGCGACCCCCTGCGCGCATTTGCGCGCTCATGGCGCGTATCGAGGCCGGCGAGCTTGGCGACAAGGGCCGCGAGCGCGAGTGGCTTGCGCGCGCCGTGCGGGCGCCGCGTGACCGCGCCTGGATTGCCGACGGCTACGTCTCAGACCGGTGGCTACCGGTCTCGCCAGTGACCGGCGCAGTCGATGCCTTCGAATGGAAGGCGCCGGTCGATGCCATAGGCCGCGGCGACGATACCCTTCTGATTGACGAACGACCATTCGCTCCTGCCTCGCAAGCACGCGAAATACCGGCGCTGACCTCCGCGCGCGTCGATACACCGCCAGAGGCCGCTAACGTGGTCGAGGCGGCCCCGGCCGGAGCGAGGGATGGCAAGGATGCAACGACGACGCCGCGGGCAAGGACCGGCACAGAAGCGCCTCCTCCCAAAGTCGGTTCGAAGGAGAAGCCTGCCATCTTCGTGCCCGCGCATGCTCCTGATGACCCAGGGGTTGCGCAGGGCGAGAGCGAAGAGACTCCGAGCGCGCTCGAGCGCCTGCGCACGGCGCAAATCCGCTAGGCGCCAAGCCCTCGGCGCGCAAACTTGCATCACTTCAGCATTGGCATTAAGTCACGCGGGCGCGCGAAGGCGAAGTAAGGCCGCTGTAGCTCAGGGGTAGAGCAGGGCTTTCGTAAAGCCAAGGTCGGGAGTTCAAATCTCTCCAGCGGCACCATTTCTCCTTCCGCCAATTTCCCGAACAGATACGCCAGCGCCGCCGCGCTCCGCGGCGACGCCTGACGATCGCTACGTTCCGATGCAGGAAGCGGTGCGGTGAAGAGTGGGATTAGGTGCAGAAGGACAGGTAGCACCAATAACCGCGCGGAGTGCGAATGGCGCATTGATGCAGCGCGATACGCGAAGCGCGCGAGCAGGAGGAAGCGCTGCCCCAGCCGTAGGCATACGGGCTCGAGGCCTGGCAGTAGCAGGCGAACGCCGCCGAGGGCAGCACCGCTGATGCCAGAAGAGCGGCAGAGGCAATGAGCAATTTCGTCTTTGTCATGGCTACACCCTGCAGATTTTGCGATCCTGGAGAAAACTTAATCTCGGACTTTCTTACCAGGGGATTGGTCGTCTGTCCCCAGTGTGCTAAACGATAGGGAGGCAGAGCATACGCCAGAGGTGAGATAAGATGTACAAGAATTCCGCGATGCTGAAATTTGCGCTAACCGTCGCCATCGTTACCTTGGCGGCTGTGCCGGCACGTGCTGAGGGTGGTGGCGGCGATGCAACCCCCGAGCAGATGCCCGCGGTATGCAAGTCCCAAGCGGCGAACCTCAAGCTCTCTGCGGCCGCCGCCGATGCCTTCGTGCAGAAATGCACCGCCGCTTCTTCAAGCAGCGGAGAGCGCAAGGCATCAACGATGAAGCTTGAGGGCACGAAGTAAGCCTTCGCCGCACTCCCGGGATTTGAATCACGAGGCCGTCGACTTGGCTATCGACGCGATGGCCGTCGCTTGCATCGTGTGCCTGATGGCATAAAGTTGCGCCCCGACGCATTGCGGGCACCGCGAACAATTGCGTCGACGGCACATCCCTCGCTAGGCGAACGGTCGATGAT
>DASSLP010000074.1:0-2255 GCA_035689365.1 Methyloceanibacter sp.
GCGCGCAAGCCCAAGAAGTGCGATGATGACGATGAGGTCGGCCGACCAGGAGAACACGAGCCCAGTGGCGAAGGTCGGCACCAGCGCCGCGACGACCCAGGTCGCGGCGAACATGAGATAGGGAATGGCGCGGAACAGCCAGGAGGCGCTGTTGGCAAGCACTACCTCCTTGCGCAGGAGGCGTGCGAGATCGCGGTAAGGCTGGATGAGCGGAGGCCCTTGACGGCGCAAGAGTCGCGCCTTCACCTTGCGCACGAAGCCGGTGAGGAGCGGCGCGAGCGCCAACACCAGCATCATCTGGGCGGCCTGCACCGCAAGATTGAGGATCAAGGCCATATCGCGAGCACGAGCAGAAGGCCGACCAGGGCGACAAAAACGAAGCTGAGGTATTGGCGGATGCTGAGCGACTGCAGCCGGTTGAGCTTATCGGCGACGTAGCCGACGGCGCGGGCTATGGGCTCGTAAAGCGTGTCCCAAATCACGTCGCTCATGCACACCACGAGGCGTGCGGGCGCAGCGCTGCCGGGCGGCGGCATCTCGACGCGTTCGCTAGCACGGAAGACGAGCGTGCCGAACACGCGGCGGATCGGCTGTGCGAAGCTCGATGCGGTGTATTGCGTGAGCGGGCTCGGATCGGGGTAGCCGCAGTCCCAGGCCGGTCCGCGCCTGAGCTTGTCCGACGCGAGCCTGTGGATCGCGACCGCTGCGCTGAATCCCGAGAACACTATGAACAGGAATACGAGCAGGCCGTTATAAGAGCTGCGCGCCTCGGCAATTGGCACGATGGAGAGGAAGGGCACGTCGCGTTGCACCGGCATGCTCGCGCCCACCATCGCCTTGGCGACGGGCGCGAGCGCATCAATGAAGAAGCCGGGAAGGATGCCGGCAAAAAGGCAAAGCCCGGCGAGTCCGAACATCGCGGCAAGCGAGAAACTGTCGGCCTCATGCGCGCGACTGGCGGCGTCGCTGCGCGGCCTGCCGAGGAAGGTCACTCCGAAGGCCTTGATGAAGCAGGCCGCTGCCAAGGCCGCCGAGAGCGCAAGCAGCGCACCGACGGCAGGCACCAGGAATTTCAATCCCCACGATGAAAGTTGCGGGCTCAACAGGATCGCCTGGAAGGTCAGCCACTCCGAGACGAAACCGTTCAGCGGCGGCAGAGCGGAGATGGCAATGCAACCGACGAGGAAGGTGAAGGCCGTGAGCGGCATCCCATGGATGAGTCCGCCAAGATGCTCCATGTCGCGCTCGTGCGTCGCGCCAAGCACGGCGCCAGAGCCCAGGAACAGGAGGTTCTTGAATAGCGAATGGTTGAAGACGTGCAGCAGGGCCGCGGTGAAGGCTAGAGCGGCAGCCCAGCCGAGCCCGTGCGTCTCGAAGGCGAGCGCAAGACCAAGACCGATGAAGATGATGCCGATATTCTCGACGGTGTGGTAGGCGAGCAGGCGCTTGAGATCGTGCTGCATCAGCGCATAGAGCACGCCCATAACGCAGGTGATGCCAGCGAGCGCAAGCACCACCATGCTCCACCACCACTCCGGCTCTCCCATGAGATCGAACACGAGGCGCACGAAGGCATAGACTGCGACCTTGGTCATGACGCCGCTCAGGAGGCCTGAGACCTGGCTCGGCGCCGCGGGATGTGCGAGCGGAAGCCAGGCATGGAGCGGCACGAGACCAGCTTTCGAGCCAGTGCCGATCAGGACGAGAACGAGGATGAGCGCGGCAAGGGCTGCGGAGGGAGGGTTGTCGCGGATCGCGCTGAAGGCGTAGGCACCGTCAGGACCGGCCAGCAGGCCGAAGGCAAGCAGCAGGGCGAGCGTGCCCATGCTCGCCATCACGAGATAGACGTAGCCAGCGCGCAAATTCTCACGCTCATGGTCGTGCGCCATGACGAGGGCCCATGAGGAGAGCGACATGAACTCCCAGGTGAAGAGGAAGGTGAAGGCGTCGTCAGCGATGACCACGAGGGTCATGCCGGCAAGAAAGAGCGGATAGAACGGCAACACGCGCTGTGCCGCCACCTCGTGGCGGCCATAGCCGAGCGCGTAGAGGCTCGCCGCCGCAGCGCCAAGATTGACCACCACGAGAAAGAACGCGGAAAGTGTATCGAGCCGGAAATGCGCGCCGAGCCACGGCAGGCCTACCGGCAAGATCGAGGTCTCTGTGGTGGACTGCCTGATTAGCGTGCCGAGGGTCGCAACCAGAGCAGTGCCAGCAATGACGAGGGATCCGCCGTACACAACAACACGCCCCGC
>DASSLP010000075.1:0-19239 GCA_035689365.1 Methyloceanibacter sp.
AGACAGCCCGCGTCTTCGAGCCCCTGCTCAAGCCCTGCCGCTACAAAGGCGGGCGGCCGAGGCTCTGGCTCTTAGTGTTGCCCTGGGGCGCTCAGGTTTTGCCCAACCAAAAGGAGATCACCTGGAGCATAATTGCAGCGAACATCGCGAGGGAAGCAGAAGCATTAAATCGCGCCATTTCGCTCAAACTGGTTACTGAGTTGGCTTAACGCTGTGTTCGTCCGGAGTTCTTAGGACTTAATCGGGGACAGGCGCTGCCACGCAGATTTCAGCCAGAACAGTGCAGATAGGACACAAAACAGTATAGCCACCTTCGCCTTCGTCTTGAAGGTGCACGCTTGAGAGTTGCTGGATCGCATTGATAAATCCAAAGCACTGATAGGCATCACCCTCCGGCGACTGGAAGCTGAAAACCGGTATTAGCCACCATTCTCACGCCAGCCAGACCGTGTTCGCAATTGGTCTGAAGGTCCAGCGTCCCAGCCATCCCTGCCTCACCTCTTGCGGTTAGTGCGAACATCGCCAAGCTCGCGATCGCTACGCTGCGGAAGCCCCCCATTTGACCCCTCCCACTTCAACCAAGTGGTGCCATCAATATTGGACAACCGTTGGACAGTAGCTGGTGCAAAAACCAGCTAAATCCTGGTACCCCCTAGGAGAATTGAACTCCTGTTTTCAGGTTGAAAACCTGACGTCCTGACCATTAGACGAAGGGGGCCTACCGGCTGAGCCGTCATATAGAAAGCTTTGACAGGCGCCGCAACAATCCGGCTAGAGCGTGTTCCCGCGAGGGTCGGCGGCGTCCTCGATCATCAGCTCGACGCTCTCCCTCCCCTGCCAGCTCGTGCGGCGCAGATGCCCTGCGATGTGGAGCGGCAACCCCTCACCTTTCAACAGCAACTTGCCAAGCGATGTGTCGGTGACGCGGAAGGCACAAGCCTCGATGCGCGCGCCGTCGGAGGCATGCAGCGTGCAACGCACATGCGCCTCCTTGACGCTGCGAACGCGGCTCAAACGGTGCGCCGGAAAGACGAAGCGCGGCTCTGGATGTCCTGGCCCGTAAGGTCCGGCGCGGTCGAGCAGATTCATCAGCTCGATATTCGCTCCGCCCGCCGAGAGCGCGCCGTCGACCGCGAGCTCACGGACGGACATCGCTTGCGCAACGGGTCTTGCGAGACGCCCAAGCAAGAATGCCTCAAGTCCATCTTGCTTGCTCCGCTCGAGCTTAAAGCCCGCAGCCATGGCGTGGCCGCCGCCTTTAATCAGCAGTCCTTCGTGCACGGCGGCCCTGATCGCGGCGCCAAGATCGACCGAGGCAATCGAGCGCGCCGATCCGGTTGCCGTGCCGTCAGGCTCAAGCGCTGCAACGAAGGTCGGACGACGGAAGCGCTCGGCGACGCGCCCCGCGATCAACCCGAGCAGACCTTTGTGCCAATCTTCGGCGCTGAGGAAGAAAAGAGGCCGGTCGGGACAGTGCGCAAGCGCAGCTTCGGCATGAGCGAAGGCTTCCTCGAGCATGTGCTCCTCGACTGCCCGGCGCTCGGCATTAAGCGCCTCCAGCCGCGCAGCGATGGCGCGAGCCTCTACCTCGTCGTCGAGGGCAAGCAGCTTGGCACCAAGGCTCGACGCGCCGATCCGGCCGCCGGCATTGATGCGCGGGCCCAAGATAAAACCGAGCGTGTAGCAGGTCGGCGCCTCGTCGATGCGGGCGGCATCGGCCAGGGCCCGCAGGCCCTGATTGTGCCTAAGCCGCAAGACCTTGAGCCCTTGGGCCACGAATGCGCGGTTCGCGTCCTTGAGCGGGACGACATCGCACACTGTTGCGAGCGCAACGAGATCGAGCAGGCCAAGCAGGTCGGGCTCGGCACGGTCGCGGTAGTAACCCTCCCGACGCAGCACACGGGTCGTGGCGACCAGGAACAGGAACACCACGCCGGCAGCAGCGAGGTGGCCCTGTCCAGAGAGATCGTCCTGCCGGTTCGGATTGAGCACTGCAAAGGCTGGCGGCAGAGCTTCGTCCGCCTGATGGTGGTCGATAACAATGACCTCTGCGCCGGTCTCGTTCGCGGCGGCAATGGCGGCCTCTCCCGTCGTGCCGCAATCGACGGTGAGGATGAGTCGCGCGCCATCCTTGGCTAATCCGGCGAGAGCCGCTGGCGATGGCCCGTAACCTTCGGTGAGCCGGTCGGGGATATAGGTGACTACGCTTTGACCGTGGGCGCGTAGGTATCGCTCGACCAGGGCGACCGACGCCGCGCCGTCGACGTCGTAGTCGCCGAAGACTGCAATCGGCTCCCGCGCTTTGACGGCGGCGGCAAAGCGCCCGGCCGCCTTCTCCATGTCCTGCAGCCGTGCAGGATCGGGCAGAAGCATGCGAATGGAAGGGTCGAGATAGCGCGAAACGGTGTGGGGCTCGGCACCGCGTGCAGCGAGAACGCGGCCAAGCAGCTCAGGCAAGCCATGCGCTTGGGAAATGGCGGTGGCCGCAAGGGTCCGGCCCCCGTCGAGACGTTCAACCCAGCGATAGCCACGGGCGGACTGCTCTACGCCAAGCAGTGCCGACGCATTCCCGCCGTCGGCGGTTATATATTTGAAAGCTGCCGTCACGCCGCGTCATCCATATCGTTACGTCCTGTAACGGTATCTGATTCGCGGATATCGCTGCCCGGTCAGTCGAACTTGCTGAGGTCGGGGTGCTCGGTCTTCATCCAGCGCACCGTGCGGGTCGAGGCGCGCATCACCACAGTGTGGGTAAACACGGCCTCACGCGTGAATCGCACACCTTCGAGCAGGGAGCCGTCGGTGATGCCGGTCGCGGCGAATGACAGGTCCCCCGTCACCATGTCGCGCATCGAGTATTTGCGGCCGAGATCGTGGATGCCGGCGGCGCGCGCTCGTGCACGGTGCTGGTCGTTTGCCGCGATTAGCCGCCCTTGCATCTGTCCACCGATGCAGGCGAGCGCCGCAGCGGCGAGCACGCCTTCAGGGGCTCCGCCAACCCCCATATAAATATCGATGCCGGTTTCCAGAGGCTCGGTCACGTGGATCACACCGGCAATGTCGCCGTCGCCGATCAGCCGCAGCGCTGCGCCCGCACCGCGCACCTCCTCAATCAGCTTGGCATGGCGAGGGCGGTCGAGAATGCAGACCGTGATCTCGCTCACCGGCACGCCCTTGGCTTGAGCTAGAGCCTTGAGGTTGTCCGCCGGGGTGGCGTCGAGATCAACCAGGCCCTCTGGGAAGCCCGGCCCGATGGCGATCTTGTCCATATAGATGACCGGCACTTTGAGAAGGCTGCCGCGCTCGGCGAGAGCAAGCACCGAGAGGGCATTTGGCAAGGCCTTGGCGCAGAGGGTCGAGCCTTCAACGGGATCGACGGCGAGGTCGACTTTCAGCCCTGAGTTCTCGCCCGCGCCAACGGTCTCGCCAATATAGAGAAGCGGAGTCTCGTTTTCCTCCCCCTCGCCCACGACGACCACGCCTTCAATGGGGAGCCGCGCGAGCTCCCGATACATCGCTGCCGCCGCTGCCTCGTCGGCGGCAGCCTCGTTGCCGCGGCCTCGCCATAAGGCGGCGGCGACGGCGGTCGCCTCCGTGACGCGAACGATATCGAGCGCCAAAGCGCGATCGATCTCGGTCTTGGCGTGAGCCTTCGACACGGGCGTTTCTCCCATCCCTCATGCGATCTTTTATCGTCGCCTGTAGGGCTACCTATTCAGTATCACAGTTTTTCGATGCGGATCATCTGCGGCTTTGCGTCGACATGGCCGTCCCGCTCGATGGCGGCAAGCGCTTTGCGGATCGCAGCCTCGGAGGTCTGATGGGTGATCATGACCACGTTGGCCGACGAGCCTTCGTACCGGCGGTTGAGGCCTGGTAGCTCGGCGCGCGGACGCCGCTGCACGATGCTTTCGATCGAGATGCCCTGCTCTGCCATACGGCCGGCAATCGCGGCGAATGCGCCGGTGCGGTCATATACTGAAAGCCTGATGTAGTAGCCGCCTTCATGGGCGCGCATCTGTGCGCGCTTATAGGGCCTGAGGTTCTTTGCCCTGGTCCCGAAAGGCGGCAGGATGTGGCCGCGGGCGATGTCGATGAGGTCGCTCGTCACCGATGAGGCGGTCGGCCCACCGCCCGCACCAGGGCCCACTAACGTGACATCGCCTACGAAATCGCCGTCGATCCCCACGCAGTTCAATACGCCGTCAACTTCGGCGATTGCTGTGTCCTTGGGCACCATGGTCGGGTGCACGCGCTGCTCTATGCCGCTGTCGGTGCGCAGCGTAACGCCGAGCAGCTTGATGCGATAGCCGAGATCGCCGGCGGCCTCGATATCGGCCGGCGTGATGCTCTCGATGCCCTCGATATAAACCGACTCGAAGCTGACGCGCGTGCCGAAGGCGAGGCTCGTAAGAAGGGAGAGCTTATGGGCGGTATCGAAGCCGCCAATATCGAAGGTGGGATCGGCCTCGGCATAGCCTTGCTTCTGCGCCTCTTTCAGCACGTCGGCAAAGCTTCGGCCCTCCTGTTCCATCAAAGTGAGGATGTAATTGCAGGTGCCGTTGAGGATGCCGTAGACGCGGGCAATGTTGTTGCCTTGCAGGCTCTCGCGGATGACTTTCACTACTGGAATGCCGCCGGCAACCGCGCCCTCGAAATTGAGCGCAACGCCGTGTTTCTCGGCGAGTGCGGCGAGGCTCGTCCCGTGATGGGCAAGCAGGGCCTTGTTGGCCGTGACCACATGCTTGCCCGAGGCGAGCGCCGCCTCGACCGAGTCCCTTGCGACGCCCTCCTCTCCGCCGATCAGCTCGACGAAGACGTCGATCCCTGGCTCCTTGGCGAGAACAATGGGATCGTTGACGAAACGCAGCCGAGAAATGTCGCAGTCGCGATTCTTGTGCCGGTTCAAGGCCGAGACCGCGGTGACCTCAATCGGCCGTCCGGCGCGCGCCGTGAGCTCGCCCTTGCGCGCCTCGAGCAGCCGCAACAGTCCGGAGCCTACCGTGCCGACCCCAGCCAGCCCTACCTTCAGTCCATCATTCATGGAAAAGGATCAGAACGACCTATTCGCCTTCGAGACAATAGGAATAACGTTGTGCATAGTCCGTGCGGACTCGGTAAGGAACTTGCGGATGTTGCGCGCGGCCTGGCGGATGCGCTGCTCGTTCTCGACGAGCGCGATGCGCACATAGCCTTCGCCATATTCGCCAAAGCCGACGCCGGGCGATACGGCAACGCTCGCCTTTTCCAAAAGCAGCTTCGAAAATTCGAGTGAGCCGAGATGGGCGAACATTTCTGGGATCGGCGCCCAGGCGAACATGGTGGCGGGTGGTGACGGGATCGGCCAGCCGGCGCGGGTAATGGCGTCAACCAGGCAATCGCGGCGGCGCTTATAGATGGCGCGGATCTCGTCGATGCAGTCCTGCGGCCCGTTGAGCGCTGCAGCGGACGCTACCTGAATTGGCGTGAAGGCGCCATAATCAAGATAGGACTTGACCCGCGTGAGCGCATGGATCAACCGCTCGTTGCCGACGGCGAAGCCGACGCGCCATCCCGGCATGGCGTAGGTCTTGGACAGGGTGCTGAACTCGACAGCGATATCGATCGCGCCGGGAATCTGAAGAATCGAGGGCGGCGGCGCGCCGTCGAAATAGATCTCGGCGTAGGCGAGGTCAGATAGCACGATCAGCTCGTGCTTCTTCGCGAAGGCGACCACCTCCCGGTAAAAATCGAGGTCCGCGACCACGGCGGTGGGGTTCGCAGGGTAATTGAGGACGAGCGCGGAGGGCTTCGGCACAGAGTGGCGTACGGCCTTGTCGAGCGAGGCCATGAATTGGGAATCGGTACGCGCCGGCAAATGCCTGATGACGCCGCCCGACATGATGAAACCAAACTCGTGAATGGGGTAGGTCGGGTTCGGCACGAGGATCACGTCGCCCGGCGCGGTGATGGCTTGCGCCACGTTGGCGAAACCCTCCTTGGACCCGAGCGTCGCCACGACCTGGGTATTGGGATCGAGCTTCACGCCGAAGCGCCGCGCGTAGTAAGCGGCCTGAGCTTTGCGCAAGCCGTAGATGCCCTTCGAGGCGGAATAACGGTTGGTGCGCGGATCGCGCAGCGTCTCGATCAGCTTAGCGGTAATGTGGGGCGGTGTCGGCATGTCGGGATTGCCCATGCCGAAATCGATGATGTCGTCGCCGCGCGCACGCGCTTCGGCCTTGAGCTTGTTCACCTGCTCGAAGACGTAAGGCGGCAGCCGCTTGATTCTATGAAAATCGCTGGTCACGGACGCGCGGGTCCCCACCCCGATCGGACCCCTTAAGGGCTTCCACTTGAACCATAAAAACGCCCCGCGGGGCAAGCTCCTGGCGGAGGCGAAGCCTCTAATATGCCTGGGTGGAGGTGGCTGCCGGTGCTGCCGGCTTGGACGAAACTGCCGGCTTCGACGAGGTTGCTGCCGGCGTCACTGATGTCGGCGCCCCTGTTCCCGTCTCGCCCGAATTGTCTTGCTGCACCGCCTGCTCCTGTTTCAGCTTTTCCTGCGCGAGGTCGGAAATGGCGGCCGCCTGCTCGGTCTTGGTCATGGTCTTATCGTAGTCGCGCTGGAGCTGGGCGTTGGTCGCTACCGGCTGCCCGGATGTCAGCGCGTCAGCGCAGGCGGCAAGCGCTAGTGGAACCAGAGCGGCGAGAACGCGTAAGGCAAGTCGCGGCAGCATGCGCAGCATCACGTTAGGAGTCTATTCTTGTTGGTTTCCCCGTTGCGATTGGCAATCGCCTACCCTCTGTTATATTGCATAGCACAATGAGGCTTTGCGCGAAAGCCGAGGGCGAGCAGCATGTCTCCCGCATGGTGGCTTGAGCAAGGTTAAACCGGGGTAAAACAAGGACAAATTGATGCAGGAGACCACCAAGAGCCCCGATAAGGACGGGGCGAACCAATACCGGATCGATAAGCTCGATGCTCTCGCCAAGAATATGATCCGTCTGTTCGACCAGGGAGCCAAAGCCGTCTCAACCATGGCCGAGCGCTCAAATGGCCAAGGTCCTTACAACGTTGTTTCCGAAGCCAATGAAGCGGCGAAGTCGCTCGGCGAGATCGCGCGCCATTGGGTAGCCGATCCCGGCAAGCTGGTCGCGGCTCAGGGCGAACTGTTCAAGAGCTACGCTGATCTTTGGGGCCGCTCGATCCGCCGCTTTCTCGGCGAGGAGGTTGAGCCTGTCGTTGTGCCGGAGCCCGGCGACAATCGCTTCAAGGACCCGGATTGGTCTAATGGCCAGTTCTTCGACTTCTGGAAGCAGGCTTATCTCATCACCTCCCGCTGGGCCGAGGACGTCACCCGCAAGACCGAGGGCATCGACGAGAAAACGCGCAAGAAGGCGCTGTTCTATCTGAATCAGGTCCTCTCGGCGCTCTCGCCCTCAAACTTCCCTTTGACCAATCCGGAAGTGGTCCGCACCACGCTCGCCACGAATGCCGAGAACTTGGTGGAGGGCATGGCGCATTTCGTCCAGGACCTCGAGCAGTCGAAGGACCTGCTGCGCATCAGCCAGACCGACCTATCGGCCTTCGAGGTCGGACGGAACCTCGCGGTGACGCCGGGCAAGGTCGTGTTCCAAAACGACCTCATCCAACTCATCCAATATGCGCCAAGCACGAGCGAGGTTTATGAGAAGCCGCTGCTGATCGTGCCGCCTTGGATCAACAAGTACTACATCCTCGATCTCGTGCCCGAGAAGTCTTTCGTCAAATGGGCGGTCGGTCAGGGTTTCACTGTGTTTCTGATTTCCTGGGTCAATCCCGATGCCCGCCTCGCGCAGAAGACCTTCGAAGACTATATGCGCGAGGGCATTCTCTCCGCGGTCGATGCGGTGAACCGGCAGACCGGCGTCCGCCAAATCAACGCGCTCGGCTATTGCGTCGGCGGCACGCTGCTCGCTTCCACTCTCGCCTATATGGCGGCCAAGGGAGACGACAGAATCGTATCGGCGAGTTTCCTCGCCGCGCAGGTCGATTTCAGGGAAGCCGGCGACCTTCTCGTGTTCATCGACGATTCGCAGCTCAAGTCGCTCGAGGAGATGATGGCTGAGCATGGCTATCTCGACGGCTCGCGCATGGCTACGGTGTTCAACATGCTTCGCCCGCGCGATTTGATCTGGCCTTACGTCGTCAACAACTACCTGCTCGGCAAGAAGCCCTTCCCGTTCGATCTCCTATTCTGGAATGCCGACTCGACGCGCCTGCCTGCCGCCAATCACGCCTTCTATCTGCGCGAGTTCTATCTCTCGAATCGCTTGAGCAAGGGCGAGATGGAGCTTGGCGGCGTCAAGCTCCATCTCGGCAGGGTGAAGATCCCGGTCTACGAGCTCTTCACCAAGGAGGACCACATCGCGCCGGCTTTGTCGGTGTTCCGCGGCAGCAAATTGTTCGGCGGCCCGGTGCGCTTGACCATGGCTGGCTCCGGCCATATTGCCGGCGTGATCAATCCGCCGGAGAAAAAGAAATATCAATTCTGGTCGGGAGGCTCGGCGCCGGCCACTCTCAAGGAGTGGATCGCGCAGGCGAAGGAGAGCCCCGGCTCGTGGTGGCCTGACTGGGCGGCGTGGCTCGCGTCTTACTCCGGCGAGAAAGTGCCTGCACGCGATCCTACGACTGGGCCGCTCAAGCCTACCGAGGATGCCCCGGGATCCTACGTGAAGAGCCAGGACCTGGCCGCATAGGGGCCCAAGATTTTCAACTGGTCTTTGGCAAGCGGCTCCTGATCGTCGGCCCACAACATTTGCGCGGAACTGTTGCGCGCCCGCACTAGTCCCGACGCGCGAATTAGCTGAAAACCGCGCCCAAAGGCCAAGCAGGCGCCGATTTCGGGGGGCTTGGTGGGACGCCCGCATCAGAGAGGAGGCGTTGCGTCGGCGGCTACGCCACCTATCTTAGGGGCGGCCTGTTCGTCGACACCCTTGCCAACGTGCATCTGTTCGACGTCGACACCCACTCGACCATGGGCTTCCCCGGCTCGCTCAATGCCGCCACGGTGGGGGTGAGGACCGATTCCGGCTACCGCTTCGGCTCGTTCCGTAGCGGGGCGTTCATCGAGCCGCTTGCCACCATCGCGGTCAACTGGGCCGAGATCGACGGCTCACCCTCGGCGGCAACAAGGTGCCGTTCGGCGACGATCCAGACGTGCGAGGCCGCCTCGGCCTCCGTGTCGGCACCAGCGTGCAGGCCTGGACCGGCACCACCATGGAGCCGTTCGTGATCGGCAGTTTGTGGGGCAATCTCTCCGACGACAACAAGGCCACTCTGGTCTTGACCGGAACGAGCTTCACCCTCAAGGACGACCTGCAAGGTCTCTGCCGGGGTGAACTTCTTCAACCCCGCGGCCAACACGAGCGTGTTCGCCAAGGTCGACGTCACCTTCGGCGAGGACATCGACGGCGTCGGCGGCAAGGCCGGCATGCGCGTCGCTGGTAGCCACAATCTACGGGAATAGCGGGAGCTGCTTCAGTCCAGTTGTCTCGTCGAAGCCGAACATCAGATTGAAATTCTGTAGCGCCTGTCCGGCCGAGCCCTTGACCAGATTGTCGATGGCTGAGACCACGATGGCGCGACCGGGAAGGCGGTCGGCGAACACGCCGATATGGCAGAAATTCGAGCCCCGCACGTGCTGGGTTGCGGGGATGACGCCCTCCCCGACGAGGTGCACGAACGGCTCACTCGCATAGGTCTTGGCAAGCGCGCCGCGCAAGTCTGAGGCGGTCGCCTTGCCGGCAAGCTTGACATAGCAGGTGCAGAGCTCACCCCGGCTCATCGGCGCAAGATGCGGCGTGAAGTTGATGGTCACGGCTCCGCCTCCCGCAAGCGAGAGTTCCTGCTCGATCTCCGGCACATGGCGGTGATTGCCGATGCCGTAAGGCGAAAGCCCCTCGCCTGCCTCCGAGAACAGGATGTTCTGCTTCAGCGTGCGCCCGGCGCCAGAGACGCCGGACTTAGCGTCGATGATAATGTCGTCGCCTGCGATGAGCTTCGCCTTGAGCAGTGGCAGGAGCGCCAATAGCACGGCGGTGGGATAGCAGCCTGGGCAAGCGACGATGCGTGCGGGCTTGATCTGGTCGCGGTAGTGCTCGGTCAGCCCGTAAACCGCCTCCTTGAGCAGCGCCGACGCGCTGTGCTCGCCGCCGTACCATTCGGCATAGACCGAGGGATCGCGCAGGCGGAAATCCGCGGACATATCCACGACCTTGATGCGTTTTGGCAGCTTCGCGATCTCAGCATGGGCGGTGTCGTGCGGCAGCCCGCAAAAGACGACGTCGACCTCGTTCCAGTCCACCTCGTCGGAGGTCACGAGCTTAGGCAAGTCCAGGCTTGCAAGATGCGGAAAGACCAGAGCCAGGCTCTGGCCTGCGTGTCCCTTGGCGATCAGCGCCGTGATCTTGATGCCGGGATGGAGCGCGGCAAGCCTGATCATGTCGGCGCCGGTATAACCGGAGGCGCCGAGCACGGCGGCTCTGACTGGCTTTGTTGTAGCCATGACGAATCTCTGGAAGACGCCTCGTCCAAGACGGGCTTAGCCGAATGTGATGCGTTGCGGAAGTAAGGGCTGAGCCGCTCAAGTTCAAACTGAGACTTGAGCGAAGCTTGCCAAAGCGCGGTTAGCGCTTGGAGAACTGGAAGCTTCGTCGGGCTTTGCGTTTGCCGTATTTCTTGCGCTCGACCGTGCGCGCGTCGCGGGTCAGGAACCCCCCCTTCTTCAAGACGCTGCGGAGTTCAGGCTCGTAGCGGGTGAGAGCAATCGAGATGCCGTGGCGCACGGCGCCGGCTTGGCCCGAGAGGCCTCCCCCGCTGACGGTGCACACGATGTCGTATTGGCCCTCGCGCTTCGAGGTGACCAGCGGCTGCTTCAGGATCATTTGCAGGACTGGCCGCGCGAAATAGGCAGCATGGTCCTTGCCGTTGATGGTGATCTTGCCGGGGCCGCGCTTCACCCACACGCGCGCAACGGCGTCCTTGCGCTTGCCGGTGGCGTAGGCGCGGCCTCGCGCGTCGACTTTCTTCTCATAGACGCGGACCTGCGGCGCGGCCACATCGCTTTTCAGCGGAGCAAGGTCCTCTAAGGTCATGGTCTCGCTCATGGCTTCAGGCGCTCCTTGCATTCTTCGTGTTCAGCGCGGCGACGTCGAGTTTGGTCGGGTTCTGCGCCTCGTGGGGATGTTCGGGGCCGGCATAGATGCGCAAATTGCGGAGCTGTTGGCGGCCGAGCGGCCCGCGCGGGATCATGCGCTCCACGGCCTTCTGCAACACACGCTCGGGATGCTTGCCGTCGAGAATCTTCTCGGCAGTGCGATCCTTGATGCCGCCGGGATAGCCGGTATGCCAGTGATAGACCTTGTCGGCTCGCTTGTTGCCGGTGAGCACCACATTGCCGGCGTTGATCACCACGATATTGTCGCCGCAGTCGAGATGGGGCGTGTAGGATGGCTTGTGTTTGCCGCGAAGCCTGTTAGCGATGAGGACCGCGAGCCGCCCTACCACGAGGCCCTTGGCGTCGATCAGGATCCAGGACTTCTCGATGTCCTTCGGCGTGGCTGAATAGGTCGTCATGGTGGACTCGTGGGGCTCGAAAGATCGGCGCTTCTAACGACTCGGTTTTGCCGCGTCAAGCAAAGATGAAATATCTCTTGAAACCTCGTACTTAGTTATGTGGTATTTTTATACCACATTTCCCATCGGCTCTAGCCTTCGTCATCGTTTCCTTCAAGGGCGCACCGACTGCTCTAGTAAAGCCTACGAATCTCTCTGATATAACGCTCGAACTCGGACAGAGGCTCGCGCGACACATGACCAAAGTTCTGAAACAGCAAGCGTTGAACGACGAGGTGGTGCTGCGTGAGGATCGCGGTCCCGTCGCCGTGCTCACGCTTAACCGGCCCGGGGCACGCAACAGTCTTTCCCTCGAAATGATCGCGGCGCTGCATAGCGAGGTCGAAGACCTCGGCGGCAGCGATGCCGTTCGCACCATCGTCATCACTGGCGCAGGCTCCGCTTTCTCGTCGGGCCACGACCTCAAGGAGATGAGCGCCCACCGCAACGATCCCGACCGTGGCCGTGCCTTCTTCGCCAAGACCATGTCCGCCTGCTCCGACATGATGATGTCGATCGTGCGCAGCCCGAAGCCGGTCATCGCCGCGGTAAACGGCATCGCCACGGCGGCCGGATGCCAGCTGGTGGCGAGCTGCGATCTCGCCGTGGCGAGCATCGACGCGCGCTTCGCCACGCCGGGGGTGAATATCGGCTTGTTCTGCTCGACGCCGATGGTGGCGCTGTCCCGCAACGTCTCGCGCAAGGCGGCAATGGAGATGCTGCTGCTCGGTGAGATGGTCGGCGCCGAAGACGCCCAGGCCCTCGGCCTGACCAATCGCGTGGTCGCCGCTGATCGCGTGGTGAACGAGGCGGTCGAGCTCGGCCGGCAGATCGCAGCGAAGCCGAAGCGCACGCTCAAAATCGGCAAGGAAGCCTTCTATCGCCAGCTCGAGATGCCGCTCGAAGAGGCCTACGCCTACACCTCTTCGGTCATGGTCGAGAACATGCTCGACGAAGAAGCCAAAGAAGGCATCGGTGCCTTTATCGACAAGCGCGCACCGCGCTGGCCACGCTAGACTTGAGACACCGGCGGCACACGCTATTTCTCTTCCGATGAATCACGACGCCTATAGCGACGCCTATATCCGGGACATCCTCGCTAACAACCGCACCATCGCCATGGTTGGGGCGAGCCCTAACACCTCGCGGCCGAGCTATTTCGCCATGAAATATCTCAAGGCCAAGGGCTTTCGCGTGATTCCGGTCAATCCGGGGCAGGCCGGCAAGGAAATCCTCGGCGAGAAGGTTTATGCCTCGCTTGCCGACATCGAGGAACCTATCGATATCGTCGACGTCTTCCGAGGTTCAGCGGCTGCGCTTCCCATCGCAAAAGAAGCGATAAGGATCGGAGCCAAGGTCGTGTGGATGCAGCTCGGCGTACGCAATGATGAGGCGGCGAAGCTCGCCGAGGACGCCGGCCTGAAGGTGGTGATGAACCGCTGCCCGAAGATCGAGTATGGCCGGCTCTCTGGCGAGCTCAATTGGGCTGGCGTCAACTCGCGTATGCTGTCAAGCAAGCGGCCTTTACTCGGACCAAAGGGCGTGCAACATCGCGTGCTCGCCGGCAAAGCCTAGCCCGGCTCGTTGCTATAATCCCGCCGATCTCTAGCCCACAGAGGAAATGACAATGACTGCGGAGCGAAAGCCCGGCTTCAATACGCTTGCCATCCATGCCGGCGCTCAGCCGGATCCCGCGACCGGCGCACGCGCGACTCCGATCTACCAGACCACGTCCTATGTGTTCGACGATGTGGACCACGCGGCGGCTTTGTTCAATCTCGAGACGTTCGGCAACATCTATACGCGCATCACCAACCCGACCCAGGCGGTGCTGGAGGAGCGCATCGCTGCGCTCGAAGGCGGCACTGCGGGGCTTGCCGTAGCCTCGGGGCATGCTGCGCAAATGATCGTGTTCCATACCCTGCTCGAGCCAGGCGATGATTTCGTCGCCGCGCGCCAGCTTTATGGTGGCTCGATCAATCAGTTCACCCACTCCTTCAAGAAATGCGGCTGGACGGTGCGCTGGGCCGATACCACCGACCCGCAGTCGTTCCGCGCAGCCGTCACGCCCAAGACCAAGGCGATCTTCGTCGAGTCGATCGCCAATCCCGGCGGAATCATCACCGACATCGCTGCCGTCGCGGCTGTCGCCAAAGAGGCGGGCGTTCCTCTCATCGTCGATAACACGCTGGCCACGCCCTATCTGATCCGCCCGGTAGAACATGGGGCTGATGTCGTCGTGCATTCTCTGACCAAGTTCCTTGGAGGCCACGGCAACTCGATCGGAGGGGCTATCGTAGACTGCGGCACCTTCGACTGGATTAAGAGCGGCCGCTACCCGACTTTGTCCGAACCCTCACCGTCCTATCACGGCATCACCTTCGCCGAGACCTTCGGCAATTTCGCCTTCGCCATCGCGGCCCGCGTGTTCTCGCTGCGCGATCTCGGCCCTGCGATCTCTCCCTTCAACGCCTTCCTCATCTTAACCGGCATCGAGACGCTGCCCTTGCGCATGCAGCGCCATTGCGACAATGCGCTACAAGTTGCCGAGTGGTTGGCGCGCCACGACAAGATCGCCTGGGTCAACTATGCCGGCCTCCCCGACAACAAATACTACAAGCTTGCCAAACGCTATTCGCCGAAAGGCGCCGGCGCGGTGTTCACTTTCGGGCTTAAAGGCGGTTATGAAGCCGGCATTGCGCTCGTCAGCAACGTCAAGCTGTTCAGCCATCTCGCCAATATCGGCGATACGCGGAGCCTGATCATCCATCCGGCGTCGACTACTCACCGCCAGCTCACTGACGAGCAGCGCGAGCGTGCCGGCGCTGGTCCAGAGGTGGTGCGGCTTTCGGTCGGACTGGAAGATCCTGCGGACATCATCGCCGATCTCGATCAGGCGCTCGCCGCAGCGTGAGCCTTCTCGGGCGCGGTCGCCCGTGTCGTTAGCCACAAGTGATAAACGGCCGCGTAAAACACGGCGACAGCGCCAGCCTGATGAGCAAGCCCGAGCGGAATCGGAACGGCTAGTAGCAAGGTCCACACGCCGAGCACCGCTTGCAGTAAAGCGAGCAGCGCAAGCGTCAACGCGCTGCCGATGAGCTGCGGTGGTGCGCGTCTCAACGCGAGCCAAGCAAGTTGGGCGAAACAGGCAGCAATGACCGTATAGCCCAGCATGCGGTGGTCGAACTGCACGGTCAGCGGGTTCTCGAACAGGTTGAGGTACCAGGGCGACGCTTCGCCCAGGCCGTTAGGGATAAAGGCGCCGTTGATCAGCGGCCAGGTGTTGAACCCGAAACCTGCATCAAGGCCCGCCACCAGGGCGCCAGCCAGAAGCTGCAAGAAAATAAGCCCGAGTATTGATCCAGCGACCCATATGGGGGCGCGCAAGCGTGCGCCATGGTGATCCTCCCGCGCCTCTGCGCCGAGGCCGAACAGGAGCCAAAGCGTGTAGCCGAGGATGAGAAGCGCCGTGCCGAAATGAGCTGCAAGGCGGTACTGGCTGACATCAGTGCGGTTAACGAGGCCGCTCTTCACCATGTACCAACCAACTGCGCCTTGCAGACCGCCGAGCAGGAAAAGACTGATCAGTCGCGGCAGATAGGCGCGCGGGATATAGCCGGCTAGCCAAAAGCCTATGAACGGCACGGAGAACACGACACCAATCAAGCGGCCTAGAAACCGATGCGCCCATTCCCACCAGAAGATGGTCTTGAACTCATTGAGGCTCATGCCGCGCTTGAGCTCGGTATATTGAGGGATCTTCTGATAAGCGGCGAACGCCTTGTCCCAATCGGCGTCGGAAAGGGGGGGCACCACGCCTATGATCGGCTGCCACTCGGTGATGGAGAGGCCCGAGTCTGTGAGGCGCGTAGCACCTCCGACCATCACCATCACCACAATCAGTAGCGCGAGCGTGGCAAGCCAGATGCGGAGCGCCCGGGCATGCTCCAGAGGCATCGCGGTTTCACGGCGTGACGAAGCGAGACTAGGGGCCACCGTTGAAGACATCGGTGTCTGATAACGGCCCGGCCAGGGAAACTCAATCCGCCTGCCCTGTCCCATTGCCGCAGCACCGTTACCCGTCATGGCCAGGCTTGTCCCGGCTCCACGTCTTGGACTTTTCAGTGTGCTAATCGTGGATGCCCGGCACTTCGACAGGACATAACAGGTATGTGAGATTGCGATCGATGACCGCACGCACCCGCAAGCTAATCGGCGCCATCGCGCTGCTCATATTTCTCGGCGCCTATGTCTGGGCCGCCGTCATTATTGGCGCGGGGCGCATCACACTCGCGCCGCACTGGGCGCAACTTGCTTATTTCCTCATTGCCGGCCTTCTCTGGGTCATTCCGGCAGGCCTGCTCGTCCGCTGGATGCAGAGACCGAATACAGCCCCCGCAGCGCAAAGGCGGCGCTGACCAATTCCAAGCGATTTCAAAAGTCAACGGCCGCCCCTATTTACGGGGTCACAGGCTTCTTCTAAAGCTCACAAAGAGCCGTCTCTTCTCCTCAGTGCGCGCCCTGTGAGCTCCACACTTCGCATCTTGCATTGCTTGCACGCGCCAATTGGCGGCCTGTTCCGTCACGTCCACGATCTTGCAATCGGCCAGACCCAGCTCGGGGCCGAAGTCGGGGTGATCTGCGATTCCCGGATCGAGGGCGATGCTGCCGCGCTCGCCCGCCTTGCCGACTACTGCGCGCTCGGCCTCACGCGCATTCCCATGAGCCGCAATCTCGGTTTCGGTGACCTAAAGACCGCTGGCGAGGTGAGGAACCTTGCCGCCAAGCTTAAGGTCGACATTCTTCATGGTCACGGCGTCAAGGGCGGCGTGCACGCGCGGGTCGCGGCGCGCAAGCTCAAACGCAAGGTGAAGGTGAAGGCGATCTACACGCCGCATGGCGGAAGCCTGCATTACCCGCTGTCGCGGCCGAGAGGGCGTCTCCAACTCATGGCCGAGCGAATGCTCGCGCCCTCGACCGATGGCCTGGTGTTCGAAAGCACCTTCGCGGCAAAACGCTATATCGAGTTGATCGGCCAGCCGCGTTGCCCAGGGCGCATCGTGTTCAACGGCCTTAATCGCCACGAGTTCTACGAGCCGATGCTATCGGACGATGCCGTGGACTTCGTTTTCATCGGCGAGCTCCGCCGGCTGAAGGGTGTGGATATTCTGTTAGAGGCGCTTGCCGCGCATCAGTCAGTGTTTCCCGGCCGCGCGCTCATCGTCGGCAAAGGGCCCGACGAGCGCAGCTTCAAGCGGCTCGCTCGTAGACTCGGCCTCAATTCGCGGGTCTCGTTCGCCGGACAGCTCCCGGCGCGCACCGCGTTTTGCCGCGCCCGCTGCGTCGTCGTGCCGTCGCGGGCTGAATCCTTCCCCTATATCGTGCTCGAGGCCGCAGCCGCGCAGATGCCCTTGATTGCAACCAATGTCGGCGACATCCCGGAGATTGTCGCCGGCATCGACATGTCGCTCATTCCACCCGGCGACGTCGAGGCGCTCGCAACTCAGTTGCGCACTTTCCTTGCGACACCAAAGCCCTTTCTCGAGCGCGCGGCAACCCTGCAGAAGCGCATTGCGGAACGCTATACCGTAGAGAACATGACGCACGAAGTGGTCGACTTCTACATCTCTGAAGTTGGCGCCGGCGTCGGGTAGCGGAGCGCCGCTGCGCCGCCTGAAACTCGATGAGGTTCGCCGCGCGCTACGTTAACGTCGCTGTTACGGGCTGTCGCACCGAGGGCGGAAGCCAGGAGGGCACTTCTTTGCGCCTGCCCTCATTGGTTGGACGGGTGTGCCCTATGCCACCTATTCTTCGTCGCGCTCCATTGGCAGGCCTGGTCCGCTGCACAACTGGCTTGGTCCTGATGTTGGTGGCAGGGGTTCGGCGTTGCGGGTGGGTTACTCGTCTCGGCGTTTGATGCCAAAGGGCCGGCGACGACAACAAACACCAGCCACGCGAGGGCAATAGTTGTTCTTCGCATTGGATAGTCCTCGGATTGGTGTTCGGAAAGTTTGGCCGTCGAAGGGGTGTTAAGGTAATAGGACACGGTGCCGCTAGTGCCGGGCTTCTCTTCGAGAACATTCGGCACAGCGAGCCTCGTTACGCCCAGCCTTCGGTCGTGTTATGGCCCTGAGCCTTTAATTCCCATGCGGGTTTTGAGCAGGCGTAACGGGCTCGCTCGTGAATTCGCACCGAAAAGTCACGTTGCTGTCCTTGCTGTCGGTCGGCACGATCACGAGTTTCTGTCCTTTTGCATGGCAGTATTGGCCGGTCTTGGAGACAGCTTCGTCCTCCATTTTATGTCCGATTTGAACGGTATGGCCGACGCCAATCTTGTAAGTTCCCGGCGCAACCTCCTGCACCTCACCAATATCCGTCGACGATGTCGTAGCGCAACCCGCCAATGCTGGGAGGAGTGCTAGGAGCAGGCGAGCAGTAGGCATCACGCTATTTCCCTCTGTGCCATTGCAAAGGCATCTAACGCTGTTTTGCCAGCACCGTGCTGCTTGCACTTGACGCCGTTTTGCTCCGCTTCTTCGGAAGAAGCCAGAACTCTAAACCGTTGCAAAATGCTCGAAGATGTGGTCGGAGCGGCGAGATTTGAACTCGCGAGCCCCGGTCCCCCAGACAGGGATGCTATGTTTTTCTAGTCTCTTGCCGTCTCCCGTGACCTCTTCCCTTCATTACATATCCGGGCTTTCTCGAAGAGGCTCGCCAGAAACCCTCGGCTAATGTCGGTGCCAATTCCGGTGCCAACTAAAAGCTTATCGACGGCGTTTACGTGTCGTTCGGTAGGCAGAAGATGCTCAGGAGGCTCAAGAGATGGCAACAAACTCAGCAGTACGTGTTCCCGAAGCTGCATTGGAAAGCTCGGCTTCCGCTGTCCATTGGGGCGCAATAATCGCCGGTGCCGTTGGAGCAGTGGGTATTACTTTCATTTTGATAAGCTTAGGAGGGGCCTTAGGTCACTCACCTGCCGTATCGCCATGGTCACCCTCTGGTGCTGCTCCTACGGCGTTTGGAAGGGTGGCGGCGATCTGGCTCATTGTGACCAATGGTTGTCGGCAGCTCTGGGCGGCTACCTTGCCGGTCGCATGCGCGAGAAGTGGGTCGGTATTCGAACCGACGAGGTAGTGTTCCGAGATATTGCACACGGATTTTTGGCTTGGGCTTTTGCCACCTTAATCGTGGTAACGCTGCTTACCCTGGGATCATTGGCAGCAGGTGCGGCTGCGGCTGCGACCGCGACTGGCGCAGTCTCCCCCGGGGCCTCCGAAGCGGCTCGAAAAGCAGCAGCTGGATTTGCTTTCTATAGCTCGCTGTCACTTTTAATCGGCGCTTTTATTGCAAGCGTTGCGGCTGCGCTTGGGGGCTTTCATCGGGATGAAATGTGAGACCTCAAAAAACACCTAAAGAGAAACGGCCTTGGGACTACCCATCCTGGGGCCGGTTCTTTGTGTGAAGGCACCCGAGGAAAGTTTTAGATTTCGGCGCTCGTCCGTTCCAGCCTCGAAAAAAGAAAAGCGGCCCCCGGATCCTTGTGCAGGGACCGCTTAAGGCTCTCAGGAGAGCGAGTATGGCTGGCCTGGCCATCCCGCAAACCA
>DASSLP010000076.1:0-3688 GCA_035689365.1 Methyloceanibacter sp.
GTTCTCGATCGAGCAGACGATGATGCAGTTGTCGTCCTTGTCGCGGACGACCTCCATCTCGTACTCCTTCCAGCCGAGCACCGACTCCTCGATCAGCACCTCGGTGGTAGGCGAGGCGTCGAGCCCGCGCTCGACGATCTCGACGAACTCCTCGCGGTTATAGGCGATGCCGCCGCCGGTACCGCCTAGGGTGAAGGACGGGCGGATGATGGCGGGCAGCCCGATCACGGGAAGCGCGTCGAGCGCCTCGATAAGGCCTTTCTCCACATAACGCCGCTTCCGCTCGCCCTCGTGCCGCGCCCATTCGACCTCGAAGGCCGACCGTGCCTTTGCTTGCTCCTCCGGGTCGGAATTTGCCGCCTCGATACGGGTGATCTCGTCTTTATATTTCTGCCGGTCGGCGCGCTTCAGCACCGCTGCGTCGGCGAGCCGCGAGCGCGGCGTTTCGAGTCCTATTCCGTTCATCGCCTCGCGGAATAGCTCGCGGTCCTCGGCCTTGTCGATAACCGCGGCGCGGGCGCCGATCATCTCGACGCCGAACTTCTTGAGCACGCCAGAGCGGTCGAGGCTGAGCGCGGTGTTGAGCGCGGTCTGCCCACCCATGGTTGGCAGCAATGCGTCGGGGCGCTCCTTCTCGATGATCTTGGCGACGAAATCCGGCGTGATCGGCTCGACGTAAGTGGCGTCGGCGATCTCCGGATCCGTCATGATCGTGGCCGGGTTGGAGTTCACCAGCACGATCCGATAGCCTTCTTCTTTCAAAGCCTTACAGGCTTGGGTTCCGGAATAGTCGAACTCGCAAGCCTGGCCGATCACGATCGGCCCAGCCCCGATGATCAGGATGGACTTTATGTCTGTGCGCTTTGGCATGGAGGACGGTCGCCCGCTTATAAATCAAACGGGCCGGGCTGCAACAGCGCTTCCGCTGGGTTTGCCCCCTGGATTCTCAAAGCGGCCACCGGCTGCGCGGATGGAAGCAAAAAACGGCCTGCGCGCAGCAATCCATCGCAAGCAGGCCGCGCGACCACGCGGCCTACCCTCGGCGCCCCCAATCACAACAAGGGTAGGTACAATGCAACGCCACAACACGCTGCGCCGGCTTGATGACATTCCACGTGACGTCGCCGATCTTTCCCTCGCTCTCCGTCCGCTTGGCTCGTTCGAGCACTTGTTCTGGCTAATTGACCAAAGCCATCCCGTCCATTTTGCCGTGACCGCCGAGGTCGAAGGCGACATTAGCCCGCGGGATTGGCGTCAGGCTCTTGACCGCGTGCAGGATCGGCATCCCCTGCTGAACGTTAGTATCGAGGGCGCACCGGGCCGCGTCCCCAATTATCGCCGCGAACGGAGCGCGCCAATTCCGCTCAGGATCGCCGAGGATGACGATCCGGGCTCGCGCTGGAAGGTCAAGGTCGGCGACGAGCTGGCGACGCCGTTCGATCCGAGCGAGGCGCGGCTAGCCCGCGCCGTCCTCATCCAAGGCCGGCACGATGCAGCGTTCATCCTCCTGGCACATCACTCAATCGCGGACGGAATGTCGCTTGCGTTTGCCATACGCGACACGCTCCAGGCGATGGCCGGCGGCGCGCTTGAAAAACTGTCTCTGCCCGCCTCTCAGGATGCCATTCTGAGGAGCATGGAGATCGGGAACGGAATGCCCCGCGAGGATGGGCAGGCGGCACCGGCCGGACCCACCTCGACCATGCGTCAGCGCGATGATGCCCGACCTCACGTGCAGGGACTTTCCTTCTCGAAGACCCTCACCGAGAAACTGAGGGAGCGGGCGCGAGAAGAACGCACCACGGTACATGCGGCGCTATTGGCAGCTTTGGGAATAGCCGGGAGACGGGTGTCGGCAGCCGGGCGGGACATCCCCATACGTTTTCCTCAGCCGTCAATGCCAGAGGCCAATTGGGTGTCGGCGACGATTGCGGAATGTTCGTTGGCGCTGCCTCGAGCACGCTCGACCCCGAGGTGTACGAATTCGGTGCTGCCGGTTTCTGGGGCCTTGCGCGCCGCGCGAAGTTGAGCGTTGCCGATGGCCAGACTAAAGAGGGAATTGCCGCGGTTGTGTCGGCTCTGCGCGAGGCGGTCGGCAATTGCCCTGACGTTGCCGAGGCCGCCAAGTTCGCCGCGGCGACCTTCGCTCGTGAGGCGATGCTCACCAATCTCGGGGCGGTCCCGCTCGCCGGTCAATTTGGCGCATTGAAGCTGAAAGCGTTGTGGGGACCCGCCGTCCTGCAAGGCTTGGTGGACGAGCAAACGATTGGCGTGGCGACGGCGGCCGGCACGCTCACCCTGACTCATACGAGTTACACGTCCTATGATGGGTTTCTGCAAGAAACGCAAAACGTGCTGGCCGAGGCCTGCGCGTAACGAGACGGAAATCAGGCTCAGCGCCCGGTGTCATCGCCGGGCGTTTTGCCTTTCCGCTCCTCCATCAGCGCGACGAAGCGGGTGAAGAGGTAGTGGCTGTCCTGCGGCCCGGGCGAGGCCTCGGGATGATACTGCACCGAGAACACCGGGCGGTCCTTCACCTTGAGCCCGCAATTCGACCCGTCGAACAGCGAGACATGCGTCTCCTCGACAGTGGCCGGGAGGCTGTCGCGATCCACGGCGAAGCCGTGATTCATCGAGGTGATCTCGACCTTCTCGGTGGTGAAGTCCTTGACCGGGTGGTTCGCGCCGTGATGGCCCTGATGCATCTTTCCGGTCTTGCCGCCGAGCGCGAGTCCTAGCATCTGATGGCCGAGGCAAATGCCGAACAACGGCAGTCCCGAGTCGACGAGCTTCTTGATCTCCGGCACGGCATAGACGCCGGTCGCTGCCGGATCGCCAGGCCCATTCGACAGAAACACGCCGTCAGGCTTCCGCTCAAGGATCTCCTCGGCGCTCGCCGTCGCCGGCACCACGGTGAGCCGGCAGCCGGCGGTGGCAAGCTCGCGCAGAATGTTGCGCTTTAGACCGTAGTCGATGGCGACGACATGGAAGCGCGGGCTCGCTTGCCGGCCATAACCTTTGCCCCATTGCCACTCGGTCTCGTCCCAGCCGTAACTCTGTCCTGCGGTCACGTCCTTGGCGAGGTCGAGCCCGACCATTCCCGGCCACTCGGTGGCCTCGCGCTTCAAAGCGGCGAGGTCGAACTTGCCGTCAGGGGCGTGTGCGATGACCGCATTCGGCATGCCCTTCTCGCGGATCCGCGCCGCGAGCGCGCGTGTATCGACGCCGGTGATGGCAATGATGCCGCGCGCTTTCAGCCAATCGTTGAAATCCTGACCCGCGCGCCAGTTAGACGGCGCCGTGATTGGCGCGCGCAGCACGCAGCCGCGTACGCCGGTAACGGCGAGGCTCGCGCTCTCCAAATCCTCGATATTGGTTCCGACATTGCCCACATGCGGGAAGGTGAAGGTGATGATTTGCCCGGCATAAGAGGGGTCGGTGAGAATCTCCTGGTAGCCCGTCATCGCAGTGTTGAAGCAAACCTCGCCGACCGCCGTGCCGGTCGCACCGGCGCCTTTGCCCTCGATGACGGTGCCGTCGGCAAGAACGAGGAAAGCGGTCGGCGCTTCGTCGGCCCAGGCGGGAGCTTCGCGCGCGCGCAACGTTGCGGCCTCTGCGGCCAGAGTTTCGCTCGTGTCGTTCATCTTCTCTTATTGGCGGCCGTCAGCGGGGCTCGCCGGTTTGCAAA
>DASSLP010000077.1:0-29685 GCA_035689365.1 Methyloceanibacter sp.
TCTCCTGCCTTTCTTTGGCGCCGTGCCGGTCAACAAGCGCGTGGTGGTGGACGGTAATATGGTCTTTGCAGCCGGGGTCACCTCGGGAATCGACGGCGCGCTTTGCGTTGCAGCAAAGCTGCGCGGTGAAGACGTTGCCAAGAGCATACAGCTTGACATGGAATACGCGCCTGAACCGCCCTTCAACACCGGCACGCCGGAGACCGCACCGGCGGACATCCTCGATTCGACGCGACATTTATTCGAAGCCATCACGGCGCGACGTGAAGAGACGGCGCGTCGGATCGCTAACCGCCTCGGCGTGAGCATGCCCGCACGCACTTGACGACCTGTGGCTTGCGGGGGCATTAATGCCGTCTCGTGGTGATTTGGCCGGCCGGCTTGCAGCCACGCAAAACAAGTCGCTAAAAGGCCGCGCGAGACGAGAACTCGTCACCCCGGTCTTCTGGCGGCAGCCAAGCCCGGGTTTTTTTGTGCCCGCCGGCCGCGAGAGTGGGTCCAAGGAGTGGAGTTCGACCATGGCAAGCGAGGATCAAAGCGGCGGCCGCATCGCCTGGCAGAAGGCGACGGAGCTCGTGCATGCAGGGACGTTGAGGAGCCAGTTCGGCGAGACCTCGGAGGCGATCTTCCTCAATTCTGGCTACGTCTATGAGTCAGCCGAGCAGGCCGAGGCGCGCTTCAAAGGCGACGAGGAAGGCTTCGTCTATAGCCGCTACTCTAACCCGACTGTTGCCATGTTCGAGGCGCGCATGTGTGCGCTCGAAGGGGCAGAAGCCGCGCGCGGAACGGCGAGCGGGATGGCTGCAGTCGCTGCCTCGTTGCTCTGCTTTCTCAACGCCGGCGATCACGTGGTCTCTGCACGCGCGCTGTTCGGCGCCTGCCGCTATGTGGTCGAGGATCTCTTGCCGCGCTACGGCATCGAGTCGACGCTGGTGGACGGCCGCGATCTCGCTGCCTGGGAGAAGGCGGTCAGGCCCAACACCAAAGCCTTCTTCTTCGAAACGCCGACCAACCCGGTGCTTGAGCTTGTCGATATCGAGGCCGTGTCGAAAATCGCGCATAAGGCAAACGCGCTGGTCGTGGTCGATAATGTGTTCGCGACGCCGATGTTGCAGCGGCCGCTTCCGCTCGGCGCCGATATCGTCTGCTATTCCGCGACGAAACACATCGACGGACAGGGACGCTGTCTCGGCGGCGTCGTGCTCGGCAGCAAGGCCTTCATTGACGAGAAATTTCATAACTATTTCAAGCAGACCGGGCCATCGCTCAGCCCGTTCAATGCCTGGGTCTTGCTGAAGGGGTTGGAGACGCTGCCGCTGCGGGTCGATCGGCATTGCGCCTCTGCCGCTGCTATAGCCGACTTCCTCGCCGCCCAGTCGGAGGTTCAACGTGTGTTCTATCCGGGCCGAAGCGATCATCCGCAGCACCAACTAGCTCTGAAGCAGATGGAGGGCGGAGGGCCGATGGTCGCCTTCGAGGTGAAGGGCGACAAGAAGAGCGCTTTCCGCTTCATGAACGCGCTCTTGATTTTCAAGATCAGCAACAATCTCGGCGACGCCAAGAGCCTCGTCACCCATCCGGCCACGACGACCCATCAGCGCCTGTCGAAGGAGGCCCGCGCCGATCTCGGCATTTTCGACAACACGATCAGGCTGTCGATCGGACTCGAGGATGTGCGCGACTTGAAGGAGGATCTCGACCAAGCGCTTGCTGCCGCCCGTTGAGGAGCGTCGGCTTGCCCGCGCGAGCGTCGTGTGCCACCGTTTCGGGCAACTGCGAACTTTGGGTGAGGATGATCATGTGCCGAAACATCAAGACGCTCTATAATTTCGAACCGCCGGCAACTGATGAGGAGATCTATCTCTCCTCCCTGCAATTCGTGCGCAAGCTTTCCGGCTTCGGCAGGCCCTCGCAGGCCAATCAGGCCGCGTTCGATCGCGCCGTCGACAAGGTATCGCGCGCGGCACGCGAGCTGATCGATTCGCTCGTCACCTCTGCTCCGCCGCGCGATCGCGAGGTCGAGGCGATGAAGGCCAAGGCGAGAGCCGCTGAGCGTTTTCGCACCCACGCTTCCTAGGAGTTCCATTGACTGCTTCGCAATCCAAAGTGCGGGAGCTGCTCGCGACGCTGCTCGGATTCGACACGACGAGCTCGAAATCGAACCTCGCTCTCATCGCCTTCGTCGAGGACTATCTCAAGAGCCACGGCATCGGGTCCTTGCGCATCCCCTCGCCCGATGGCGTCAAGGCCGACCTGTTCGCCACCATCGGCGGAACCGGCAACCGCGGCATTGGCCTCTCTGGTCATAGCGATTGCGTGCCGGTCGAAGGCCAGCGCTGGACCTCGGATCCCTTCACGCTCACGGCACGCGACGGCAAGCTCTACGGACGCGGCAGCTGCGACATGAAGGGCTTTCTCGCCTGCGTTCTTGCCTCGGTGCCGCTCTTCAAGACGCGAGGGCTCAAAGAGCCAGTGCACGTCATCGTCTCCTACGACGAGGAGGTTGGTTGCACCGGCGTGCGGCCGCTGATCGCCCGCCTTGGTAAGGACTTGCCACGTCCGCGCGCGATCATCGTCGGCGAGCCGACCAGCATGCAAGTGATCGACGCTCATAAGCGCATCGACGCCTATCGTACGCGCGTCACCGGCCGCGAGGCGCATTCGAGCCTACCTGCGCTCGGCGTCAACGCGATCTCGGCCGCGGCGGCACTGGTCCACGAGCTCGATCGCATCGGCGCCGATATTGCGAGGCGGGAGAACGATGGGCGCTTTGAACCGCCCCACTCTACGGTCAGCGTCGGTACCATCAGGGGCGGTACGGCAAGCAACATCGTGCCCAAGCTTTGCGAGTTCCAATGGCAGGTTCGCAGCTTGCCACAAGCCAAGCCAGGCGAAGCGCCGCGCGATCTCGCGGCTTTCGCCGAGAAAGCGCTTCTGCCGGAGATGAAGCAGGTGACGAGCGAGGCTGCAATCGAAACGACGGAAACCAATACCGTGCCAGCCTTCGTAGCGAGGAAGGCCTCAGAGGCCGTGGCGCTTGCGCTGAAGCTTACCGGAGCAAAGGAGACGCGCGCCGTCTCCTATACGACCGAAGCAGGCCTGTTCGAGCAGGCTGGGTGTCCTGCCGTAATCTGCGGGCCCGGCGACATCGCGCAGGCGCACGCGGCCGATGAGTCTGTAAGTGTTGAGCAGCTCGACGCCTGCATGGCTTTCCTCGCCGGGCTTGCGAAGGAACTCGGCGCCTAGGCGTCGTTGAATGAGCCAGGATCGAAGCGGTATCGGCTGTTGCAGAACTCGCAGGTCACCCACACCTCGCCGTCGACCACCATGTCGGCCAAGTCTTCTCGCGAGAAGCGCTTCAACAGCTCCTCGACGCGCGCCCGCGAGCAGCTGCAATAGCTCTCAAGCGGGATGGCGCGATAGGCGCGCACCCGCTCTTCGTGAAATAGGCGGTACAGCAGGCGATCGGCCGGGAGCGTCGGATCGAGTAGCTCATGGTCCTCGACCGTCTCGGCGAGCGCTTTTGCTCGCGTCCAGTCTTCCTCCTCGAAGGCCGCCTCGCCTCGGCTAGTCCGCCCGCCTTGGCGCGTGAGCTTCTGCACGAGAAGGCCGCCGGCGCGCCAAGTCCAAGGACGCCCGCCCGCCTTGCCCGCACGGTAGTGCCGCGCCACGGCCAGCCTAATAAAAGTCGGGAGCTGCTCGGATTGCCGGAAATACGTGTCTGCCGCTTGCGTGAGGCTCTCGCCCTCGAGCGGAACGACGCCCTGGTAGCGCTCGGTATCGCTGCCGCGGTCAATGGTCATGGCGAGATGGCCATCGCCAAGGAGCCTGCCGTCGGGCGAAAGCTGGGCAAGCCGCTCGGCCGAGAACCGGGCATAGCCGCGCAACCCTCCCGGCACCTGATAGTCGGCAACAAGGAGGTCGACTGGGCCGTCTGTCGAAGCCTGGAGGATGAACTTACCCTCATATTTGAGCGAGGCGCCGAGCAGCGCCGTCAGCGCCACGGCTTCGCCAAGCAATTGCGAGACCGGCTCCGGATAGTCATGGCGCGAGAGGATCGTGTCGACCGTAGGCCCGAGCTTCACGAGCCGGCCGAGAACCTCTGCGTGCTCCGCCTGAAACGGCAGAATCAGATCGTCCTCTGGGATGCGAAGCTCGATCCGCTGCTCGGATGCACGCTCGGTCATTTTCTGGCTCCGCGCGCCTTGCGCCGCTTGGCCCGTGCGGGCTTACCGCCGCGAGGTTCGGCGCCGAGGCACCAGGCGAGGATCGCCTTTTGCACATGCAGGCGATTCTCCGCCTCATCCCATACGGCGGATTGCGGCCCGTCGATCACTTCGCCGGTTACCTCGTCGCCGCGATGGGCAGGCAGGCAGTGCATGAAGATCGCATCCTTTGCCGCAAGTGCCATCAACGCGCCATCGACCTGGAAGGGCCGGAGCACGGCGTGCCGCCTCTTTTCGTCGCCGTCGCTCATCGAGACCCAGACATCGGTCACCAGGCAGTCCGCGCCTCGCGCGGCTTCGCGCGGATCATCGCCAACCTCGATCTCAGCGCCTTGTTGCTTGGCCCAGGCGAGAAGCTCAGGCGCCGGCGCGAACTCCTTCGGCGAAGCGATCCTGAGCCTGAAGCCGAACCGTGCCGCGGCATGCACCCAGGAGGTCGCGACGTTATTGGCGTCGCCGATCCAGGCAATTGTACGGCCTTTGATTGGTCCTTTCAGCCCTTCGAATGTCATGATGTCGGCCATCACCTGGCAAGGGTGAGAAACGCAGGTAAGGCCGTTGATCACCGGAATGCTCGAATGTGTTGCAAGCTCGGTCAACGTGGGGTGCGGCCCTGTGCGCAGCATGATGGCGTCGACATAGCGAGATAGTACGCGGGCGGTATCGGCGAGCGTCTCGCCTCGCCCGAGCTGCATGTCTTGCGGGCTTAGTACGAGCGATTGCCCGCCAAGCTGATGAATGGCCACCTCGAAGGACACACGCGTCCTGGTCGAGGGCTTCTCGAAGATCATGGCGAGCACCGGGCGCTCGAGGCGCTTCAGCCTTTTCGGCACATGGCCCTTGCGCTTGATCTCATGCGCCCAGTCGATGATGGCGCGCAGAGTCTTGGCGTCCAAAGCGTCGATGTCGAGGAAGTGCTTGGGGGCCATGGGAGAACGTGGGGAATGTCAAGCGTGGGCAAGCGCGCCGCTCTTCAAGGCGACGCAAGCCGCATCGAGCTTGGCGCAAGCCGCGTCGATTTCTGCCTCGCCTACGATCAACGGCGGCAAGAGGCGAACGACATTGTCGCCGGCCTGCACGGTCAGCAACTTCTCGGAGCGGAGCGCCTCGAGCAGTTTCAAATTCGGCACCTTACATTTCAGCCCGAGCATCAACCCCT
Source organism: Methyloceanibacter sp. (assembly GCA_035689365.1). Classification (GTDB taxonomy): domain Bacteria; phylum Pseudomonadota; class Alphaproteobacteria; order Rhizobiales; family Methyloligellaceae; genus Methyloceanibacter. Next base: position 5,386 of record DASSLP010000077.1, read on the forward strand.
GCCCTCGCACCTCCTCGATAATCTCGCCGTGCTCATCCTTGAGCGCCGCAAGCCGCTGCTTGAGCCTAAGCCCCATCTGCGCGACACGATCGAGAAACCCGTCTTCCAGCACGACGTCGAGCACCGCATTGCCGACGGCCATGGCGAGAGGATTGCCGCCGAAGGTCGAGCCATGACTTCCCGCCGTCATGGGGGAGCCAACCGCCTCGGTCATGAGACAGGCGCCGACTGGGAAGCCACCGCCGAGCCCCTTGGCAGTTGCCATGATGTCAGGCGTGATGCCGGCCCATTCATGGGCGAACAGCCGGCCCGTCCGGCCCATCCCGGTCTGCACCTCGTCGAGCAGAAGCAGGATGCCCTCAGCGTCACACAGCGCCCGAAGATCTTGCAGGAAGCGCCACGATACCTCGCGCATTCCCCCCTCACCCATGATCGGCTCGATCAGAATGCCGGCCGTGGCCTCGCCGACCGCGGCTTTCGCCTTCTCGATGTCGCCAGCCTCGATCTGGTCGAAGCCATCAGCCGGAGGGCCGAAGCCCTCTAGGTGCTTGGCCTGACCACCAGCAGCGATGGTGGCGAGCGTGCGCCCGTGAAAGGCGCCTTCGAAGGTGACAAGGCGATAGCGCTCAGGCGCACCGTTCTTGAAGTGGAAGCGGCGCGCGGCCTTGATCGCGCATTCCACTGCCTCGGCGCCGGAATTGGCGAAGAACACGTAGTCGGCGAAGGTCGCATCGGTAAGCCGCTCGGCAAGCCGGGCCTGCTCGGGAATCTGATGCAGGTTGGAAACGTGCCACAGCTTCTTTGCCTGCTCGGTCAGCGCCTTAACCAGATGCGGATGCGCGTGCCCAAGCGCCGTCACCGCCACGCCGCTCGCGAAGTCGAGATAGCGCTCGCCTGTCGTAGTGTAGAGATAGGCGCCTTCCCCGCGCGCGAAGGACAGCTCGCTGCGAGCATAGGTCGGAAGGAGGGCCGACATTTTTCTGTGGTGTCCCTGAAACAAAACTGCCGCCGATCGGCGGCAGCAAGGTAAGTCAGAGCATTAGGTCTCCCATCAGGCCCTGTCAATCAGCGCTCATGCGACGTTTATCCAACGCTCGTCCACCTTTCCATCCACTCTCATGTTTGTGTTCTTGAAGGAGAAGTGGCAGAATTCCCCTGTTCCGGTGGAAAACGGAGAGGACAAGCGTGGCGGACGCTTGCCGGGTTTCGCCGGATTTAGTAGGGTAATTACCGCTCGGCTACAAGATATCGTGGGTGCTGCGTTGCGCCCGGGCGGTCATTCTCAGCAGTAATTCTGAGTGTTCGAAACGCCGTCTCCAGACGAGACGGGGGGATTCTGAGTCCAATTCGAGGAGGCCACACCATGGCTTGGACTGACGAGAGGGTCGAACTGCTGAAGAAACTCTGGGCCGACGGCCTAAGCGCGAGTCAAATCGCGGGCCGCTTGGGCGGAGTGACGAGAAACGCCGTGATCGGCAAGGTGCATCGGCTTGGACTGTCGGGGCGAGCGACGAGCTCGCGCTCATCAAGCCCAAGACCGCGGCGGGCACATATGCCGCGCCAGCACCGCACGCCGTCGCTTTTGTTCAGCACGCGCGGCAATGTCGCGCTCAAGCCTCAATACGAGGCTGAGCTCGACGCCGAGCCCGCGCCACTTGAGGAGCTTGTCATCCCGCTTGCGGAGCGGGCAAGCATTCTCACGCTGAAAGAAGCGATGTGCCACTGGCCGATCGGCGATCCCGGCGATCCGGAGTTTCATTTCTGCGGGCGCAAGACCTGTGGGTCGTTGCCTTATTGCGAGCATCATGCCCGCATGGCCTATCAACCCGTACAGGCGCGTCGGCGCGAAAGACGGTTTGCCAACGGCTAAATCTGCCGGCAGAGAGATGACGACAAGAGGCGCCCTCGCGGCGCCTCTTTTTCATTTGGCGCTCAGGCGGTTTCTTCGAGCTTGTCGGAGAAAGCGTAGCCAGCGCCACGCACGGTGCGGACAGGATCTGTCTCGTTTCCCCGCATCATTGCCTTGCGCAGGCGGCCGATATGCACATCGACGGTGCGCTCGTCGACATAGACGTTGCGGCCCCATACGCCGTCGAGAAGCTGGGCGCGGCTGAACACGCGGCCAGGGCTCTGCATGAGAAACTCGAGCAGGCGGAACTCGGTCGGCCCGAGATGTACTTGCCTGCCGTTCCGCGTCACCCTGTGCGAGTCGCGGTCAAGCTCGATGTCGCCAACGCTCAACACCGAGGCGATACGCTCGGGATTGGTTCGCCGCAGGATGGCGCGCACCCGCGCCATCAGCTCGGGCAGCGAGAATGGCTTGACCACGTAATCGTCGGCGCCGGTGGTTAATCCCCTGATACGATCCGACTCCTCGCTCCGCGCGGTGAGCAGGATGATGGGGATGGTTCGGCTGGCTTTGCCGGTTCTGAGCCGGCGGCAAAGCTCGAGCCCAGAGAGACCGGGCAGCATCCAATCGAGAACGATGAGGTCGGGCGAGCCCTCGGCGATGGCCACTTCGGCCTCGTCGCCGCGATGAACCACGTCCACGGTGTAGCCTTCAGCTTCCAGGTTATAGCGCAGGAGAAGCGCCAGCGGCTCTTCGTCCTCAACGACCAAGACCTTGGCTCCTGGGCTCATGGTGTTCGGCTCGAGCATTTAGCTACCCCGCCGACCGCTTCAGCGCGACCGGCGTCGAGCTTGTGGTGTCACCCTTGGGGCGTTGATCGGTGATCGGCCTGCCGTGCACCAGGTAATAGACCGTCTCAGCGATGTTGGTGGCGTGGTCGCCGATCCGCTCGATGTTCTTGGCGCCGAACAGGAGGTGGGTGCAGAGCCCGATGTTGCGCGGGTCCTCCATCATGTAGGTGAGGAGCTCGCGGAACAGCGAGTTGTACATGGCGTCGATTTCTTCGTCCTTGTACCAAACCTTAAGCGCCCGGTCGGCGTCGCGCTCGATGAAGGCGTCGAGCACCTCCTTGAGCTGACCGAGCGCGAGCTCACCCATGTGCTTCAGGCCGAGAGCAAGCTGCTTCGGCTGCTGCTCGCTCACCACGGCGACAGCGCGCTTGGCGATGTTCTTGCCGAGGTCGCCGATGCGCTCGAGCTCATTCGAGATGCGAAGCGCAGCCATGATCTGGCGGAGATCGTAGGCGAGCGGCTGCCGGCGGGCGATCATCACCACCGCCTGCTCCTCAATCTCCTTCTCCAGCGTGTCGATCGCCTCATCCTCATTAATGGTGGCCGCGGCAAGCTCAGGATCGCGACGCTCTAGTGCGTCGAAGGACTGGCCGAGCACCTGCTCGGCAAGACCGCCCATCTTGGCGATCTTGTTGTTGAGGAGGGAGAGCTCCTCCTCATACGACCTGACGATATGCTCGTGTTGCTTCTCCATTCGGTCGGTCTCCTCGCGCGCGAACCTTAGCCGAAGCGGCCGGTAATATAGTCCTGCGTGCGCTGCTGCTTGGGATTGGTGAAAATCTTCGTCGTTTCGTCGAACTCGATAAGCTCGCCGAGATACATGAAGGCGGTGAAGTCCGAGGTACGCGCTGCCTGCTGCATGTTGTGGGTAACGATGGCGATGGTGTAGTCGCGTTTCAAGACGTCGATCAGCTCCTCGATCTTTGCGGTCGAGATCGGGTCGAGCGCAGAGCAAGGCTCGTCGAGGAGAATGACCTCAGGCCTGATGGCCACGGTGCGGGCGATGCACAGCCGCTGCTGTTGGCCTCCCGATAGGCTCAGGCCGCTTGCGTCGAGCTTGTCCTTGACCTCTTCCCACAGCGCCGCGCGTTTCAGGGAGTCCTCGACGCGGGCGTCGAGATCGGCCTTGGCCAACTGCTCGTAGAGACGCACGCCGAAGGCAATGTTCTCGTAAATGGTCATGGGAAACGGCGTCGGCTTCTGAAACACCATGCCGACCTTGGCGCGGAGCAGGTTCAAATCCTGCTTGTGACTTAAGACGTTGTGGCCGTCGAGCAGCACTTCGCCATCGGCCCTCTGATTGGGATAGAGGTCGTAGATGCGGTTCAGGATGCGGAGCAGCGTGGACTTGCCGCAGCCAGAGGGGCCGATGAACGCAGTCACCTTGTTCTGGTAGAGGTTGACATTGATGTCGGAGAGAGCGCGATAGGCCCCGTAATAGAAGTTCAGCCGGCGTACAGAGACCTTCTCGGCGAGCTTGGCGAGCTCCTCAGGCGTCTCGGCGGGCTCTTTGACGTCGGTGTGAATGGCTAAACTCATGTCTGCACCTTCTTGGACGAAAGGGCTCTAGCCAAAATGCTCAAGCCCAACACGGTGATGGTGATAAGGAGAGCCCCGGTCCAGGCAAGCTGCTGCCAATCCTCGTAGGGGCTCAAGGCAAACTGGAAAATGATCACGGGCAAGCTCGCCATCGGTGCGTTCAAGTTCCAGCTGAAGAATTGGTTATTCAGCGCGGTGAACAGGAGCGGCGCCGTCTCGCCGGTAATACGGGCGACGGCGAGTAGCACGCCGGTGATCATGCCCGCGCGCGCGGCGCGATAGGCCACGTCGCGGATCACCAGCCATTGCGGGATGCCGAGTGCCGCGGAGGCTTCACGCAAGGTGCTGGGGACAAGAAGCAGCATGTCCTCAGTCGTGCGCACCACGACGGGGATCACGATGATGCCAAGCGCGACGGCGCCGGCCCAGGCCGAGAAGTGCCCCATCTGCGCGACCATGATCTCGTAGACGAACAGGCCGACCACGATCGAGGGTGCGCTCAACAGAATGTCGTTGATGAAGCGGACCACCATGGTGAGCTTCGAGTAGCGGCCATACTCCGCCATGTAGGTGCCCGCTAGGATGCCGAGCGGCGTGCCGAACAAGACCGCGAGCACGGTAAGGATCAAGCTGCCCACGATTGGATTCAGGAGGCCTCCGGCGCTTCCAGGAGGCGGTGTCATCTGGGTAAAGACCGCAAGGGACAGGCCGCCTACCCCCTTCACCACGAGCACCAACAGGATCAGCACGAGCCAAGTCAGGCCGAAGCCCGCGGCCCCTACGGCGAGCGCCGTCGCCAAATGGTCCCTCCATTGCCTGCCATGGTAGCGCGCAGCTGCGGTTACGCTCGCCATGTTCATCTCCCCTCTTTCATCGTCATCCGCATCAGCATGAGCCTTGCTGCGGCGAGCACGATGAAGGTGATGAAGAACAGGATCAGGCCGAGGGCGATCAACGAGGAAGTGTAGAGGTCGCCGACGGCCTCGGTGAATTCGTTGGCGATGGCCGCGGAGATTGTCGTGCCTGGTGCCAATAGCGACGGGAAGATCTTGTGGGCGTTGCCGATGACGAACGTCACGGCCATGGTCTCGCCGAGCGCACGGCCGAGACCGAGCATGACGCCGCCGATGATGCCGACACGGGTGTAAGGGATCACCACCCGGCGCATGACCTCCCAGCGGGTGCAACCGATGCCATAGGCGGCCTCTTTGAGGACCGGCGGGACGGTGTCGAACACCTCACGGGTGATCGAGGTGATGAAGGGAAGCACCATGATGGCGAGTATGAGGCCCGCGGTCAGCATGCCGATGCCGTAAGGCGGTCCGGCGAAGAGCTCATTGAGAAGCGGGATGTTGGCGAAGGTGTCGATCAGGAATGGCTGCACTGTCGCCTGGAACCAGGGCGCGAACACGAACAGGCCCCAGATGCCGTAGATGATGCTCGGAATGCCGGCGAGAAGCTCGATGGCGATGCTGATAGTGCGCCTGAGACGCTCGGGACAGATCTCGGTCAAGAAGAACGCGATGCCGAGACTGACCGGAACGCCGATCAGCATGGCGATGGTCGAAGTTACGAGCGTGCCATAGATGGGCGCAAGGGCACCGAACTTCTCGGTGACGGGATTCCATTTTTCGGTGAAGAGAAAATCGAGGCCGAAGGTTTGCCAAGTCAGAAGCGAACCATGCAGCAGAGCGAGCATCACACCGGCGAGCAGCGCGAGCACGGTGACCGCCGAGATTTGCGTGATTACCTTGAACGCGCGATCGCCGAGATTAAAGCGGTGCAAAGTCTTGGCGCGCTTCGCTTCATCATGGACGAGCGCGATGTCTCTCCCCGCGACAGTCGCGTCCATCATTTCGTCAGCCTCTAAATAATTGCTTCGACGCGTTGCCGAAGTTCGCTAGGATGGGAAGGGGCTGGTCCCCTCCCATCCTTGCTAGACGCATCTAGTTCATTGCAAAGACGGGCTTTCCAGCCGAGTCCTTGAAGTCTGCTTTCCAGGTCTTTTCCACGTCAGCGATCACGCTGTCGGGCATCGGGACATAGTCAAGTTCTTCGGCCATTTTGCTGCCCTTCTTGTAAGCCCAGTCGAAGAACTTGAGAGCTTCGGCAGAGGCTGCCGGGTCATCCGGCTGCTTGTACATGAGGATCCACGTCGCAGCCGTCATCGGCCAGGCGCCCTCAGCAGCTTGGTTTGCGAGAATAACTCCGAAGCCGGGCTTTGACTTCCAGTCCGCCCCTGCGGCCGCAGCCTGGAACGAAGCGGCCGTTGGCGCCACAGTCTTACCGGCCTTGTTCACCATCTTGGTGTAGGTCAGCTTGTTCTGCAGGGCATAAGCGTATTCGACATAGCCGATCGAGCCCTTGGTCTGGGACACGTTATTGGCCACGCCCTCGTTGCCCTTGGCGCCGATGCCGGTCGGCCACTCGACGGACGCGTCCGCGCCGACCTTGGACTTCCAGTCTGAGCTCACGTCCGAAAGGTAGTACGTGAAGTTGAAGGTCGTCCCCGATCCGTCGGAGCGGTGCACCACGGCTATGGCCTGGGAGGGAAGCTTGGCTTTGGGATTGAGCTTCTTAATACCCTCATCATCCCATTTCGTAATCTCGCCAATGAAAATCTTGGCAAGGGTTGGGCCGTCGATCACAAGTTCACCAGCCTTTACGCCTTCGAGATTAACGACCGGAACGATGCCGCCCATGACCATGGGGAACTGGGCGAGGCCGAACTTGTCGAGCTCCTCGCCGGGCAGCGGCTTATCGCTTGCGCCGAAGGTCACGGTCTTGGCTTCGATCTGCTTGATGCCGCCGCCTGAGCCGATCGACTGATAGTTGAGGCCTAACCCAGTATCTTTCTTATAGGCATCGGCCCATTTGGCGTAGATCGGATAGGGGAAAGTCGCACCGGCACCCGAGATGTCGGCTGCCTGGGCAGTAGTAATTGTGAACGCTGCGGCCAGCCCAACAGCCGCCGCATAAGACAGAACCCTCATCATCGCTCTCCCTTAGGGATGAGATATCGGTCCCCAGGACCACGCAGGCCGGGGACCCTTCCCCGGCCGCTGGGCGAGCGTTAGCGCCGGGTAATAACGCTACTATGTCAGTTATATGACACTTGGATGAACCCCCTCCCCGCATGTCCCGGAGGGTCACCCATAGCGCCGTTTTCTGCGAATTTTGATGTTTAACGAGGCGTCATCATCACGGTTGATAACCCCCTCTCCCGCGCAGTCCGGTACCAATTGGGTACCAACTTTTTCTGTGGACTGATTTTGCCCCACGCCTGTGTTTGGGATTGGTCGAATGCTGCCATCTACGTTTACAGCGAACTGGATGGGACTTTGGCCTAACTCGCCTCTTGGAAGTCCACCTTCATCGTCTTCTTTGCGGCAAGCACTCTAGCCTCTTCTTTTGACTCGACTGCCGTGGCGCTGACGCCTTCAGGAGAGACCGTCACGACCAGATACGGCATTCCCGATTTTGGCGGATGATAGATGGCGGTTTTGGTTTTCTTGCCCTTTGCCATAGTGGAACCCGTACCAAGTGCTGCTAGGCCAACCCCGCCCTGGCCTAGACAGCTCACCTGCGTTCTGGAAGTGCGTACGCCCCGGCGAGACATTAGCACGTACACGACATAAGAGAAGCCCCGGTGCCTGCTCTGCTGCCGCTGTGTCCTCCTAGCAACACCGGCCCATTTTAGCTTCGCGGCCATTTTGTCGCCCCGGTTCGACCATGCTTCGCCATTTCTCTGAGTGATGAGATTTCATCAAGGGGGCGATCATGTACGCGCTATCAAACATCGAATTCTCGAATCGGCTTGGCGTGGTTGTTAGCGGCCTTAGCGAATTGTCGTCTGACGAAATCGATCGTCAGGACCACACGCTAGACGCAAGGCAGGTGGCCACTGACAAAGAGCTAGAGATGGCCATTTTTGGCGCTGCTTAGGGTTAAACGCCTGCACCACGTTCGTTTGTCTCAATGCGCCGTCCGGCGTGGGCTTGATCTTGGTCGTGAGGCTCGGGGTCTTGCTTCCTCCTCTTTCGGAGGCTTGCCCATTCGGTTCCGCATCGCGTCTCGTACCTTGGCGCGTCCCTTCGCGTGCATACTCCCGAGGCTAGCGACCGCCGCCGTGGATTAAATATCCGCCACAGGGCGATTGGATTCGCCAGTCGTAGCCGAGTGTCTGGCAAATATAAACTTTGCTCAGAGGGTTGGTGTGGACCGTAGCGGCTTCTCTGTGCCACCCTAGCTATGCGCGACCCGCGCAATCTCCTCGTCCCCGCAGTAGGGGGTGGCGATGGGGCCATATTTCGTCACCTGAAATTGACCTTGGCAAAGAATGCGTGCGGCGGCTGGATGGAGCGTGACCGCGCTCAAAAACACGATGGCGCTTAGGCCAGCGAAGCATGTTTGCAGGGTCCTGCTCATGAGGGGCTTCCTTCCTAACATTAGAAACTACGGCGGGAAACTACCCTGACCGGAATGAGAACAAGCGACAGGCTAAGATTATTCGGGGGGCGACATGACGCAAACTCGAACTACACACAAAAAGTGAATCCGAATCTGGGCCCTAGATCATTCGCGGCGAGGACCAAAGTGAAACGTGCATAACAAACGAGGCGTTTACTTTGGGAGCAATAGGAGAATGCCTCCATGCCTGACGATAAGACCAAAGTTGGCGAACCAGACCGCAGCCGCGTGTCAGCCGACCAGGATTACGAGGTCCGCTATGTCGCGGAGAAATTCGGCCTCACTGTCGACCAGGTGAAGAGCCTAATTGCCCGTGTCGGTAACGACCGAGTGAAAGTTGAAGCAGCCGCTAGGCGGCTTAAGGCTTCGGGATAGGACACCCTTTGGGTAGGCCACGCTTTTTGCGCTAATCTCGCCCGTGGCCATCGGACAATTTGCACTCGTTGGGTGCTTCATCGCGCTTCTGCTCGGAGCAATCTTTTTGATCGTAGGCTGGTCAGGTACGGCTGGCCTGCTCTTAATACTAGCAAGCGTGCTCTCACTTTATTCTGTACTTGATTGGCTCACATCGGGTGAGAAGCCGTAGATACCGCCGAAGGCCCAATCAACTAAGGCATGCTTGGCATTTCAATGCGACGCTTCCCAGCACCATGGACCGTTGAAACCATAGACGCGGGCTTCAAGGGCGTAGACGCCAACCATCGCTTATGTCTTTGGTCATGCGGATAAGCGCAATGCCGATATAGCCCACATTCTCACCACGCACGAGGCGAGACGCATTGCCATTGGCCGTTGCGGCGCATACCGCTATCGACTACGAGCCCTTTCTCGATGAGGTCGAGCAAGGCTTCGCGCTCTGGTTCCGGCATGCCAGCAGTGTCTTCGATTGCTGCCTCCAACTCGGCTTCTGAGATTTCCGTGAGTTCGTCTGAGTCTCTCTCTATCATAGTGGGGGCTTTCAGTTGGAGCTGGGAGTACGGCAGACGCGAAAGAAAAAGCCCGATGCTGATATAGCCCACGTTCTCACCATGGACGAGGCTAGACGCATAGCAGCAAACATCGCCAAGCTGCCAACGCTGCTGGCAAGGGCTCTTCCAGAGCCCAGCTAGTTGCGGTCTTCATAAAGAGAAAGCGGGAGGCGTCGCGCAAATACAGACCAAAGAGATTATCAAAGAAGCTTATTTGGTTGTAATTGCTTGCGCTTGGATGGCTGCATTCGTGGCCACTATCTATTTTTTGGTGAGAGCCGTTTTTTATCACAGCGCATGGTGGCACGCTTTTGTGAGTGCTGCAGTTGCGTGGGTGCTCTATCAGGTCTCGATGCATTACGGGCTTGAGGACAAGAGTTAGGAAGACAGCGCAATGCCGTCAGAGTCGCAAACATCGCCAAGCTGCCAAAGCTACTCGGCAAGGGCTAGGAACGCCTGCATGGCGAACACTGGGATAACGTCACCCCCCTCAAGTTTGTGCCTGTGAAAGCTCCCAGTTTTCCTGGGGGTTTTGCACTTTGTCACTTATATGACACTTCTATAACAGTCTGGAAAAGGCCCAAGGGCGGGGGAAATCGGCCTGTGGACAGGCTCCTTCAGCTCGCCCGAGCGCCCCGGTCGGGCTGGCTCGCCCGCGCCTGGTTAAGCATGACCGTAAAGGTTGAACCTTTGCCTGGCTTCGAGGCAATGGCGAGTTCGCCTCTATGGCGGTTGAGGATGTGCTTGACGATGGCTAGCCCAAGCCCAGTGCCGCCCTTCTCTCTGCTCGACGCCACATCGACGCGGTAGAACCGCTCGGTGAGCCGCGGCAGATGCTCAGGAGCAATACCTGGTCCGTTGTCGACCACGGCGATGGCGTAGCGCCCTGCCTGCCGTCCAAGCGAGGGGATGTGCTTCGCCTCGATGCGCACCTGCCCGCCCCTGTTGCCGTATTTCAGCGCGTTCTGCACAAGGTTCTGCAAGACCTGAAGTAGCTCATCGCGGTCGCCGCGCACGATGGCGGGGCGCTGGAAGCGTCCGACCTCGAAGCGGAAGCCCATCTCGCGGGCGAGCGGGTCGAGCGTGTCCTTGGCGTGGTTCAAGACATCGTTGAGGTCGACCAGGTCCGACGGCGGTACGTGGGCATTCATCTCGACGCGACTTAAGGAAAGCAGCGCATCTATAAGACGCGTCATGCGCGAGGCCTGCTCGGCCATGATGGGAAGGAAGCGCTCGCGCGCCCCGGTATCTTCCTTGGCGGTGCCCTGCAGCGTCTCGATGAAGCCGCGCAACGAGGCGAGCGGCGTGCGGAGCTCGTGGCTCGCATTGGCTATGAAATCGGCGCGCATCTGATTGATGCGCTCCACCTCAGTCAGGTCGCGCAGAAGCACGAGGATGTTGCCGCCGCGCTCGGCACCTCTGCTCAAGGGGGCGACCGTCACCGCCATGCGACGGCCGACCGGCACGCGTTCGGCATAAGTCACGGTGACGACGCGCCCGCGGTCGGGCGCAGCAGAGACGGCGTCGAGAAATTCAGGCGTCCTGATCACCGAGGAGATGTGGCTCCCCTCGCGCAAAGAGGCGAACAGTCCGCGAGCCGGAGCGTTGCAGAACAGCACCTGGCCGGCCCGGTCGAGCAGGATGGCGGGGTCGGGCAGCGCCTCTGCCATGACATACATTGCCGAGGTCTGGCGCAAGGATGCGGCCGGCAGGTTCCCCGCTGCGGCAAGCGCCTGCTCTCTGTCTGGGCGAGGAAGCAGCACGACCGAAGCCACGAAGCTCGCAAGCCCGATCAGCGCGAAGGTCTTGGAAAGTCCGGCAATCAGCACCAGCGACGCCATGATGACCGCAACGGCGACGATCAGCCAAAGGGCTGCCCCAAGCCGCGCGGCGACCTCCCGGCAGGGTCGCATGACCGCTGCACCGATGCGGCCGAAAAGGTAGGGGGCGAGCGCCCGAGAGCCCTGTTCTGCTTGATCGCTCAATGGCTTTCTCCGCGAACCGCGACGACTCGGCGGGTGGCGATGATTGCGCTTGGATTATCACGATTTTGCGACAGCCAAGAGGGCTTCAATGACACAGCGATGACAGATGCGTCACGGTGTTTTCGTCCCTTCTGCTGATATAGTCGCGGGGGCGGCTCAGTCCTGCGGGGGGCGGGGAACATGTCCCATAATTTGCTGCTCGAGGAGGTCGGCCCTGGCGAGGAGCTGCCGGGTTTCGACATCGACGATCCCATTCTGCCTCGCGAGATCGCGGCCAACGCCCTTCGGAGCGGGGGCTACCCTTACGCGGTGCGTATAAAGCGCAAGGAGTACAAGCGGCAAGAGCTCCCGCTCCAGGTCGAGCTCGTCAAATTGCAGCGCTGGGTACAGAAAGAACAGCGGCTGGTCATTATCTTCGAGGGGCGAGACGCGGCGGGCAAAGGCGGGACCATCATCCGCTTCATGCAGCACTTGAACCCGCGCCATGCCCGCGCTGTAGCGCTGTCGAAGCCGACCGAAACCGAGCGCGGCGAGTGGTATTTCCAGCGCGATGTCGAGCAGCTTCCCTCGGCCGGCACCATGGTCGTGTTCGATCGCTCTTGGTACAACCGGGCCGGCGTCGAGCGGGTGCTCGGCTTCTGCACAGAGGCGGAAGCAGTGAAGTTTCTCGAGGAGACGCCGCTCTTCGAGGCGGGCCTTGTGCGCGACGGCATCATCCTCATCAAGCTGTGGCTGACCGTAGGCCGTGAGATGCAGCTCAAGCGCTTCCATGCTCGGCGCCATCATCCATTGAAGCGTTGGAAGCTGACTGATGTCGACATCATGGGCCTGACCAAATGGGAGGAATACAACATCGCGCACGAGGACATCTTTCGCTTCACCCATTCCGACGCTGCGCCGTGGACGGTCGTGCGGGCGAATGACAAGCGACGAACGACCCTCAACGCCATGCGCTCCGTACTGGCGCGCATCGACTATACCGGCAAGGATCCTGCTGTCGCCGCACCACCAGACCCATTGATTGTAGGCTCAGGCCCCGAATTCTTTGCAACGCGATAGAGAGAAGCTCTAAGCTCGTGTACCGAGTTTGAAAGCAAGGACCGGGGTGCACTGCCGCAATAGAAGGACTACGTCCAGGCCAACGGCATTCATCTCGGAGCCATGACCATGCGGCATACAACACAAACTAAAGAGTTGCCCTTCGCCACGAAGCTGACTCTCGATGACGAGAGATGGGCTGCCTTCGTCGCTCGCGACGCTTCCTACGATGGGCATTTTTTCGTTGCGGTGAAAACGACCGGCATCTATTGCCGTCCGTCTTGCCCCGCGCGGCGTCCCAAGCGTGAGAATATCCGCTTTTTCGACGTTGCAGCCGAGGCAGAGCGCGCCGGCTTTCGACCGTGCAAGCGCTGCAAACCCGACCAACCTCCTCTCTCCGAGCAATACGCCGGCAAGGTGGCAGAAGCCTGCCGGTTGATCGAGACGGCCGAAGCAGAGCCCAGTCTTGACGCGCTCGCACAGGCGGTCGGCTTAAGTCCGTATCACTTCCATCGCATCTTCAAGGCGACCCTCGGCGTGACGCCTAAGGCTTACGCCACTGCCCATCGCAACAAGCGCGTGCGCGAGGAACTGCCACGCAGCGCGACTGTGACCGAGGCCATCTATGGGGCGGGCTTCAATTCCAACGGCCGCTTCTATGCGACATCCTTTGAGGTGCTCGGCATGAGTCCGAGCGCGTTCCGCTCTGGCGGTCCCGACGCGGAAATCAGGTTCGCAATTGGCAAGAGCTCGCTCGGCCTAGTGCTCGTTGCCGCGAGCGACAAGGGCGTGTGCGCCATCTTTTTCGGCGACAGCGCCGAGGAGCTTGCGCGCGACCTCAAGAAGCAGCTCCCGCGTGCGAAGCTGGTGGGCGACGATCCCGCTTTCGAGCAGCTCGTCGCCAAAGTGATCGGGTTCGTCGAGGATCCACGCATCGGCTTCGATCTTCCCTTGGATATCCGTGGCACCGCGTTTCAGCATCGCGTGTGGGACGCGCTCCGCCGCATTCCGGTCGGCTCGACAGCAAGCTATGCGGAGATCGCCAAGGCCATCGGGGAACCGAAGGCCGTGCGCGCCGTGGCGCGGGCATGCGGCTCGAACCGCATCGCCGTGGCAATCCCGTGTCATCGGGTGATCGGATCCGACGGGTCGCTGACCGGCTATACCGGCGGCATCGAGCGCAAGCGTGCGCTGCTCGCAAAGGAGGCCAAGTCCTGAGCTAGCGGGAGAGGCGCTTGGCGGCGAGATCCTTGAGGTATTCCTGCCAGCGCGCCTCTTTCTCTTCGCCAAGCTCGCGCAGATACTCCCAAACATAGAGCCCGGTGTCGTGGCCGTCGGTAAACACGATGCGCACGGCGTAGTTGCCTACGAGCTCGAGCCGCGCGATCCTGACATTTCTCTTGCCGGCCACTGTGACTCGCTGCTCGGGGCTGTGGCCCTGCACTTCGGCGCTTGGCGAGAGCACGCGCAACAGCTCCGCAGGAATCGTGAAGCTCTTCCCATCGTCGAAACTCACGGTGAGGATGCGTTTGTCCTTGTCGAGCCTGAGCTCGGTCGGCCAAGGTTCGGCCATGTGAGAGGTCACCGTCCCAAGGCTAACCGAGATCGATTTCGCCCTCGACCACGTGGTTGAGGCCGGTACCCTTGCCGATCAGTACCATCTTCACTTTGAGCTTCCCCTTGCCGCCAAGCCCCTCTTCGCGCACGATCCGCTCGATCTCCTGTTGCGAGGTCACGCCCACCTCTTTGAGGTACTTTCTAAGCGACATATTGAAGCGTTGCTCGTCCATCCTTGCCTCCCTTCGGCGTTTCTTCCCGTGATATGAAACGGCGAAACACCTATATGACACCTATATAAAGACCAATGCCTATGGCGGTCACCTCTGATGCCAAGGGCCGCGCAAGACGGAAGCAACAGGCCGGCCGGAGCATGAAGCTGAAGAATCCAGTAAAGCGCCGCAGCGCCGCAGCTGCAGCGCTGGCCGATGGGCGCTACCGCAAGCGCGTGATGAAAAGCGCGAAGGACTATAGCCGTAAGAGGAAGTCCGCGCTTCCCAATGAGGACGACGAGTAGATGACCGCGCCCAAAATGGTCGACCGGTTCGGCCGGCACATCACCTATCTCAGGGTCTCGGTGACCGACCGCTGCGACTTCCGCTGCGTCTATTGCATGGCGGAAGACATGATGTTTCTCCCGCGCAAGGACCTGCTCACCCTCGAGGAGATCGATCGCCTGGCGAGCGCCTTCATCGCGCGCGGCGTGCGCAAGCTGCGTTTGACCGGCGGCGAGCCGCTTGTGCGCCGCAACATTATGTGGCTCGTGAGGTCCCTGTTGCGGCATCTCGGTGCAGGCCTGGACGAGCTGACCCTCACCACCAACGGGAGTCAGCTCGCCCGCTATGCGGACGAGCTTGCCGATTGCGGCGTCAAGCGCATCAACGTGTCCCTCGATACCCTCGACCCCGCCAAGTTCAAGGCCATCACCCGCAAGGGAGACCTCGCCCAGGTCATGGGCGGCATCGACGCCGCCTGCCGGGCTGGGCTCGAAATCAAGATCAACACCGTGGCACTGAGAGACGTGAACGAGGATGAGCTTGAAGACGTTTTGCGTTGGGCGCATGGGCGCGGCTTTGACCTCACCCTGATCGAGACCATGCCGATGGGCGAGGTCGGTGCGGATCGGGTCGAGCAATATCTGCCACTGTCGCTCGTCCGCGCGCGACTTGGGCGGCATTTCACCTTCGAAGACATCCCTTATCGCTCTGGCGGACCGGCCCGCTATGTGCATGTGCGGGAGACCGGCGGAAGGCTCGGCTTCATCACGCCAATGACCCACAATTTCTGCGAGGCCTGCAATCGGGTGCGGGTCACCTGCACCGGCACTCTTTATATGTGTCTCGGTCAGGAGGACTCCGCCGACCTCCGCGCCGCGCTCAGGGCAAGCCAAGACGACGCGCTGCTCCACGCCGCCATCGACGACGCCATCGCGCGCAAGCCCAAGGGCCATGACTTTGTCATTGGCCGCGACCAAAGGCCCGCGGTGGGGCGGACCATGTCGGTGACCGGCGGTTAAAAGAGCGCCGAGCGGACTTGGCAAGTTGCCTGAGCTATCGCTTGTCCGGGGACGGCGGTGCACCTCCAAAGAGTTGACTCCACGGTCCTTTGAACGGAGGAGGCTCCTTCCTCGCGAGATCCTGTACGGTCTTGCGGAGGAACGGTTTGTGCGGGGCAGGCTTGGCTGCCGCGACAGCTGGCTTCTTCGGCGCGGGCTTTGCTGCTTTTGCCTTACTCGCCTTCGCTTCGGCCTTAGACTTTGCGGCTTTGAGTTTTTTGACCACTGAAGGTTTCTGCTTGGCGGCTTTGCTCTCAGGCTCGGCCTGCTCGACAGGCGTGGTCGTCGGTGCAGAATCTGATTCAACGGGCGGAGCAGCGGATTCGGGCTCAATGGCCCTAGGCGGCGGGGCGGCCTCGGGCTCGGCCTTGGCAACTGCATCGGGGGACGTGGATGTGGGGGACTCTCCCTCGGGCTCCGATGCGCCCTCACTTGCGGGCTTCGTGGCGACTCCGGCTGCGGGCACGGGGGCGGTTTCCTCTGCAGGCCTGGGGGCTGCATCCTCTAAAGGCTGTTCCTGTACAGGCTGCGAGGCGGCTTCCACCTCGGGCTTCTTTGTGACTTCCGGCACAGGCTCCGGCGTGGCTTGGGGAGTCTCATCAACAGGTTTCGATGTGCGCTCCTCCGCGGCTGCCGTCTTCGGCTGATGCGAGAAAGGCAGCGCCGCAGTCTGATCGACGTCCTGCTCGATCTTAGACGCAGGCTGAGCCGCGGGGACAAGCTCGACATCCACGGCTTCGACATTGCGGTCGTCGCCAGTTGGCGCAGGCAAGGTGATCAGCATCGGCAGAACGAGCGCGAGCGCGGCGACATGAACGAGGCCGACGTTGACCACCCAAACCGGAAGCTTGATTGTCTCGGGATTGATCACAGGCAGGCGAGGAGCGAAAAATTTGGCCGCGTTCCACTCGACTCACGCCCGCTCTGAATTATCTGAGTCGTGCCTTCTCGCGCAAGACACTAACCTTCCATCACGATGCGCGGCGCGGCGCGCGCTCCGCTCTTGCCGCGCTCAAGCTCCGTCCAGGCCCGCGCCGCCACCTCGCGAAACGCTTCTGCCGCAGGCGAGGATGGATCGGTGGCGACGACCGGGCGCCCCGCATCTGAGGTCTCGCGGATGGCCACCGTGAGCGGCACCTCGCCGAGAAAGGGAACGCCTAGCCGCGCGGCTTCGGCCTTGGCGCCGCCATGACCGAAAATATCGGAGCGCTCTCCGCAATGCGGGCAAATGAAGGTGCTCATGTTCTCGACCAGGCCGAGCACCGGCACGTTCACCCGACGGAACATGTTGAGCCCCTTGCGCGCGTCGATCAGCGCCAGATCCTGAGGCGTAGATACGATGACGGCACCGGCGAGCGGAACCTGCTGTGCCATGGTGAGCTGGGCGTCACCAGTGCCCGGCGGCATGTCGACGACGAGTACATCGAGCTCTCCCCAGGCGACATCCTTCAGCATCTGCGACAGCGCCGACATCACCATCGGTCCGCGCCAGATCATCGGCGTCTCCTCGTCGACGAGGAAACCCATGGACATCACCTTGAGGCCGTAGGCCTGCATCGGATCGAGCTGGTTGCCGGCGATTTGCTGCGGCTGGCCTTTGAGGCCCAAGAGCCGGGGCATCGAGGGGCCGTAGATGTCGGCGTCGAGCACGCCGACGCGCAAACCCTTCTCTTTCAGCGCGAGCGCGAGATTGATGGCGACGGTCGACTTGCCGACGCCGCCTTTGCCAGAGGCGACGGCGATGATGTTGGCGACTCCAGGGACGCCGCCGGGGCGGTGGCGCGCGTCGCGGGCTGCGCCAGGTCTCGTGAACGGCGAACCCTGTGGGGGTGCAGCACCCTGGCCGTTGCCGCCGCGAGCGGCTCCCGGCGAACGGTCAGCGGTCAGCGTTACGGCAACGGCATCGACGCCAGGCAGCGACGAGACGGCCTTCTCGGCCGCCATGCGCAAGGCTTCGAGCTCGCGCGCCCGCGCCGGCTCCACTTGGATGGCGAAATAGACCTTGCCCTTGTTGATCACGATCTCGGAGACGAGCCCCTCGGAGACGATGTCGTTCCTGAGATCGGGGCCTTTGACGCGCCTGAGCGCCTCGAGCACGCGCTCTTTGGTGAGAGGTTCGGGCATTATACCGGTTATTTATGCCTGCTTTGCCGCAACACCAACCGTCTTTGGCACCGATGTTCACGGCACCCAGCAGGTTTCGCCAGTGCAGGACTTAAGCTTTTCGTTGAGGCCGCGCAGGAGGGCGAGATCGCCGGCATAGGCTGCATTGCCTGTCCTGCTGTTGCTCTCATGCGGGTCGGCGGCGAGGTCGTAAAGCATCTCCACGCCGGTATCGAATTTGATGTATTTGCGGGTGGCCGTGCGGACCCCGGTATAGCGCTCAGCCGGACCCATAAAGTGCGCCGACGGGCTCTCGAAGGCAATCGCGCTACGCCACGGGGCGTTGGACTCGGCAAACAGAGGGCTTAGCGAGTGCCCGTCGAGAGTAGCGCCGGGCGACGCTCCGGCAAGCTCAACAATAGTGGCAACGACGTCGAGGTTGTTCACGAGCTGGCCGCGCGTCTGGTTTTCCGGAATTCCTGGGCCACGGATAACGAGCGGCACCTTGATCGCTTCCTCATAAGGTACCGATTTGCCGAGGCGCCCGTGCTGGCCGAACAGGAAGCCGTTGTCGGATGTATAGATAATGACGGTGTCGTCGAGCTTTCCGGCTTTTTGCAACGAACCGACCAGTGCAGCAACCAGGTCATCGACCGATTGGAGCGATTGCAGCTCGGCGCGATAGCATGTTTCGATATCTTCTTTCGATTGGCCGCCGGTTACGGGCTTTGTTGCACTCTCCTTCTTGCCGGCAGAGTTGAATGGAAGGCTTACGTCCTTGAAGGCATCAGCATGTTGCGGCGCGGGAATGGCGCACTTGCCTTGATTGTGCACCGCCTTTGTCGCGACAAGCATGAAGAACGGATCCGTCGCGCCACGCTGGTCTTTGATGAAGCGAACGGCGCGCGCCTTCAGCACGTCAGTGGAATAGTCGCCGGCACCCGAACCGAACGTCTTGATCCTGCCGTTCTCGTTGATGTCGTAGTCGTAGTAGCGGGCGCGGGTTCCGGTGAAGGCGTACCAAAGGTCCCAGCCGGGTGGCACCCAATCCTCCGGGTTACCGATCGTGGGACTGGTGAAGCTGATATTGAGATAGCTGCCGGCCCAGGAGAGTAGAGAGCCGAACGTGCTCTCCTGCCCATAGCGATTGATATATTTGCCGATCAGCGCCGTCTTGTAGCCCGCCTTCTTCAGCCAAACGGGGAGGGCACTCTTCTCCTTGTCCTTGAAGGCACCCCAGCCGCCGCCATCGACCGGGTTGTTGGCTTTGATGCCGGTGTTATGGGCGCTTTGCCCGGTCAGGAACGATGCGCGGCTCGGCGCGCAGAGCGGCAGATTGACGAAGCTGTTCTCGAAGGTGAGCCCTTTCTCGGCCAATAGCGCATGGGTCTTCGGCATATAGCCCATCGAGCCAGTGTCCTCCTGATCGTCGGTCATGATGACCACGATGTTAGGAGCGGCCTGAGGCGCCGACGTCGAGGCGAGCAGAAGCAGGAGAGCAGCAGGAAGCGTGGCGCGCATGTGGACGGCTCAGGCTTTGGCAAATTCCGGGAACAGCCGCGGCAGGGAATTGATCTTGTCCCAGCCGGAGCCTTCTTTGACTGGTTTGACTCTGAGATCGCGGAAATAGGAGTCGAGCACGGCCTCGCGCTCCTGGGCAAGAGGCGGTCGGCAATAATCTTCTTCCTCCCACACGGCGACGCCATCTCTCTGCAGTCGCGCGTTACGCAGAGAATAAGCGAGTGACTGACCGAACGGCCTCATGGCGACGATCTCGTTGCCGGCAAGCCGCGCGGACAGTTCCTCCATGCGCGCGTGATCGGGAATTGCTGTGACGAGATAGAAGGCCATGGCAGTTATTTAAGTGCTCGCCTTCGCCCCTGGTACCGCGGGAATTGGGAAAGATGCAGACATGCCAATGCGGTACCGCAACGCATGCAAGCGCCCGGGCTCTGCTAGGGTTCCCCTCAGCGCGAGGGGGATGGCGCGCCGAAAAGCGCAAACCTATGGTGTCCGCGCTTCCTTTTGGGATGCGCGGCGGGCGCCTCTCGGCGCGCCAATCGCGGACGTCTTTTCGGCACCGGGCCCTGCTTTTCGTCGCCGGCAGCGCCGTGAATGGCCTGCCGGGATGTCAGCCAGCTCCTGGCGGGGACTCCTAGTGGCCCCGGAGGGAGCTCCGATGCCGCCCGAGTGCTCATGTTGCGTCCATGAGCTCGCAGGTGCCGCACCTCGTCCCGCCTCGACGTTCGCCTCGCGAAGCGCCCTTCAAGTGGACGAGGTGATTGGAGTGTAATGCTGAGGCAATGCGCGTGGATAAGTTCTTCTTGTCATTGCCCGGCTTGACCGGGCAATCCAGTAACCTCGGTGGTGCGCAATCGCGAAAGGCGGCGGTTACTGGATGCCCGCTTGCGCGGGCATGACAATGATGGAGACATTGAAAAGAGTGGCAGCTTGCCGATAACGTTAGTTCCCGCTGAACCGAAGGTGCGAAAGATGGCAGACAACGAAGCTTTGGCTGAGATCAACCGGCGCATCGCCATCGTTCAGGACAATCTCGGCGAGCTGATCGAGCAGGCCGCAGCGTTTTCCGGCGCAGAGGACGAGGAGCGCAACGCCGACCGCATCGCAGACCAGGAAGCAAAACTCGCTGAGTTGGAGAAGCAACGCGACGCCTTGCTAGGGAAGAAGTAGCTCGCACCGCCGCTGGCTTCGTCTTCACCACCTTCAGCTTCAATCCCAGACTCTGAGCTTGGGCTGCCATGCAGAATCGGGACGGCAGTCAAGCCTTCCTTAACCCTGTTGCGGCTATTCATGGCGACCTACGGCCAAGCGCCATAGCGTCTGCCGTTCAGTCAGTTCCACAAAAGCGAGGGGGAGATGCGCGTTGTGGTCGGTCCCGGAGGGGTGAGCGACTTTCGCCAAGCCGAGCTCGATGGGCATCTTGCCGCCATATCGCGGGCGGTCGAGCGCGCCAAGGCCGAGGGCCGCCCGTCTCCTGGGTTCACTCTGATCCTTCGTTCGGCGAGCTCCGCTCCGGCACGAGCCTTGGTCCGCATCAAAAACCAACTCGAATGCGCAAGGCTGGACGCCAAGGTCGTCCTTGCCAAGATCGAGCCGCAAGAGGAACTGCGGCAGCTCTTCACGAGCCTCGCGCTGCTAGCGCCCCGCCAACACCCTTCTGAGCTGATCCGCTGGGCGCGCAATCCGCGCCTGCTCGATGCCCATGAGCAGGTCACTTATGGCAATGCGATCTGTTGGTCCGGAGATGCCATGCGCCGCGAGGCGGATAGGCGCAATGCACTCACTTTTTTCAACGAGGCTGCGCCCGAAATGGTGCGACTTGCGCGGCTCGCCTTCGAGGCGCTTTGGGCTGCCTCATCGCCGGTGCCCGAGCGGTACCTGGTCGACCGTCCGGCAACCAGACCATCAGGCTCCTATGAGCAGGCGCAAGAGCCGGCCGCGGACTCGCCGGTTCGCCCAAGCCTCCAGGCCTGGCCCCTCGTCCGCCACTAGCCGCTTCACGCCTCAACGCCGATCCGTCATTCTTCTTCCGCGGACGAATGCTCGTCCGGATGACGGAGCCCGCAATGATCTCGAGACCGTTGATGCTTACGCTGCTCGTCCTGTGCAGCGCGCCCGCTTTCGCCACACAGGGAAGCGAAGGCCCATATCTTTTCGACCTCTTGAAGAAGCCTGCTTATCTCGCGGCGGGGCATGCTCGCGGGAGAGAGCGTGCCCGACTGGGTCAGCCATTATGCCAAGACCTTCGATGGGCCGGCCACGCCGTCAAAGAGCGTGGCGGTGGGAGCGAAACCTACACGCTCGCTTGGGTGTGCAAGGCCCATGACTGTGGTGACAACCAGCTTAAGGTCTGCTTTACCCCCAAAAGCGGACGTGAGACGAGCCCGCTCAAAGAGTCTGCTAAGTGCCAATAGCGGACATGGACCTAACGCGTAAGGCTTTCCACACCGAAATATCCTTGTTTGTATAATCGGGCAGGAGCAGTGTCGGCGGCCAGGCAGCAACCAAAGTTGCGACACAAAGGAGTACCGGTGTCGGCGTCTTCATCCGGAGTGCAAGAGCTACTTGCAAGGTTGGTCGCCTTCGATACCACGAGCGCCAAATCGAATCTGGAACTCATCGCGTTCGTTAAGACCTATCTCGACGGCTATGGTGTCGCCTCGACGCTAATTCCTTCAGCTGATCGCGCGAAGGCTAGCCTATTCGCGAGCATCGGGCCGAGCGGTGGCGGCGTCGGCCTGTCCGGCCACAGCGACTGCGTTCCGGTCGACGGCCAAACTTGGTCGAACGATCCGTTCAAGGTCCAGCTTCGAGATGGCAAGCTTTACGGCCGCGGCTCTTGCGACATGAAGGGCTTTCTCGCCTGTGTGCTTGCTTCGGTGCCACTTTTCACGTCACGCGAGCTAAAGGAGCCGATCCACATCATCGTCTCCTATGACGAGGAGGTTGGCTGCACTGGCGTCCGTCCGTTGATCGCGCGGCTCGGATCCGACCTGCCGCGTCCCCGCGTCATCATCGTTGGCGAGTTCACCGGCATGGCCGTGATCGACGCGCATAAAGGCGTCGACTCCTATCACACCGTCGTGTCCGGAAGGGAGGCTGACTCGAGCCTACCGCAACTCGGGATGAATGCTATTTCTTTCGCGGCCGAGCTAATCGAGGAGATCGACCGCATCGGCACCGAACTTGCGTCGCGCAAGACCAATAACCGCTTTGAACCGCCCTTTTCGACCATGCAGGTGGGGACCATCAAAGGCGGCACCGCGACCGGGATCGTGCCGAATACCTGCGAATTCCTTTGGCAAGTGCGTAATCTCCCCGACGCCGAGCCGGACTTCGCACCGAAGCGGCTCAAAGCATACGCCGAACAAACGCTTCTCCCGCGCATGCGGCGTGTGGCGCCGACGGCATCGATCGAGACGCAGCATCGGGGAAGCGTGCCTGCATTTCTAGCAAAGCAAGGCTCGGAGGCCGTGGCCTTGGCGCTCGCGCTCACCGGTGCCAATGCCACGAAGACGGTGCCCTATGGGACGGAGGCTGGACTTTTCGAGGAGGCAGGCTGCCCGACGGTAATCTGCGGTCCTGGCGACACAGAGCAGGCCCATGTGGCGGATGAATTCGTGGTAGCTGCCCAGCTTGACGCCTGCATGTCGTTCCTCACCAAGCTAGCTGAGAAGCTCAGCAGCTAGCTCGCCACTTTATATGTCCACTTCGGGTAAAAAGCGGACATGAGCGTGCCGACCGACGATGTCCCATTGGAATCTCCCAAGGCGATACGTGGATGAATGATCAGTCTGTCGGGTCGATCAGCCAATCGAGTTCGCGATGCCGGGCAATGCTCTTCTCTGCTGTGCCAAAGATGCCACACCATTCCGGGTGTCACATGGATATTCAAAGAACGCGAGGTTAGGGCCATCCGATCCTGCGGCAGAAGTAGTGCTGCCGAATTTTCCGAGCCCATCTCATGCGGTTAGTGTTGTTCCTCGACTTGGTCGGGATTTCCTCTTCTGTTGTCTGCCTGATCCCACCAGCCACGCAACGGCCACTTCACCGTCTGTGATGTAATGAGTGTTCTTGGTAGGCAATCGCTCCCCCGGCTTATAGAAGGTCACGTCTTTGATGACGCCATGCTTGCTTAATTGGTCGATCATGTACTCCCGTTCGGCATTCGCATCGGGGTCCGTGGCGTGCGTCACTTGAAAGGTCAATTTTGTAAGCGAGAGCCCCGTGTCCTTAGTGCCAGCACCTATCCAAAGCACGGATTCATCTTCGTTCGGTCTGGCTGATTTTTGCCAAAAGCTCGGCCCATCGACGCCCGCTTGGACTTGCGCAAGGCTTTTGGCCCAAAAACGGATGTGATGCCTTCTGCGTGGGCTGTCTCCAATTGCCTTCTGGAATCCCACATCTTGGCTTCGTCCGAAAAGGTAGAAAGTGCTGAATGGAGCAGTCGGATACGGCTCGTTGAAGACGAAGGCCCGAGCCATACGCCACGAACTTCGCAGGCTTAAAGCGTCTGCCTCCGCCCAGCCAGCGGTCGCATAAGCAGCACGTAGCTCTCCCATCGTGCCGAGTAGGGCGAAGTTGACGGGATCACCTGTGAGTCCGTCGGCTGTAGTGGTGAAACGGGGTACGCGCCTACGGTGAAGAATTTTCAGCCCGATGCGAACAGCGCGTGGCAGGACGACATAGCCGGCAACGCCATAAGCTAGAGCGACGGCCAGGATGAATGGAAGTCTGCGGTCCACCCAATGAAAAACAAACACGATGAGCCAGACGCTGAGCACACCAAGACCCAGGATCGCCACGCGCTGAACTGTGCGGATTAGAAATCTCACGTCTAAAGCCCACGTGTTGCCGAGGGGTT